>QCHE01000001.1 GCA_003278065.1 Pelagibacteraceae bacterium AG-390-O04
GGAAAATAGTTTTTATTTTCTTGTAAAAAATCTGAAATAACTTCTCCAGGAAATGAATTTTTTCTGTTATCAACAATTTTACCAGATATTGTTTCAATTTTGTTTATCATTTCATGATCTTTTTTTTTTAGAATATCACCTAATCTGACTATAGCTTTTCCTATTTTTGGATTCGTTCCAACTAGATCTTTAACTTCTGGACCTAAAATATCTAAATCTTCAAACAATTTATCATCTAATATTTCTGATAAAGTATTTTCTAAATTGATATCTGTTTTTGATGTTAATTGTGAAAGCTCAATATTAAGTTTTTCACAAATCTTTAATAGCAAATCTCCATCAATTTTTCTTTTTCCCCCTTCTATAAGGTTCAAATAACTCGGTGAAATGTTTAATTCTTCAGCAAGTTTATTTGCTTGAAGACCTAATTGTCTTCGAAAAGCCTTAATTTTTGGACCAATCTTTAAATCTAATTGACTCATATTTTCTATTTGTAAATTTTGTAAATTTATTTTTACAATTTTTTTCTTTAATTTACAAGGATTTTAAACTTTTTTATAGATTTTGTAAATTCTGTAAATTATAAAATTTACATGGAAAATAAATTAAAAAACAGTGAAAATGAGGCTCAAATCATAAATCATGAAGATTTAGCTAAGCATAATAGCAGAGGCATATACATGAGAGATGATCATTGTGATTGGGGTTCAAGTGGAATGAAAGATCTAGTTGAGACCCTAAACGACTCAAACTAATTCTATTTATTTAACTTAATTCATTTCTTAACTTTAAAATTTAATAGCACAGGTTACTAATAATGAGCGCAGAAAATATCTCATATGATTTAAAAAGATTTGCAGGAATAAAAAGAGATTATACTCCAGAAGAAGTTGAGAGATTAAGAGGCTCAATCAAAATTGAGTATTCAATGTGCAAACATCAATCTATAAAATTGTGGAATTTATTAAATTCTGAACCTTATGTTAATACTTTAGGTTCCCTTTCAGGAAATCATGCTGTGCAACATGCAAAAGCAGGTTTAAAAGCTATTTACTTAAGTGGTTGGCAAGTTGCAGCTGACGCTAATAGTGCAGGTGAAATGTATCCTGATCAATCTTTATATCCTTATGACAGTGCACCAAAACTAGTTGAATCAATGAACAATGCTTTAATAAGAGCAGATCAAATTCAACATATGGAAATAAAAGATGGTGATATGAAAAAAGAAAAAAAAGTAGATTATATGTTGCCTATTATTGCTGATGGAGAAGCGGGTTTTGGTGGGCCATTAAATGTTTTTGAACTTGCAAAAAAGTTTATAAAGGCAGGTGCTGCAGGAGTTCATTTTGAAGATCAATTAGCAAGTGAAAAAAAATGTGGTCACATGGGTGGAAAAGTTCTTGTACCAACAGGAACTATGATAAAAAATTTAAAAGCTGCAAGACTAGCTGCAGATATTGCAGATGTGCCTTTAATAATTTTAGCAAGAACTGATGCAAATGCTGCAAAATTAATAACAAATGATCATGATGATAATGATAAACCTTTTTTAACTGGAGAAAGATCTCCTGAAGGTTTTTACTATGTAAAAGCTGGGATTGATCAAGCTATCTCAAGAGGATTAGCTTACGCACCTTATTCAGATTTAATATGGTGCGAAACTGCAACACCTAACTTAGAAGAAGCTAAGAAATTTGCCGATGCAATTCATGAGAAGTTTCCTGGTAAGCTTTTAGCTTATAATTGTTCACCTTCATTTAATTGGAAAAAACATTTATCTGATGATGAAATTGCTTCATTTCAACAAGAAATAAGTAAAATGGGGTATAAGTTTCAATTCATAACACTTGCCGGATTTCATACTCAAAATATTGCAATTTTTGAATTAGCGGAAAAATATAAAAAAGAAGGTATGTCTGCTTACTCAAAAATTCAACAACAAGAATTTGCTAGAGAAAAAGATGGCTACACTAGTGTTAAACATCAAAGAGAAGTTGGTACTTCTTATTTTGATGCTGTTTCCAATACGATAAGTAGTGGTAAAAGCTCAACAACAGCAATGGATGGCTCAACAGAGTCTGAACAGTTCTAATAAAACAATTCCTCTTGTGTATTAGTAGTTTAACTGGCCCAGAAATGGGTCAGTTACTTTAGAAAAAAATTGCTTCTTCCTAAGATTTAATATTATAACCTTTTTTTAATAATATTGAGACAGCGATCACACATATGACCAAAAATGACACCATTGAACCTACGCTTATCCAAATATTAAAATCTGATATTCCATAAAATGAAAATCTTAAGCCGTCAATTAGATAAACTACTGGATTAAAATAAGAAACCGTTTGCCAGAATGGTGGCAACATATCTAAACTATATAAACTCCCTCCTAAAAAAACCATTGGTGTAATAACTAATGATGGAATTATAGACATTTGCTCGAAGTTTTTACTAACAACGCCAATTAAAAAACCAAATAATGCAAAAGTAAAAGAAACCAAAACTAACAAAAATATCATTAACATTGGATATAAAACAGTCACTTCAGCAAAAAATGAAGCGGTAATATAGATCACGGCACCGACAATTAAAGTTTTGGTAGCTCCTGCCCCAACAAAAGCTAAAACTGTTTCAAGAGTTGAAATAGGTGCTGCTAAAATCTCATTAATAGTTCCATTAAATTTTGGAAAAAATATCCCAAATGAGGTGTTACTTATTGACTGAGTAAGCAATGTTAACATTAATAAACCTGGAACAATATATGAACCATAACTTACACCATCAATTTTTTGAATGTAATTACCAATCACTGAGCCAAAAACAACAAAATATAATGATGTAGATATTACTGGTGAGAGAAGAGACTGACCTACTGTTCTGTAGAATCTATTCATCTCATGAAAATATATAGCTTTAAAACCGTAATAATTAAATTTCATTATTCTCCTTAACTAAATTAACAAATATTTTCTCCAGATTACTTTGTTCTGTTTTTAAATCTCTTAATTTTAATCCAGTATCTTTTAAATCTTGCAACAAATTAGTAATACCAGTTTTTTCGGTTCCAACATTATAAGTATAAATTAAAGACATATGTTCATCATCTATTTCAAGATTATATTTGGCTAAATCTTTAGGAATTTCTGTAATTTTTTCCTGTAATTCAATATTTAATTTTTTATGACCCATTTTCTTGATTAGTTCTTTTTTATCTTCGACAACTATTATTTCACCTTGGTTAATAACAGCAACACGGTCAGCAATAGCTTCTGCTTCCTCAATATAATGAGTGGTTAAAATAATAGTCACTCCTGTTTTTCTAAGATCATCAACAACCATCCACATGTCTCTCCTAAGCTCAACGTCTACTCCAGCTGTTGGTTCATCTAAAAATAATATTTTTGGCTCATGAGATAAAGCTTTTGCAATTAAAACTCTTCTTTTCATTCCTCCGGATAACTGTCTTAATCGTTGATCTTTTTTGTCCCATAAACTTAAATCTTTTAAAATTTTTTCTATGTGTTCTGGTTTTGGAGATTTTCCATACAAACCTCTTGAATATGATACAGTGTCAAAAACTGTTTCAAAAGATTCTAAATTTAGCTCTTGAGGAACCATCCCTATTCTTGATCTAGTTTCACGGTAATTTTTTATTATATCAAAACCATCTACAGTAACAGTGCCAGATGAAGGAGTAACAATACCACAAATTATACTAATTAAAGTTGTCTTTCCTGCACCATTTGGTCCGAGCATAGCAAGAATTTCACCTTGTTTAACATTAAGATTAATTTTTTTGAGTGCATCAAAACCATTATCATAAACTTTTGAAAGATCATTAATAATTATCTGATTATCTGTCATTGAAACAGATATATAGCTATTAATTCATTTAATACAATCGAGTAATATTAAAACTTTTTGGCTTTAAAAACTAATAGTGGTAAAAAAGTTGCAATTACAAAAGATAAAAACAATAATGATTGCGACACGAAAGCTCCAAACAGTTCTTTAGGTATTAAGACTCCAACGAGTAAACTTTTGGAAAAATCTGGAGAAGGAAACATTAAAAAACCACCAATTAATCCAACTATAATTGATGCATATGCAGTTTTTTCATTTAAGTTTTTATTATAAAAGCTGTAAAAAACCGTTAATACAAAAGCACAACAAAATAAATCTGCTAATAAAAATAAATATAAAATATCAAATCCTTTTGACGCAACAATAAAAGCAATTAAAGATAAAAATATAATCACATATTTTGAAAATTTTAAATAATCTGTTTTATTGTTGAAATTAAATGTGGCTTTACCATCTACTACAATTAAACTTGATATTGCATTTATTAAAGTATCTACAGTTGAAATGGTGAGAGCTAAGCCAAGTATTATTACTACCAATGCTAATAAACTAGTTTGCTCTTTAAGTAATAATGAAAAAAAACCAAGATCTGGTCTTATTGTTGAGTCTATTGAGAAAGCAACCATACCTGTAAATCCCATATAAAAAACAATCGGTATAATTATAAAAAAGGAAATTATTAAACTTTTCTTTAATGTTTCAAAATTTTTTGCTGCATATACACGTTGCCAATTTCCTTGATGGAATAAGTTAGTTGCAGCAACTGCAATAAAAAATGTTAAACCAGCTGTATAACTTGGTAGATAAGAGCTGCTTAAAAGATGAGGATTCTTTTCTTTAATAAAATCAAAGGAAAATTGAGAACTGGTAAAAGAATTTATGTAAATAATAGAAATTAATAATAGAATTCCAATCACAATCATTTGAATATTGTCAGTAAATATTGAAGCTTTTAAGCCACCATATAAAGTATATGCTAATGTAGAGATTAATACGATTAAAGCTGTAATCCATAATTCTGTACCTGATATATAATTAATTAGAACTGCTACTGCAGTTACCTCTGCACACAAGAAAATGAACATATAAAAGATAGTCATCAAAAGAATAAGTTTAAACAAACTTTTTCCAAATTTTTTTCTCATAAATTCAACTAGAGAAGACCCTTTAGGAAATTCTTTTCTTATTTTTTTTCCTAGAAATATTAAAAAGAACATTGGAAATGCTGTTCCTAGTGAATATCCAATAATTGAACCGACTCCACCCCATGTTGCAGCAGAAGCGGGTCCAAATAAAATCCATGCACCTAATGCTGAAGCAGTTAAACTTGTAGTTAAAGAGAATAGACCAATGTTTCTATTAGCTGTTAAATAATTATTTAATCCTTTATATTTTTTTGAATGATATAGGCCTAAAATTGCAAATATAAAACTTATAACAATTATTAATGTTAATGAAGTAGATTGATTTATAAAATATGTTTTATCCATTATTCTCCCTTTCTGAATTACCGGACAGGTTCATAGGGTTTAATCTCAGTCTGTAAAGACACCCCTTCTAAATTAATTTATTTTTAACCTTTATTATCTAATATTTCAATCATACATTTAGTAGCGTATTCACGCCACTCTGAAGAATTTTTTCCTTTAAGACTATTAAGATGATCTCGATTATTTTTAATATCTACTATAAATTTAATTTTATCTTTATCATCTAAATTTTCTTCCATTTTTTTAAGATTTTTTTCCATTGCTGATATCCAGCTATTTCCTAGTTCGACACACTTTTGATCGTCTTTTTCATCACAAATTTGTTTAAAAAAATTAAAAATAACATCATCAGTTTTAATTTTATTATTCATTACAAAATTAAATCTTTTATCTGCTTTTCTGCATCTTTTATTGATTTTTCATAATCAATAGACATTTGATCTGCTGAAATCGTTTTGATATCTTTAATACCAAAAAAATTTAGTACATGTTTAAGCCACGGTGTTAAATAATCGTCTTTACCACCGATTTTAGTTCCACCAGAAGTAATTACTAAATATACTTTTTTATTTTCTAAAAGTCCTATTTGTTTTCCATCAGGAGAATATTTAAAAGTTGATTTTACTCTAGCAGCAAGGTCAGACCAAGCTTTTAAAGTTGCTGGTGGACCAAAATTATATATTGGTGTTGAAATTATTATCTTATCACTATCTTTTAATTCCTTCACTAATTTATCAGATAATTCAAACATTTTCTTATGCTGATCAGTCCTTTCATTTTCAGGTATAGACATTCCAGATTCAGTAAGACCTGCTACAAAAAGCATTTCATCATCTAAATCTCTATAGATTACCTCATCTCCAGGTTTTTTAATTTTTTCTAAAACCTTTTTAGCTAATGCTCTAGAAGTTGATCCTTCTTTTCTAGCACTTGAATCTATTTGATAAATTTTCATAAATTAATTATCCAAAATTTTGTAAAAAAGGAAATATATCTAACAAGTAATAACCTAAAGCTTGAAGTTGGTTTGTTATTATCAATATTCCAGTAATTAATAAGATTATACCACCAATTTTTGATACTTTATTTATGTTCTTTTTAAAATTTTTTGAAAATATTAAGAATTTCTGCATTAGATAACCTGACAAAATAAATGGTATTGCTAAACCTATTGAATAAAAACATAAAAGCAAAATACCTCTTCCTAAGCTTTCCTCTGTTGAAGCAAGAACTAAAATTGATCCAAGAATAGGACCAATACAAGGTGTCCATCCAAATGCAAATGCCATACCAATCAATATTGGGCTAAAAAAATTCTTACTAACATTAGTTTGAATTCTTTTTTCGAAATTCAAAAATTTGATATTAATTAAACCAATTATATGAAGGGACAGAATGATAATTATTAATCCAGCCAATATTCTTAATTCATAGGAATTTTGTAAAAGAACCTGTCCTAAAAAAGTTGATGCAGCTCCAAAAATTATAAAAACTGTAGAAAATCCGACAGTAAATAATATTATAGGAATCAAATTTATATTTTTTTTTTCTACCAATTCGCTCACTGAACTACCTGAAATATAAGAAATATAACCAGGTATAAGCGGTAAGACACAAGGAGATAAAAAACTTATCAACCCCGCACCCAAAGCAATAGTTAGTTCAATCATTAAATTTGTAATAATTAATCTTTATAGGAAATAACTTGATGTTTTTGTTGACCTAATTTATCAATACCTAAAATTACCTCTTCTCCACCTTTTAAAAAAATTGGAGGTTTCATATTTTCTCCAACTCCAGGAGGTGTGCCTGTACAACAAATATCACCTGGATGTAAACTCATACATGAACTCATATAAGAAACTAAAGTCTTTACGTTAAATATCATTTTTTCAGTATTGCCAGTTTGCATTCTTTTTCCATTTACATCTAAAAACATATTTAACTTTTGAAAATCCGTTAGCTCATCTTTTGTTACAATGTAAGGGCCTATTGGACCAAAAGTATCGAAACCTTTACCTTTATCCCAAGTTAATCCTTTATTTTTTTGATAATTTCTTTCACTTACATCATTTACTAAAAAGAATCCCAAAACATGATCTAAAGCTTGATCCACGCTAATGTTTACAGCTTTCTTGCCAATTACAAATCCTAATTCAACTTCCCAATCAGTATGCATAGATCCTTTCGGAACAATAATTGGATCATTAGGTCCAGTAATGCAACTTGTAAATTTTGAAAAAATAATTGGTTCTTTTGGAATAGGAAGGTTTTGTTCTTCTGCATGATCTTTAAAATTCAAGCCAATTCCTATAAATTTAGATGGTTTAGATACACATGCACCAATTCTAAGATTTGATTCTAACACTGGAAGTTTTGACGTATCGATAGCTTTAATTTTCTCTAATGTTTCAAAATTCAATGTATCAGGATTTAAATCTTTTATTATTGATGATAAATCTCGGTATTTATTTTCATTGTCTATTAAAGCAGGTTTCTCAGATCCTACTTCTCCTATTCTTAATAATTTCATTTATTATCCTTTCAATCCCATGTGGGTATATTTTACATTTAAATAATCTTTAATTGCCATTGAGCCACCTTCTCTACCATATCCACTTTGTTTAATTCCTCCAAAAGGTGCTTCTGCAATTGCAATCATACCTGTGTTTACTCCTACTGTTCCTGTTTCTAGCTGTTCAGATGCTAAATGAGCTTTTTCCATAGAATTTGTACATACATAACTACATAAACCTAATTCATGATTGTTTGCCCTTTCAATTACTTCATCAAATGATTTAAATGATAGCATGGGGACCAGTGGTCCAAATGGTTCTTGTTTCATTATTGTAAAATCATCTTTTACATCATCAAAAACTGTTGGTTCATAGAAAAAACCTTTATTAAATCCAGCTGGTCTTTTTCCTCCAAGTAAAATTTTAGCACCCTCTTGCTTAGTTTTTTCAACTAATTCCTCGATTTCATTTAATCTTTTCTTAGTGGTTAGCGGACCTAATTGAGTAGTCGGATCCATTCCATCTCCAATTTTCAATTTTTTAGTTTTATCAATAAATAAATTTACAAACTCATCTTTTTTACTTTCATGAACATAAAACCTGTTTGGAGATATGCATACTTGTCCATTATTTCTAAATTTAGCAGCGATTGCCATATCTGCGGCTTTTTTAATATCTGCATCATCAAACACAATAAAAGGTGAATGACCACTAAGTTCCATAGTCACTCTTTGAACTTTATCAGCAGCTTGTTTTAAAATTAATTTACCAACTCTTGAGGATCCAGTAATTGAAATCTTTTTGACTATATCTGAAGCAATTAATTGTTGTGCAATGCTAGGTGGATCACCTGATAAAAGATTGACTACACCTGGGGGTAATCCAGACTCTTTGCAAATGTCTACCATTTCCATTACAACTCCAGGAGTAATTACATCAGGTTTGATTATAACAGAGCATCCGGCAGCTAAAGCAGTTGAAATTTTTCTAGCTGACAATACAGCTGGAAAATTCCATGGACTTAACGCTGCTACAACACCAACAGGTTGATAATAAACATGTACTCTTGTTTCTTCAAATCTACTTTCTACAGTTTGACCATAAATTCTTTTTGTCTCTTCGGCATTCCATTCAAAAATATCTGCAGCACCACTAATTTCTCCTTTAGCTTCTGCTAATGGTTTACCGACCTCCAACGTCATCCATTTAGCTAATACGTCTTGCTTCTCTCTCATTTTGTCTGCAATCCGTCTAATTATATATGATCTTTTCCAGGGGGCAGTTTTTTTCCAAACTTCTAATCCTTTAGCAGCAGATTGTAATGCAGCCTCTACATCTTTTGGTGTTGCTTTTGATGCGTGTCCTAAAACTTCCTCATTTGCAGGATTAATAACCTCATAAGTTCCTTTATCAGAAGATTGTTGCCACTTACCATTAATAAATTGCCCAAATTTTTCGTACATAAAAGATAAATCTTATAATTGTCTATATTTATAACTCTCGCTTATTATTTTTCCAATCATTCTTATTAGCACATATTAAATTTAATCTACATTTTTTGACTGTAATTTTCTCCATAGTCTTTTTTCCCAGCTTAAAGAAGTATATATGTGATTTTTCTTTAATATACATGGAGATTTAATACATATGCCTAGAAGCCATTTAAATCCTTCTTTGGTTTCAAAATTAGTATTTTGTAAAAATATAGTTCCTTTTTCTGTTACATAACCTTGTCTTCCTTCAACTTTTGATTTTACATCATCGATGTTTTTTATATATGGCCCCTCTGAAAAAGGATTCTCTACGTCTAAATTTTCTCTGATATATTTTACAACTCTATCTGAACTCCACTCACCATCACAAGTATCTCCCCAAATAGTTATGCCACTATCAAAATTATAACATTTAATTATTTCGTTTTGTATAAATTTTACAACCTGATTATGATTTTTAATTAAAATCTGTCTTTTTTCATAAATTGAAGGTGCACTATAACTGAGCCAGACTACAACGATAGCTAAAATTGAACTTGATACGAAAGCAAGTCTTTCTATAAAATCATATTCTTTAAGATTAAATTTACTTATTTTAAACATTTAAGAATTAAATATATTAGGTTTTTTTAGATTATAAATATTTATCATGACTTAAGGTTGTGTCTAGCATGCAAATAAAGCATATCAACATTTTTATATCGCTAGTAGAATAGATTTATAAAAAAAAAGGGGGAAATATGAAAGCATATATAATGGGAAACTATACTGCAAAAGCTTTTCAAGGATTTTTACAAGATCCAGCAAGTGATAGAAAAGCTGTAGTAAAACAACTTACTGAAGCTATGGGTGGTAAGATGCATAGCATGGATATTGTTAGAGGTTCATATGATTTTATAGTAGTTACTGACGTACCAAGCTTTGATGATTTTGCTGCAATTAAATTAGTAGTAGAAGCATCTGGTGCAGTTAAAAATTTAACAATGTTAGAAGCTATTGACTTTACTAAGGCAACTGCAAAAGCAAGTAAAATTGGTTATAAAGCTCCAGGCCAATAAAAAAGAATTTTTAACTTCCAGTTTACTGCTGGAAGTTAAATTCAATCATTACTTACCCGCTGCATTTACAACGTAGTAAGTTACTATATCTATTTCTTCTTTAGTTAGAATTTCACCCTCTCCAAAAGCTGGCATAACTCCTAATCCATTAGTAACCATGTCTGTAACAGACTCAATTGTCATACTTACTGTATCTAAATTAGGTCCTATGTTACCCACAGAGCCTGCTGCCTTTAAAACATGACATGCAGCACATCCAGCAGTTTCATTAAAAATTTCTAATCCTTTTTTCATTTTTGCTTCATCAGCAAAAGTATTTATACTACTTGTCATGGATACAAAAAAAACGATTAATAAAAATTTAAAAATTTTCATTAATTAACTGTAAAACTTTTTATATTTTTATACTACTTTAATATTTACGCTATGGTCCTTCCAGCCATTATGAGCATAACCTCTTCGGTTTTCCATTCTTAACTCTGGCTGTTTATCACTACCATTAGAAGCCAAACTTGCAATATTATACGTTCCAGCGCTTAAAGTTGTTTCTAAAACAAACTGTCTCCAAGCATATTTTCCTAAATTTGGTCCAATGAATTTTGCTTTTTTCCAACTACCGCCTCCATCGACTGATACCTTAACACTTCTTACTTTTTTGGTACCACCCATAGCCACACCAACTATTTGAACTTTTCCTGCTTTCACAGTTCCAGTTTCATCTGTAGGACGTGTTATCCATGATTTAACAGGCATTTCCCAACATGATGGATATTGAGATCCTTTTTTTCCTATTGGAGAAATTCTATAACTTGATTTCATGTACTTAACAGATGACTCTTTTGTGGTGAAAGCTACTTTACCAAGATGTTTTACATTGTTGATACCAAAATAACCAGGAGTTACCATTCGTAATGGACCTCCATGTGCATTAGGTAATGGAACACCATTCATTTCCCAAGCAAGCATTGCATCTTTAAAAACTTTTCTCGGTACAGATCTTTCAATCATCGCTTTTTTGGGATCTAATCCTGTAGGTTGGTGATCAACACCTGCTGAAGTCATATAAACTGTGTCTCCATTTATTCCACCACAGGCATCAACAACTGTTTTCATAGGAACTCCTGTCCAAAGCACGCATGCTGCAGCACCTGTTTTCCATTGTGAGCCTCTAGGCTTATGTTTAAAAAAACCTCTTCCATTTCCTGAACACTGTAAGATTGTGGCCATAGTCTCATGACCTAATTTTTGAAGTTGCGCTATTGTAAAAGTTTTAGGATTTTTAACGCCTTCAATTGAAACTTTCCAATCCATTCTATTTCCAATTTGCTCATCAGTCATTGTAGGCATATTATTTCTAATATAAATATTTCGATTAGGAGTGATTAAACTTTCACCAATGGCACTTCTATGAGTTTCAATACCTTTATCAGAATGCACTATCAGAGCGTCTCGATCTTTCCAACTTATAAAATCAGGTAAACCTTTTTTGCCCTCTGAATGATTTGCATTAGCAATTGTAATTGGAACAACAGAGGCTGTAGCAGCAATACCTGCTAATGTTGCAGTTCCAGTTAAAAAATTTCTTCTAGATAAATTTAATTTTTTTAATTTTTTTTTCATTTGACCTCTCCTAACAAAAATTTATTTTATCAAAAAAGAAAGTGAGGAAAAAGTAAAATTGAAAAATTTATTCAATCAAAAGTTTTACAATCAATAGTTGAATTATTAATCTTTTACTAAGTTTTTCAAAGAATCATTTAAATTTATTAATTCTAATTTCTATTATAAGTTTATTATGTGAAACATTTAGAGGATAATTTTGGAAGAAAATTTCCTTATATAAGAATGTCCATTACTGAAGTGTGTAATTTCAAATGTGGATACTGTTTACCGAATGGTTACCAGGTAGATAAGAGTGATAACCGAAAATTTCTCAATATTGATGAAATAAGAAGATTAGCAAAAGGGTTTTCAGAGTTAGGAGTTCAAAAAATTAGATTAACTGGTGGAGAACCAACTGTCAGAAAAGATTTCTATGAAATTGTTAAAATTTTAAAAAATGAAACATCTATTAAAAAGATTGTTATTACAACCAATGGATATCATCTTGATCAAAAAGCAAAGCTGTTAATTGATAGTGGTTTGGATGGAATTAATATCAGTATTGATAGTTTAGATCGAGAAACATTCAAGAATATAACAAAACACGATAGATTGCCTGAAATCTTAAAAGGTATAGAGATCCTACAAAGTTTAAATTTTGATAATATTAAAATTAATGCAGTTCTTTTAAATGGTGTTAATTCTTCAGAAAAAGACTTTAATGCATGGGCTGAATATATAAAAATCAACAAAGTAAATTTTAGATATATAGAATTAATGCAAACCGGTGATAATTTAGAATATTTTAATAGATATCATGTTTCATCTAAAATATTTAAAAGTTACTTAAATGAAAATAAATGGATTTATCAAACCTTAGGCCAAGATTCAGGTCCATCATTAAACTATATAAATCCAGAATATAAAGGTAAGTTTGGAATTATTGCACCATATTCAAAAGATTTTTGTAAATCATGTAATCGTCTTAGAATTACATCAAAAGGTGATTTAAGACTTTGTTTATTTGGAAATACAGGAATTAGTATTAGACATTTGCTACAAAAAGATGATCAAACTGAAGAGTTGAAAGATTTAATTTTAGGACAAATGAAATTTAAAAAAGAATCTCATTATCTTGAACTTGGAGAAACTGGGTTAACAAAAAATCTTTCAAAGACGGGTGGTTAAATGAAAAATTTTAAGATTGTTAATCAAGAGGAACTTAAAGATTGGGCAAAAGAAATATTCCGGAAGAACTCTTTTAATATGGTTGATGTTTCATCTAAGAAAGAAACATTTCGTAGAGCATTAGCATCTGGAAAAATTTACGTAGGAAAAAAAGTTTTTGATTTAATTAAAAACAAAAAGATGCCTAAAGGAGACCCAATTACTTTAGCTGAAGTATCAGCTGTATTAGGAGTAAAAAAAACAAGTGAGCTGATTCCTTTATGTCACCCTCTTCCAATTGATCATACTGCAACAAAAATTATTATGAATGAAGTTGATAATTCATTAGAAGTTTTTTGTGTAGTTTCAGCTGTTGCTAAAACTGGTGTTGAGATGGAAGCTATAATGGGTGTTAACGCTGCGTTGATTACTATTTATGATTTAAGTAAAATAGTAAATCCACATCTTAAAATAGATAATGTGAAATTATTAATAAAAGAAGGTGGAAAAAGTGGATTGTGGACTAATCCAGATGGGTTACCTGAATTTTTAAAAAATATATTCTAATTCTACATGTCCGTTTATCTAAGCACTCAAAAAGTAATTAAAGATTGGATTGATTATAACAATCATATGAACGTTTCATATTATCTACTAATGTTTGATAAATATGGTGCTGATACATTAAATAATATTTTTCAGATGGGTGAACACTCAGCAAAAACAACTAAAAAAAGCACAATGATTGTAGAGTCTCATATAACCTACAATCAGGAACTTAAACTAAATGATGAAGTAGATATTAATTGTATTTATTTCGATCATGATAAAAAACGACTTCAATATAAGATGGAAATGATTCACAAAGAAAAAAAGTTCTTAGCCTCAACAATTGAAATTTTAGCCTTGTACGTAGATCTTAATGAAAGAAAAGTTTCAGAATTTGAAGATGAAAAAATTAAGATAATGGATGACTTTATTAATAAAAATAAGTCTAAATTTAATAATGAAAATTTAAAATTTTCATCAAAATTAAAAAAATGAAAATTAAGTTAGAATTATTTGGAGCAAGTCGAGATTTTAGTGATAAAGATCATTTGGAGATTGAGATTCAAAATAAAGCTTCAATAGATGATTTAAGAAATGAAATCATTAAATATATAGATAAAAATTTTAATGGTAATGAAAACTTTATCAAAGTTGTAAAATCTTCAGCATTTTGTTCAGAAAATAATGAAATAATTAGCGACAATTATAAAATCACAAAAGATCAAAAGATTGGTATTATACCTCCTATCGGAGGAGGTTAATGCTTCATACAAAAATAGTAGATAGTAAAAAAGATAAAATACTTACTTCAAACGCTGAAAAGTTTTTAAAAGACTCTAAGTTTGGGGCATCAATCTATTTTTTAGGCACTGTAAGAAATGTCAATGACAACAAAACAGTAACTGGAATTACTTATGACAGTCATGACGAAATGGTGATCAAAAGTTTTGAGGAAATTTATAATGAAGCAGATCAAAAGTTAGATATCAAAGATAAAGCTGTATTTATTGAGCATGCTAAAGGACATTTAAAATTAGGTGAGGTTAGCATAATTATCGCAGTTGCTTGTAAACATCGTGATCAAGCATATGTTCTTTCAAGGTTTATAATTGAGGAAATAAAAAAAAGATCTCCAATTTGGAAAAAAGAACATTATGAAAATGAAGAAAGCGAATGGTTAAAGGGTAACCCTATTGCTAATGAAAAGATTTAAGAATTCAGAAATTACTCCAGAAAAAATTTATAATAAAAGGAGATCTTTTATAAAATCTATGGGTTATGGATTAAGTGCACTTACCTTAAGTTCAGTGCCACTAATCAATGCTAAAGCTAGTAATCTAAATGAGCCAACTAGTTATGAGGACATAACAACATATAACAACTACTATGAGTTTGGTACTGGTAAAGGTGATCCACATAGAAAGGCAAAAAATTTTCCTACAAGACCTTGGAATATAAAAATTGAAGGTGAAGTTGAAAAACCATTAGAACTTTCAATTGAAGAAGTTTTGACAATTAAATCTGAAGAAAGAATTTTAAAACTGAGATGTGTTGAAGGTTGGTCTATGGTTATACCATGGTTAGGTTTTTCATTAAGTGAATTACTTAATAAAGTTCAGATTAAATCAACAGCAAAGTTTGTTGAATTTGAATCAGTCTATAACCCTGAACAAATGGTTGGTCAAAGGTTTCCTGTATTAAACTGGCCCTATATTGAGGGTTTGAGATTAGATGAAGCAATGCATCCTTTAACCACTGTCGTAACAGGTCTATATGGAAAAACTTTACCAACTCAAAATGGAGCCCCTTTAAGAATATTTATTCCATGGAAGTATGGATTTAAAAGCGCAAAAGCGATTGTAAAAATAAAATTAACAAAAAACATGCCAAACACTGCATGGAAAAATGCTTCACCAAGAGAATATGGTTTTTACTCTAATGTAAATCCTGAAGTTGATCATCCAAGATGGTCACAAAAAACTGAAAGAGTCATTGGAAAAAGTATTTTAGCTCCAAGAATAAAAACTTTAATGTTCAATGGCTATGGAGATGAAGTTGCCCATCTTTATAGTGGTATGGATTTGAAAAAAAATTACTAAAATAAATTGAAAAACTATTTCAAGCCTACTGTTTTTTTAATATCACTTTGGCCACTGTGCATAATCATTTATCAAATATTTTATAATAAATTAGGTCCTGAACCAGTTGATAGAATAATAAATCATTTTGGAGAGTGGACTTTAATCTTTATTTTCTTAACTCTTTCAATGACACCGCTTAAAAAAATCACAAAATCATTGGAGTGGATTAAATTTAGAAGAATGCTCGGATTATTTGCTTTTTTTTATGCTTCTATACATATGCTTAGTTATGTTGGTCTTGATTATAGATTTGATTTTGAACCTTTGATAGATGATATTTTAAAAAAGAAATTTGTGTTTATTGGTTTCTCTGCTTGGCTTCTACTAATTCCTTTAACAATCACCTCGTCAGATAAAATGGCAAGACTTTTAAAACAAAATTGGAAAAAACTTCATAGATTAGTTTATGTAATCGCAATTTTTGGAGTATTACATTTCATTTGGTTATCTAAAACTATATTCTTTAAACCACTCATTTTTTTAATAATTTTAATTATTCTTTTACTTTTTAGAATTAATTTTAATAAATCAAAATCTAAAATCTGAGGCTTTATCAAAATCTTTAAAAGATTTATCACTACTAATTTTAATAAATCTAGTTCTATTCTTAAGTCTTTTGACCATAAATTTTGCACCAAATTTACCTTTGATATTTTTAAATTTTTTCATAATTGAAGTATCAAAACCTATTGGATTACCTATTCTATTTTTGAACCTCAAAGCACAGACTAAATGCTTTTTAAGCTTTATCGAATTATAAATTTTATTAATATCTGATACTTTTATAAATGGCATATCTGATTGAACAACAATAAATCCTTTATCATTTCTTAATACTTTTTTTAATCCAACTTTAATAGATGATGCCATGCCTTTTTTATAATCCTTATTATAAACAAAAATATTTTTCCTATTTGTCTTAATTACTTTTTTAACTTCTTTATTTTGGTGACCAAGAACAATAATAATTTTATTAACTTTGCTTTTTTGTAATACTTTTAATGAATGATTTATTAATGGTATTTTTTTATATAATTTTATTAATTTGTTTTCAGATTTTAATCTCTTCGATTGACCTGCTGCTAATAAAATTGCACTAATCACTTTTTATAAGTTTCTGAAACTAGTTGAGCGATTATTGATAAAGCTATTTCAGGCGCTGATCTTCCACCTAATTTAATTCCTATTGGTCCATGTATTGAGTTAATTTGTTCATCGCTAAAATCAGCTTCTTTTAGTCTTTGACATCTATTTTCGTGAGTTTTTTTACTTCCAAGAGCTCCTATATAATAAAATTTTTTATTTAAAGCATGTTGTAATGCAGGATCATCAATTTTTGGATCATGTGTTAAAGCAATTAAAGCTGAGTTTTCATTTGTATCTATTTCTTTAAAAGCTTCATCAGGCCATTTATTGATTATTTTTATATCAGGAAACCTTTGTTCGGATGCAAAGTAACCTCTAGGGTCAATTATACAAATTTCAAAATTTAAACTCTTTGCATAATCTACTAAGTATTGAGCAATATGAACTGCTCCGATTACAATTACTTTTATTGGCAATACATATGTTTCAACAAATATCTCAGAATTTTCTATAACTCCATTTTTTTTTGATTTAAAAAATTCATTAATTTGATTTGAATATATCTGCATTTCTTTACTTAAAGGTTTATCTTTTTCAAAAATTTCACTCTCTCCTGTTTTAAGATTAGTGATTATTGCAAATTCAGATTTATTTTTCTTTTTTTCAATAATGGATTTTAATGTTTGTAACTTCATTAACTAACTTGTTCTAAATAAACAGCAATTTCTCCACCACAAGCAAGCCCTACTTCCCAAGCACTTTCATTTGAAACTTTAAACTCTATTTTTTTACACGGTTTGTTATCTTTAATTAAACCAATACATTCTCTAACAACCGCAGACTCTACACACCCACCTGAAACTGAGCCCGAGAAATCTCCCTTTTCATTGACAATCATTCTACTGCCAACCTGTCTTGGAGAAGAACCCCAAGTTTGAATTACTGTTGCTAAAACAACTTTTTGGTTAGCTGTTACCCAATCATTTGCTTCTTCTAAGATTTTTTCATCAAATGAGTTTTTCATTTGCTGAAATATAAATCTTAACTAACAAGCTTCAACAGCTTTTTTTGTGTATAAAGATACCAAATTAGCTCTATATTCTGCAGATGCATGCATATCAGAATTCATACCCGAAGATTTTACTTCGGTACCTTCAATTGCTGATACTGAAAAATTAGAGCTTAATTTTTTTGACAAATCTTTATCAATATAAACACAAGATTTTGCTCCTGTTACAGCAACATTCACATCTTTTTTATGTTTTGCAACAAACACTCCAATAATTGCGTACCTTGATGCAGGGTTTGGATGTTTTTGATAATCAGCTTTTTCTGGAATTTGAAACTCTACAGCTTCCACAAGTTCACCACTTTTTAAAGCAGTTTCAAACATTCCTGTAAAAAACTTTTCTGCATCTATCTTTCTTTTATTTGTATGAATCACCGCATTAAGTGCAATACAAGCCGAAGGATAACATGCTGAAGGATCATTGTTAGAAATAGATCCACCAATAGTTCCTCTATTTCTAACTTGAGCATCACCAATGTTACCTGCTAACTTAGCTAAAGCAGGAATCGCTTTTTTAACATCTTTTGAAGTAGCAACTTCTACATGTTTTGTTGTTGCGCCCACTGTTACAGTTTTTCCACTTACTTTGATGCCTGATAGTTTTTTGATATTTTTAATATCAATTACATCTTTGTAACTTGCTAATCCTAACTTCATGGAAGGAATAGTTGTCATTCCTCCTGCTAAGAAAGCAGAACTAGAAGATGCTAACTTAGAAGCATCTTTAACATCTTTTGGCGCGTGATAATTAAATGATTTCATGTTTTCCTCCTATGCTGCTTTAGCGTTAGATTTTTTTATTGACTTACAAGCCTTCCAAACTTTTTCAGCTGTAGCTGGCATTGAAATTTCTTGACCACCTAATGCATCAATCACTGCATTCATTACTGTTGGCGGTGAAGCAATTGCACCTGCTTCTCCACAACCTTTAACTCCAAGTGGATTAGAAGTTGCGTGAGTACAAGTAAATCCTAAATTAAACTCAGGAAAATTATCAGCTCTTGGCATTGTATAATCCATATAAGAAGCTGTCATTAACTGACCAGTTTCATCATATTGAGTATTTTCATGTAAAGCCTGACCTATTCCCTGAGCAATACCGCCATGAACTTGTCCCTCAACGATCATTGGATTTACTATTCTTCCAAAATCATCAACTGCAGTATATTTTTCAACTTTTACATTTCCAGTTTCAGGATCAATTTCTACCTCACAAATATGTGAACCAGCTGGAAAAGAGAAGTTAGCTGGATCAAAAAAAGAAGATTCTATTAAACCTGGTTCATCACCTTCTGGTATTGGTGATTTCATTTCATCTCTTTGACCTGGTAAATAACAAGCAAAAGCAACTTCTCCTATTGTTTTTTTCTTGTTTGATTTAAGGGCAACGAATTCTCCATCCTTAAATTCAATTTCATCTTCATTGACTTCAAGCATTTTAGCTGCAACTCTTTTACCTTTAGCTACAATTTTTTTACAAGCATTAACAATTGCAATACCACCTACAGTCAAAGATCTAGATCCATAAGTACCCATTCCAAAAGTTCCTTTATCAGTATCACCATGAACGACATCTATATTTTCCATAGGTACGCCTAACTCATCTGCAGCTATTTGAGCAAATGTTGTATCATGACTTTGTCCATGACTGTGTGCACCTGTAAATACAGATATCTGTCCTGTAGGATTAAATCTTACTTCAGCAGACTCCCAAAGTCCTACTCCACAACCCAATGACATTACTGCTGCCGAAGGAGCGATACCACAAGCTTCAAAATAAGATGAAACACCTATTCCTCTCAACTTACCATTAGCTTCTGATTTTTTTCTTCTAGCTTCAAAGCCAGCATAATCAGCCATTTGTTTTGCTTTTTCTAATCCAGCAACATAATCACCAGAATCAACTGTATGAACTAATGTTTGTTTGAATGGAAACTGAGTTGGAAAGTTTTTCATTCTAATTTCAGTTTTATCCATACCTAATTCCATTGCAGCTTTTTCAACTAATCTTTCAATTGTATAAGTTGCTTCTGGTCTTCCAGCACCTCTATACGCATCAACTGGTGCAGTGTTAGTATATACAGCTTTAACATTAGAATATGCAGCTGGAATTACGTAAACACCCGTTGCGCAAGGACCGAATAAATAAGTTGGAGTAACTGTTCCAAATACTCTTGCATAAGCTCCTAAATTTGCAATTGTTTCATTTTTGAATCCTAAAAACTTACCATCATTAGTCACAGCAAGTTCTGCATGAGTAACATGATCTCTTCCATGAGTATCTGTTAGGAAAGATTCTGTTCTCTCCGCAACCCATTTGATTGGTCTTTCAATTTTTTTTGAAGCCCAACTACAAACTATCTCTTCATTGTAAACATTAATTTTAGATCCAAATCCACCACCCACATCTGGAGCAACAACTCTTAATTTATTTTCTGGTGCAACACCTCCAAACGCTGACATAACTAATCTTGATAGGTGAGGGTTTTGACTTGTTGTATATAAAGTGATTTCTTCTGAAGCTGTATTGTAATCAACTACACATGCTCTTGGCTCCATTGCATTAGGAACTAATCTATTATTGATTAAATCAACTTTAATAATTTTATCAGCTTTAGCAAAAGCTTCATCAACTGCTTTTCTATCACCAAGTAACCAGTCGTAACAAAGATTTTTATCTACACCATCATGAATAGCTTCACTCTTCATTGCTTCAGCTGGATCTACTACAGCTTTTAAAACTTTGTAATCAACTTTCACTTTTTCTGCGCCTTCTTTTGCTTCATCTAAAGTTTCTGCAAAAACTACTGCAATAGGTTCGCCTACAAAGTTTGCTATATCTTTCGCCAATGGTGGATTTGCTGGAACTTTCATTTCAGATCCATCCTCACTTCTAATTGCCCATCCAGCAATTAGACCACCAATTTTATCTTCTGCAATTTCTTTTCCAGTAAGAACTCCAACTACACCTGACGACTTTAAAGCTTTTGAAGTATCTACACTCTTAATCTTTGCTCTTGCATGCGGAGATCTTACAAACACAGCATATGTTTGATTTGCTATATTTATGTCTGCTGTATATCTTCCTTTTCCTTGTAAAAATCTTGTATCTTCTTTTCTTTCAACTCTTGATCCAACTAAACTTGCCATTTTTTTATTCTCCTTTTGTATTGTTTACATTTTTGTTGCAGCTTCTTTGACTGCTGCGACTATGTTTTGGTAACCTGTGCATCTACAGATATTACCCTCTAACCATTCTCTAATCTCTTGATCACTTGGATTTTTCTTTGTCTGTAAAAGATCAACTGCACTCATGACCATGCCTGGTGTACAATATCCACATTGTAATCCATGAGTTTTTTTGAATGCTGCTTGCATCGGATGAAGTTTTCCATCTTTAGCCAAGCCTTCAATAGTTGTTACTTTAGATCCTTCAACATCTGCTACTAATGTAGAACAACTTTTTATTGATTTACCATTAACATGAACAACACATGCTCCACACTGGCTAGTATCACAACCAACGTGTGTGCCTGTTAAATTTAAATTATCTCTTAAAAAAACTGATAAAAGTGTATGGTCTGGAACTTCTTTGCTGACCTTTTTACCATTTACTTCTAATGTTACTTTTGTCATCAAGTGTCTCCTTCCTGAATAGATCCTAAGTACATCACAAGTAATTTTGAGAAGCAATTACTAATTTTGTAACGTTTCTACTCCTACTAGAAATCTAAATTCTATTTGTTTTGATTTTTCTATGTTTTTAAATAAATGAATAAATCAAGATTGCTAAGATTGCCACAACACCAGCATAGATTAAAATTTTTTGATTTTGTTTTTTAGGTTCAGCTTCATTTGTTTGATCAATTTTTTTCTCAGATATCTTTTCACTAGATGAACTGTCGTCAGTTGAAATTAATTCTGAAAATTTTCCAAAAAAAATATCTGCCATTTTTTTTGCTGTCATATCTATCAATCTAGATCCAACTTGTGCAATCTTTCCACCAACATTTGCTTCAACTTCATAAATAAGATTGGTTCCTTTTTCATGATCTTCTAGTTTGACTGTCGCTTCTCCTGATGCAAAACCAACTGGAGAATTGCCAGAACCTGTGATTTTGTAACTATTGGGTGGATCTTGATCTGTAAGTTCGATATCTCCAGTAAAACTAGCATTAAAAGGACCAATTTTGTTTGTTGCAGTAGCTGTAAACTCAGTATCAGAATTTTTTGTAAACTCCTCGCATCCAGGTATTGCTTTTTTTAAAATTTCAGGATCATTTAATGCCTCCCATACCTTTTGTTTAGATAAATTAATTTGATACGATCCAGAAAGTTTCATATTATATTTATATATAAAATTTTATGGATGATAAAACAAAAAAAGAATTACAATCTGCAACTTTTGATAGATTGGTCAGTCACCTTAGAGAAAGAAAAGATGTTCAAAACATTGATTTAATGAATCTTGCTGGCTTTTGTAGAAACTGTTTGTCAAAATGGTATCGAGAAGAAGCAGAAAAAAAAGGAATTACTATTTCAGATCCTGATGCAAGAGAACATGTGTATGGGATGCCTTACTCTGAATGGAAAGATAAATACCAAAAATAATTATTTTTCTTTTAATCTTGGAAACAATTCAATAAAATTACAAGGTTTGTGATTAACATCCAATTGATGTTTCAAAATTCCTTCCCATGCATCAGTAACGCCACCAGATGAACCTGGTAAAGCAAAAACATATTTACCATTAGCCAAGACTGCACAAGCCCTAGACTGTATTGCTGAAGTTCCAATTGTTTTTAAACTTATATTTCTAAATACTTCTCCAAAACCAGGAATATGTTTGTCAGCTATTTCATCCAAGGCTTCTGGTGTTATATCTCTTCCTGTCAAGCCCGTTCCACCAGTTGTGATAATTGCATCAATTTTTTCATTTTTTAACCATTCTTTTAAAATTAAAACTATTTCATCTTTATTATCTTTACATATTTTTCTATCTATCAAATTATGATTAGTTTCTTTAATTTTATTTACTAAAATACCTCCAGATTTATCATTATCAATTGTTCTCGTATCTGTTACAGTTAATAGTGCTATATTTACTTTCATAAAAAAATTTTTGTATGATTATATTATCAATATTATTTTTTATAACAGCAATTTTATATTCAAGTGTTGGTTTTGGTGGAGGATCTACCTACTTGGCTCTTTTACTTATATGGGATATTCCTTACTTCATTTTTCCAATAATTGCGCTTTTGTGTAATATTATAGTAGTTTCAGGTAATTCTTTTAATTATATACGTGCTGGAAATCATAACTTTAAATTACTACTTCCTTTTTTAATAGGATCAGTTCCATTAGCTTTTTTTGGTGGAACATTAAAAATTGACAAAGATATTTTCGAAGTTCTATTATTTTTTGTTCTTTCTGTAGCAGGTATTTTGTTATTAATTAACAATAAATCTTACTCAAGGGATAATTTAACAATTAAAAAATTAAATTTCTTTGTTTCTTTAATTATCGGTTCAGTCCTGGGATTAATTTCTGGAATTGTGGGAATAGGCGGTGGAATATTTCTAAGTCCAATTCTTTTTTTACTTAGAGCAGAAAAACCAAAGATAATTGTTACAACAGCCTCCTTATTTATTCTGATCAATTCTATTTCGGGAATATTGGGACAACTTACAAAAGAAAATATTCTAATTGAATTATTAAATTATATACCTCTATTTATTTGTGTTTTTATAGGTGGGCTTTTAGGTAATTATTTAAACTTAAAAATTTTTAAAAATAGAGTTCTTGCAATAATTACATCTATATTGGTTATATTTGTATCAATAAGAATGGGAATTAGAATTTTTTTGTAAATTACATTTGATTAATTCCTAAATTTTAAATATAGTTTAGTTGCCGATTTGATCCTATTGCGGGCATAACAGCTAAAATGGAAATCCCATAATTATCAATCTGCAGGCATTTGAACTATATTGTGCGCCTAGCATAATGCTGAAGCACTAAAAAAGTGAGGATATTTATGGACATTAATTTTTTTAAACAAACTAGAATTTTAGATGGAGGAATGGGGCAAGAACTTCTTGCAAGAGGTATGGAACCTAATGGAACTTTGTGGAGTGCAAATGCATTGCTTCAAGACAAATATCATCAACTATTACTGGATACCCACCTAGACTTCATTAAAGCTGGTGCAGAAGTGATTGTCACAACTACATTTACCACTAGGAAGTTAAGATTAAGAGATAATAATGTAGAGGATAAATTTGAGTATCTAAATAATAAGGCAGGTGAAATTGCTCAAAAAGCAAAAAAACTCTATCCAAATACATTGATAGCTGGAGGGTTGCCACCTCAATATTTAACCTACGAAACTGACACAAGACCCGAAAATGAAATCAGGGATAATTTCTATCATCAAGCAAAAATACTTAATCCATATGTAGATTTTTTTTATTTCGATGTTTTAAGCAGTGTTAAAGAATTTAAAATTGCAATCGAATGTATAAAAGAATTTGATAAACCATATTTAATTGGGGCCCACATATCAGAAGGCACAAAATTACCAAGTGGTGAAAGTATTTCAGAAATCATAAATAGAATAGATCATGATAAACTGCTTGGAATAATCTTATCATGCATATCACCTGAAAATTATGATTTGAATCTTAAAGAAATAAAAAATTTAAATGTTCCATTTGGATTTAAATTAAATGGATTTATAAAAACTAATCCAAAACCAAATTACACCGGTGCCTTTAAAAAAAGTAAAACAGGAAATCCAAATGAATTTTTAGGTCAACGTAAGGACCTGACCCCAGATAAAATGGCAGAGTTTGCAAAAAAATTTAAAGAAGCAGGTGCGACTATTCTGGGTGGATGTTGCGAAACAAGGCCTTCACATATTAATGCTTTTTCAAAACTTAAATAGTTTTTTGGTAATCTGCTTTTCTAACAAAGTAAATTCCAATACAAACTGCAATTAATGAAATTAATACTTTGAAAGTAATTAATTCTTTTAAAAAGATATAACTTAAAATAGTTCCAAAAATTGGTATTAAATATGATACTTGTGATTGAAAAATAAGTCCATTATTTACTAAAATTCTAAATCTTAATAACCAAGCAATTCCTGTTGAAACTAATCCAAGATAAACTACCGAAATAGTTGAGTCTAACCTTGGATTTAACTCCCATGGTTGTTCTATAAAACTTACAAGTGGAATTAAAATAATTGTGGCCCAAATCAAAATTGATCCTGTTACATTTTCATTTTTTTTCTTACTTATTTTTAAGGTTAAAACACCACCTACAACATAACATGTGGAACCTAATAAAATTAATAACGCTGATATGAAATTATTTTCATCAATTAAAAGATTATCAGAAAATAAAAATATGATTCCTGAGAATCCAATTAAAATTCCTATAGTTTTTATAAAATTAAATTTTTCGTTTTTTGTATAAAAATGTGCGAGCACTGTTGAGCTTAAAGGAGTGGTGGACATTAAAATTGCTGCTAAATTACTTTGGACTGATTTTACTCCATAAGCTATAAGAAAAAATGGAGCAACTAAGTTAATAAAACCTATCATCGCAAACCAATGCCAATCTTTAGAAAATGCTTCAATCTTAATATTCTTAAAATAACATAGTAATAAAACTGGAATTGCTCCAAAAAAAACCCTAAGGAAAGCAATCGTTACAGGTCCAAATGAATAAGTTGCAATTTTTATATTAAAAAAAGCAGATGCCCAAATTAAAGCAAGTAAAACTAATAATAAATAATCTAATAACTTTGGTTGTTTCATTCTGTTATTTCTTTTATTGAACCATTAGTTATTTTTTGTAAGTCTACAAAATTTATTTCAAATACACAGTTAGGGTGTCCTGCGGCTGCAAAAAGAGATGTGAATCTTTCTAAGGAATTGTCTATAAAAATATCAATTTTTTTTAAATGGCCAATTGGTGATACTCCTCCAATAGTAAAACCAGTAGAATTTTTGACATCATCAGCAGATGCCATAGAAGCATCTTTAATATTTAATGTTTTTTTAATTTTATTGAGTGAAGCTTTTTTATCTCCTGCTACTAGAAACAATGTAAAAGAGTTTTCTGTTTTAAAAAGTAGGCTTTTAACAATTGCTCCAATTTCACAACCTAAAGATGCAGCAGCATCATTGGCTGTTCTTGCAGAAGTGTCCAAAACTATAATTTTTTTTGATGGGTTAAAATCCCTTAAAATTCTCTCAACTCTTTTAACTGGTTCTTTGCTTAATAAAGTCATTATTCAACTTTAAATTGTTAGTTATTTTAAACATTTAATTATACACTTATGTGATAATTGCATAGGTGTTATTAACTAAAAGAACATTATTTATCAGTCTTTTTTTGTTAATACAACTCGCAGAATTACATAGGAGAAAAAATGAGCACTAAAGATGTTTTAGAATTTATAAAAGATAAAGAGGTAGAATTTGTAGACTTAAGATTTACTGATCCAAGAGGTAAATTACAACATCTTACCATGGATGCTTCAGTAGTAGATGAAGATATGTTGAAAGATGGTGTATTCTTTGATGGTTCATCAATTGCTGGATGGAAGGCGATTAATGAGTCTGATATGATTTTAAAACCTGATACTTCAAGATTTTTTTTAGATCCTTTTACATCTCATAACACTGCAGTTTTATTTTGTGATATTTTAGACGCTGTAAAGAAAACTCCTTATGAAAGAGATCCTAGAGGTGTAGCAAAAAAAGCTGAGGAATATTTAAAATCTTCAGGTATTGGGGATAAAGCTTTTTTTGGTCCTGAACCTGAATTTTTTGTTTTCGATGATGTAAGAATTAAGAATGATATGAATGAATGTGGTTTTAAGATTGATAGTAAAGAAGGTCCATACAATTCTGGTAAAGAATACGAAAATGGAAATATGGGCCATAGACCTCCAGTAAAAGGAGGATATTTTCCAGTTCCTCCTGTTGATAGTGAACAGGACATGAGAGGTGAATATTTAAAAAATTTAAAAGATGTTGGTATTAAAGTAGAAAAGCACCATCACGAAGTAGCTCCAAGTCAACATGAGCTAGGTATGTATTTTGGTACTTTGGTTAATCAGGCAGATAATGTTCAGCTTTATAAATATGTGGTTCAAATGGTAACTCATTCTTTTGGAAAAACAGCTACTTTCATGCCAAAACCAGTAGCTGGTGATAATGGATCAGGTATGCATATTCATCAATCAATTTGGAAAGGTGATACACCTGTGTTTTCTGGTGATGCTTATGCAGGGTTATCTGAAACTGCATTACATTATATCGGTGGAATATTAAAACATGCAAAAGCAATAAATGCATTTGCTAATTCAACAACTAATAGTTACAAAAGATTAGTGCCAGGTTTTGAAGCTCCAGTATTATTAGCTTACTCAGCACGAAACAGATCTGCATCTTGTCGTATACCAATTACCTTAAGTAAAAAAGGTGCTAGATGTGAAATTAGATTCCCTGATGCCTCAGGTAATCCTTATTTAACTTTTGCTGCAATGTTAATGGCAGGTTTAGATGGTATTAAAAATAAAATTCATCCAGGTGAATCTTTTGATAAAGATTTATATGAGCTGCCTCCTGAAGAAGTAAAAGCTATTCCTACTGTTTGTGGATCTTTAAGAGAAGCTATGGAAAGTTTAGATAAAGACAGAGAATTCTTAACTCAAGGTGGTGTATTTACTGATGATCAAATTGATGCTTACATAGCACTTAAATTTGAGGAAATTCATAAGTTTGAACATGCACCTCATCCAGTAGAGTTTGAGATGTATTACAGTAGTTAGTTATTAATTACTGTTTTGTAGTAGCAACTGAATCTTTATTAACACCTTTTTTAACTACGTAGTCTTGTGTGCCGTTAGCACCAGTTTCAACCTCTTTACGTAGATCTTTAAAGAAAGTTTTTTCTTTTAAAGAGTCCTTTAGGCCTTTAACAAGATTTTTAAATTCAAATTTATTCATGTAAATCTTATACACTAGATATGCATTTTACACAATACTGCTATGCAACTTATGGGATAGTATTTTTTCTAGCTTATTTTAAAGGACTCTCCGCAGCCACAACGCTCTGTTTCATTGGGATTATTAAATACAAAACTAGATGAAAATTCCTCTTTTTTATAATCCATTTCGGTTCCTAAAAGATACATTACTGCAGCTGAATCTATAAAAACTTTAACACCTTTATCTTCAATCAACTCATCATTGGGATTAATTTCTTTTGAATATTCCATTACATAAGACATTCCAGCACAACCACCTGATTTAACTGAAACTCTTACACCCAACGCACTTTTCTCAGCAGTAGACATAATTTCTTTTATTCTATTTGCAGCGTTATCACTTAATTTGATTATTGGGTTCATTATAAATTTAGCTCCAATTTAGCTGCATCTGACATCATATCCTTAGTCCAGGGTGGATCCCAAACTAATTGTAAATCGACATCATCTATTTCCTCAACTTGCATTGCACCCTCTTTTACTTCTTTTGGTAAACTTTCTGCAACAGGACAATTCGGTGTAGTTAATGTCATCTTAATTTCAGCTTTACGACCATTCACTTGTATATCATAAATTAAACCAAGTTCATATATGTTCACTGGTAATTCGGGATCATAAATTTTTCTAATTTCTTCAATTATTTTGTTTTTTACGTCCATAATTAATTTTCTGTGGTTATTTCTTTCCCATCATTTTCCATTGCAGATACCAAAGTGTGCCATGATAAGGTAGCACATTTAACTCTCATTGGATATTGTTTAACACCTGATAAACACATCAATTTTGTTTTATCGTCCTCTTTTAAAATATTATTTTTAAGTTCAGGATTTTCTTTAATCATTCCTAAAAAATCCTCAATTATTTCTTTAGCTTCATTATCACTTTTACCTTTAATCAAATCAGTCATTATAGAAGCTGATGCCATTGATATTGCACATCCACTTCCCTCAAAAGAAATATCCTCTACTTTTCTTTGGTCGTTTAGTTTTAGATATACATGCACATTATCTCCACATAATGGATTATTACCTTTTGCATCTTTATTAAAATTTTCTGTTTTTCCTAAATTTCTAGGATTTTTTCCATGCTCTAAAATTATTTCTTGATATAATTCTTTTAAGTTCATTTTAAATCAAAAATTTTTTTACAATTATTAATACCTTCATTTAACTTATCTAAATCATCTTTAGTGTTATAAACTCCTAATGATGCTCGCGCACTTGCGGGTATACCTAATTTGTCATGAAGTATTTGACAACAATGATGACCCGCTCTAATAGCAACTCCAGTTTCATCCAGAATAGTTGCAATGTCATGTGGATGAACCCCCTCTACCGTAAAAGATAGAACTCCACCTCGCTCTTTTGGATTTCCAATTAGTTTCACAGAATTATTCTTTTTTAAAATTTCTTGGCCGTATTCTATTAATTCTTTTTCATGTTTAATTATATTTTCAATTCCAATACTTTCTAAAAATTTTATTGATTGATCAAACGCGATGACTTGAGCTGTAGCCATTGTTCCAGCTTCATACTTATTTGGAAGTTCACCATAAGAAATTCTATCTTTTTTAACTTCATTTATCATTCCTCCACCTCCTTGGTATGGTGGAAGTTGCTCTAACCATTTCTTTTTTCCATACAAAACTCCAAGTCCTGTCGGGCCATACATTTTGTGACATGATATTGCATAAAAATCACAATCTAGATCTTGCATATCTAATTTTAAATGTGGTCCTCCCTGACATCCATCTACTACAACAACTATACCCTTAGAATGTGCTAATTGGGTTATCTCTTTGATTGGTAAAACTGCACCAGTGACATTGGATAAATGAGTTATTGCTATTACTTTAGTTTTATCTGTAATTTCTTTTTCTATATTTTCAATTGGGATATCTCCATCTTCATTTATCTCAGCAAATTTTATTTTAATATTTTTAGATTTTCTTAAAAAATGCCACGGAACATAATTTGAATGATGCTCCAGCTCTGTAATTAAAATTTCGTCATTCGGCTCCAAAATTGCTTGACCTAGTGTATTAGCTACCAAATTTAAAGCTTCTGTAGCACCTTTGGTAAATACAATTTCATTTTTATCTTTCGCATTTATATATTTTTGTACAGAGGTCCTTGTATTTTCATACAAATTAGTAGCTGCAACAGCTAAATAATGTATGCTTCTGCCTACATTTGAAAACTGTTTAGAATAAAAATCATTTATTCTATCTAGTACAAGCTTAGGTTTTTGAGAAGAATTAGCGCTATCTAGGTAAACTAAATCATTATTCTGAATTTTTTCATCAAAAATCGGAAACTCTTTTTTAATATTATTTATGTTCATTATTTTAATCCAATAATATTTGTAATTAAGTTTTTTATTTCTACGTCTGTAATCTTTTCAACAACATCCATTAAAAACCCATTAATCAAAAGTTCTTTTGACTGTTGATAATTCAAACCACGAGACATTAAGTAAAAAATTGAATTTTCATCTAAGCTACCAGATGCTGATCCGTGAGAACATTTTACATCATCAGCATAAATTTCTAATTCTGGTTTTGCATTAAACTCTGATGTTTCATCGAGTAGTATTGCTTTACTCAATTGATATCCATCAGTTTTTTGAGCTTTTGAATTTACAAATATTCTTCCTTGATATGCAGATTTTGAATTTTTTCCAAGAACACTTTTAATAAGCTGATAACTTTTTGTGTTTTCCACTAAATGATTGATTGAAGTTCTGATTTCGTGTTGTTGATTTTCCTTTAAGGAAAAAATACCATTAATAAATGCTGATGAATACTCACCATTTAAATTACAATTAATCTCATTTTTAAAATAATCTGAACCAGCAGATAATATAAATGTTTCTGAAATACTGTTATTGCCCTGTTCAATATTGTTAAAAGAGTATTTTAAATTATTATTTATAAATTTATCAATTTTATAGTTTTTAAGGATTGAGTCTTTTTCTAAATTGAAGTTGTAAAAAATATTAATAAAGTTTTTCGTTTTGGTATTAGCAAAATAATCAATAAGCTTTAAACAACTATTTTCGCCTAATTCAAAATCTAATCTCAAATTGATATTAGTTGACTTTATTTTATCATTTGTTGAATGATAAATTATTAAAGGTTTCTTTAAAGAATAATCTTTTTTAATTATAATTTTAAAAACTTTATAAGTAAATGCGCTATTCAAATCAATTAGTGAATTTTCATAATCAAATGATATATCTTTTTTAGTTTCATCAATTATTTCAATTTTATTTTGGTCTTCGACGTTAAAATCAATTTTTTCAATTTTTCCATTTATAAATATAATCTTATTATGCTCCAAACCATCGACTAAAATAGACGGATCAATTTTATTTGATTGTGAATAGTCATTGAAAAAACTTAAATCGCTAATATTCTTTTTTATAATCTGACTAATATCTAAAAACTTCCAATCTTCTTGCTTTCTATTTGGAAAACCATTTTTAATGAAATTATTCAAAAAATTTTTTTTAAACTTAATTTCTTCGTGAGAAAATTTTGAAGTTTTTACTAATTTATCAAAGTCTGACTGTAATTGCTCGCTCATTTAATTAAAAACTTCGTATCCTTTTTTTTCTAATTCGATTGCTAACTCTGGACCACCAGATCTTATTATCTTTCCATTCATTAAAACATGAACAAAGTCAGGTTTAATGTAATCTAATAATCTTTGATAATGGGTTATTATTAAAAAGGAATTATCCTTATTTCTTAAAGTATTAACTCCATCTGCAACTATTTTAAGCGCATCTATGTCTAGGCCTGAGTCTGTCTCATCTAAAATAGATAATTTTGGGGCTAACATGGACATTTGCAGAATTTCATTTTTCTTTTTTTCTCCACCTGAAAATCCAACATTTAATTGTCTATTTAGTTTTTCTTCGTCAAATTTTAATTCTTTAGCTTTTTCTTTAACAAGTTTTAAAAATTCGATCGCATCTAATTCTTTTTCACCTCTTGCTTTTCTAATTGCATTTAAAGATGTTTTTAAAAATATGTTTGTATTTACACCTGGAATTTCCAATGGATATTGGAAAGCCAAAAATATTCCTTTATGGGCTCTTTCTTCAGTCTCAAGATCAAATAAATTTTTATTTTCAAACAAGATTTCACCTGTCACCTCGTAGCCTTTTTTCCCTGAAAGAATATTAGATAATGTGCTTTTTCCTGATCCGTTTGGACCCATAATTGCATGAACTTCGCCAGGATTTATATTCAATGAAAAACCCTTTAAAATCGATTTGTTTTCAACATTGGCATTTAAATTACTTATTTTAAGCATTAACCAACACTCCCTTCTAAGCTAATACCTACAAGTTTCTGGGCTTCAACAGCAAACTCCATTGGTAATTGTTGCAATACCTCTTTACAAAAACCATTAACAATTAATCCTACAGCTTCCTCAGGATTAAGTCCTCTTTGTTGACAATAATGCAATTGTTCTTCGCTAATCTTAGATGTTGTAGCTTCGTGTGCAATATTTGAATCAAAATTTTTATTTTTAATATATGGGACTGTGTGTGCACCACATTTATTTCCCATTAACAAGGAATCACACTGTGTATAGTTACTAGAATTTTTAGCTTTTGAATTAATATCTACTAAACCTCTGTAAGTCATGTCAGAAAATCCAGCACTTATACCTTTTGAAATAATTTTACTTTTAGTATTTTTTCCTAAATGAATCATCTTTGTTCCGGTGTCTGCTTTTTGATGATTGTTGGTAATTGCTATTGAATAAAACTCACCAATTGAATTATCACCTTTTAATACACAGCTTGGATATTTCCAAGTTATAGCTGATCCTGTTTCAACTTGTGTCCAAGAAATCTTAGAATTTTTTCCCTTACATAATCCTCTTTTGGTTACAAAATTATAAATTCCTCCTTTGCCATTTTCATCGCCCGGATACCAATTTTGTACTGTTGAATATTTTATTTCTGCATCATCTAAAGCAATCAGTTCAACATTTGCAGCATGTAATTGATTTTCATCTCTCATTGGAGCGGTACATCCTTCTAGATAACTTACATAACTTCCTTTATCAGCAATAATTAATGTTCTTTCAAATTGTCCTGTCTCAGATGCATTAATTCTAAAATAAGTAGAGAGTTCCATTGGACATCTCACTCCCTCAGGAATGTAAACAAATGATCCATCAGTGAATACTGCAGAATTCAAAGTCGCAAAAAAATGATCAGTAACTGGTATTACTGTTCCTAAATACTTTTTTACAAGATCAGGATGCTTTTGAATCGCTTCAGACATTGAACAAAAAATTATTCCCTGTTTTGTCAGCTCTTCCTTAAATGTTGTTGCAACTGACACAGAGTCAAAAACTGCATCTACCGCAATACCATTTAAACGAGCTTGCTCTTGTAGTGGAATTCCAAGTTTTTTATAAGTTTCTAAAAGTTTTGGATCAAGCTCATCAAGACTTTTAGGTTTATCCTTCATGCTTTTTGGAGCAGAGTAATAATACAAATCTTGATAATCAATTTTTGGATATTTTGGTTTTTGCCAATTAGGCTCTTTCAATTGTTTAAATCTTTCAAAAGCTTTTAACCTAAAATCTAACATCCATTTTGGTTCTTTTTTTATTTTTGAGATAAATTTAATTACATCTTCATTAAGACCCTTGGGAGCCTTTATATTTTCAATATCAGTTGTAAAACCATATTTATAATCTTTTAAATTTTCTATATCTTTTTCTCTTTTATCCATTTTAAACTCTTTTCTCAAAATTATTCTTAACTAAATCCTCTAAACTTTTTTCCTCAAAAAAATTATTAATATGATTTTCAAGTTCATCCCAAAGATTATGGGTAATGCATTTGGTAGCTTTACCGTTACATCCTTTTTTAGAGTCTTTTTTACATTGAACCGTTTTTACTTTTTCATCAACTGCATCAAAAATATTTGTAAGCTTTATATCTTTGGCTTTTCTGTTTAAAACATATCCACCTTGAGTGCCTCTTACACTTTGCACTATTTCTTTTTTTCTCAATTTAGAAAAAATTTGTTCTAGATAATCTAAGGAAATTCCTTGTCTTAGTGATATATCTCTTAAAGAAACCGGGTTAATATTATTAAATCTTGCCAGGTCCATTAAAGCCATTACCGCATATCTGCCTTTAGATGTAAGTTTCATAAATCCGCTATTTTAGGGGGTATATATAAACCTGACTAAAATAGTCAAGTATCAAATCAAAAAAAAGACTAACATTTTGTCACGCAGTTATGATAAACCTAATTTTTTTTTGAGAATAATAATCAATAACAATTATGGATAACAAAGTTTTAGAAATATTTATCCCTGGGCCAGCAGGAAGGCTAGAGGCAAAATATTATAAAAGTAAAAAAAATACATCTCCGATCGCTTTAGTTTTACAACCCCATCCTCAGTATGGAGGAACAATGAATAACAAAGTCGTAGTAGAAACTTTTAAAATATTTATGGAAAATGACTTTTCAGTATGCAGAGTTAATTTTAGAGGTGTTGGAAAAAGCGATGGTGAATTTGATAATGGTCAGGGAGAATTAGCTGATGCAGCAGCAGCTTTAGATTGGTTAGAAAGAGAAAATTTTGACAATTCACAATGTTGGGTATCTGGATTTTCTTTTGGTTCGCTAATTGCAATGCAACTATTAATGAGAAGACCAGAAATTAATAGATTTATTGCTATTTCTCCTCAGCCTAATGTTTATGATTTTTCATTTTTATCTCCATGTCCAACTTCTGGTTTAATGATTTATGGTAAGAAAGATGAGTTAGTTCCGCTAGAATATGTTACTGAATTAAATAAAAGATTAAGTGCACAAAAAGGGATAAATGTTGAATTCCAATCAGTTCCTGACTCAAATCATTTTTTTTCAAAAACCGAAGATTTATTAATTAAAAACTTAGATAAGTATATTAAAAAAGAAACAGCTCTTTATTAAAAGTTTTTTACTATAACTCCACCAGTAGATGGTTCTTTACAACCAGTTGTATCTGGAAATGAAATAGGTAGTTTTAAAAGTGATCTTATAGCAAGATAAGCGAAGGCTTGGGACTCTACAAAGTCTCCATCTATTCCATATAGATCTATTTGATCAATGCTTATTTTTTCAAAGTTATTTTTTATACTTTCTAAAAGATGTTTATTTTTTCGCCCTCCTCCACAGACTAACCATTTATTCATGTCTGATTGATTAATTTTATGAGCATAATTCATTCCATCAGTAATAAGACTTGCGGTAAAACTAGTAACAGTTGCAGCTCCATTTTCTAATGAAAGACCTTTTGCAAAAAAAACATCAAAGTCTTTAATATCCAAAGATTTTTTGTAATTTGAATTGACAGTAAAATTTTCTAAAGCCTGATTTAATACTAATTTATCAACTGTACCAGAACTTGCTATTAGACCATTTTCATCATATTTTTTTGGAGAATTTTTTCTAATCCATTCATCTATTAAGCAATTCCCTGGTCCAATATCAAAAGCATAGATTTTTTCTAAATGCTCTAAATTTTCCCAACTTACTGTAGAAGTAATATTTGAAATTCCTCCTATATTTAAAATGTTTAAAGGAAATCCTAAATTAAATTTTTTGCTTATTTTATTTGCAAGAACGTTGTGAAAAATTGGAGTTAAAGGTGCACCCTGCCCCCCATTTTCTAAATCATTTTGTCTAAAATTATAAATAACTTTTTTTTTTGTTAATTGAGATAATAGTTTTCCATCACCTAATTGTTTTGTAATTTTATTTTTTGGATCATGAAATATTGTTTGTCCATGAAAACCTATTAAATCTACTGAATATTTTGATTTTTCAAGAATCTCATTTGCGGCTTTAACATGAAATAAGGTGATCTCTCTCTCTAAATCATTAATTTCATTTGAGTATTCACTTAATTTCTCTAAATTTGTAATTTTTTCCCTAATATTCAATATTTTTTGAATTAATTCTTTGTTATACTCAAAATATTCATTTAATATTGATGAAATTTCTCTATTACCATCTGACTTAATTATAGATACATCTACCCCATCTAATGAGGTACCACTCATAAAGCCCATTGCTGTATATATTTTACCCATTCTTATTTTTTTTTATTAAATATTGTATATTGTGAAACTATAGACTTATGAATAAATTTTTAAAAGAATTTAAAGATAGAGGTTTCTTCTATCAATGCACAAATGAAGAAGAATTATCTAATTTATTAAATAAAGAAAAAATCAAAGGTTATATTGGTTTTGACTGCACTGCTGAAAGCCTTCATGTTGGAAGTTTGCTTCAAATAATGTGTTTAAGACTTTTACAGAGGTATGGGCATAGACCTATAGTGTTATTAGGTGGTGGTACCACTAGAATTGGTGATCCCTCTGGAAAAGATAAAACAAGGAATATTTTAAGTGAAAAAGAAATTGAAAAAAATATAAAAAATATAGAGAAAATCTTAAAGAATTTTTTAGGTACTAAAGATCCAAAAACAAAACCAATTTTTGTAAATAATTATTCTTGGTTGAAAAACTTAAACTATATTTCTTTTTTGAGAGATATCGGAAAACATTTTACGATAAATAAAATGTTAAGTTTTGATAGTGTTAAAACTAGATTGGAGAGAGAACAGTCCCTTAGTTATATGGAATTTAATTATATGATTTTGCAAGCTTATGATTTTTTGGAATTAAATAATAAAAAAGATTGTATTTTACAAATAGGTGGTTCAGACCAATGGGGTAATATTGTAAATGGTGTTGAGTTAATTAAAAGATATTCTAATAAACATGTTTATGGCTTAACAACGCCACTAATCACATTAGCATCTGGTGCAAAAATGGGAAAAACTGAGTCTGGTGCTATTTGGTTAGATGAAAAGTTCATGTCGGCTTATGAATATTGGCAATTTTGGAGAAATACTGATGATAGAGACGTAATTAAATTTTTAAAGTTTTTTACTGATATTGATTTAAATGAAATAAATGCTCTTAAGGATAATGATATAAATCAATTAAAAATACTACTAGCTAATAAAACTACGACAATGTTGCATGGTGAAAAAGCTGCTCTTAAATCAGAAAAAGCTGCTCAAGAAGCTTTTTCAGGAAGTTTACTAGGATCTAATCTACCAACCGTTAAGATCACAACAAAAGATTTTAATAAAAAAATTGATATTATTTACCTTTTGATCCTTGCTAAGTTGGAAACATCTAAAAGTGAAATAAGAAGATTAATTAAAGGAAATGCAATTAAGATAAATGATAAAGTTATTTCTGATGAAAAATTAATATTAACTTCTGAAATGTTTAAAGAAAATTATTTGAAATTATCTATTGGAAAAAAAAGACACTTTAAAATCGAGTTAAGTTAGTTTTTTTTTATTTTTTCAAGTGTTCTAGTAATAAATCTTGGTGTTAATGTTTTTATTGGATTAACACTTGTTTCTAAATTTTTAGGTGGACCTTTAATTTTAAAACTTACACCAAAAACTCCCTCACCGATTTTTTTACCTACTAAAATTTCACCTAAAATTGGAATTGATCCTATTGATTTATTAATTGTTGTTGCAGGGACCAAGGTTCCTCTCAAACTGATAAGTTTATTTTTTTTGATATAACCATTCATTAAGATTGAGATTGCAGGACCAATTGCATAGATTTCCTCAATATTCATCATTTCCCCTTTGTTTGCAAATTTCATCTCAAACTCGTTAAACCTTATACCTTCACCAGATAGTAAATCCGCAATCCCTTGGAGTGATGCTAATGTTAATATTTTTGTTAACACTGGTAGTTCCTTTAATTTAAAATCATAAATTCTCAATGTTGAATTTGACTCATCATTATTTTCAACTGAATAAAAATCAAGAGATCCTTCACTAAATCCTTTTATGAACTTGTATCTATCAACAAGAGGTTTTGCTTTATCGGTAAATATTGTTGTTATTTGCTTTTCACCGTTATTTTTTATTGTAAATGTAATTTTCTTTTCATTTGTAAATTTTGAAACCAAATTTAATTCTGAAATTTTATTTTTTTGTAAAAATAAATATCCTTTAAGATCTTTAATAATATTTTCTTTATCAAGATAAATTTTTTTGACATCAAAATTAAATCTCAAATCTCTCTTAAATATTGACAATTTATTCTTATCATCAGAATTAAGAAGTGTTTCAATAATTCTATCAATATTAAAACTTTCTCCACTCACAAGATAACCTTTTCTATTTTTAATTACCTGTATTTTGTTTTTAAAATTATTTTTATCTAAAAAATCTACCTTTAAGCTTAAAAAATCTTCAATTTGGTTTTTACTAGATAATGATAAATTTTTGACAGAAATTGAATTATTTTTTTCTTTTAAAAGGATTTCTTCAAATATTTTTTTGTTATTTTTTGACTGTGCTTTAATATTAATTTCTAAATCAGAATTTTTATCTTTTTCATAATTCAAAAATTGTAAATTAATTTGATTTTTAAAAATTACTTTGGCATTATAATTATTAACATCCTTATTTTTTGTTAATTTATATTCTATCTTATCAGGCGCATTTTGTAACATCATTTTGCCTGATCCAGATATCTTTAAATCATTTTTTTTATAGTTTAGCTTTATTTTATGATCTCGAAGAATTAATTCTTTTTTTATTTTTGGAAAAAATTTTTTAATCTTAAAAGAATTTTTAATTTTTAAATCATTTAAAACTATATCTGAGTTGTAATTCAAATTATTTATCTTAAAATTCTTGTCTAGTTGAAAATTAAAATTGTTTTTAGAGTTGAAATTTATTTCATTAATTTCTAAACCAAAGTTTTTTGATATAATTAAATCATTAATTTCTTTTTTGTTAATAATTGTATCTTTATTTTCTATTTTTCCTGAAACTGAAAATTTATTATTCTGTTTCTGAGCTGTTATTTCGTTTGAATAAATTTTTTTTCCATTAAATAAAAATTTTAAATCCTCAAATTGATAAAGATTTTGCTTAAAATTAAATTTTAAATCAATTTTATCTAACTCATATTTGTCTGAAAATCTTAATGTGCCATTCTTAATAATTCCATCTAATTTATAATTATTTCCAAATTTACCTTTTTCATCAAATTTAAATTTAATATTTGCAATTAGATAACCATTCTTTATAAATTGCTCTAATACAAAAAGTTTTGGATCGTTTTTAAATAAACGAATTATTGATATCGAATTTTTTAAATTTACAGATTTTGTTGATGCATTTAATCCAGTTAAAATAAATTTTTCTTTTTTAATTACTGACAATAACGATATATCGGCTCCAATTTGCTCTAATTGTAAAATTTTTCCTCTATAATTTAAATTAGCCCCTATTGTTTTTGCTTTTAAACTAAAAGTTAAAGGATTTAAAATAACACTGACTTTGTTGAGTTCTATATCTAAATTTTTATCTAATTTTTTAAATACTTTTGAAATTCTTTTATTTAATCTATCAGTTTCAATGCCAACTGTGCTTAAATAAGTTATACTAATTATTACTAATATTGATGATAATACAAAAAGTCTTATAATTATTTTTTTCATTTTATTTGGTACAAAGATTTCTCTAAAAATTCATCTATCTCACCATCTAATACTTTATCAGGGTTTGAACTTTCATGGCTTGTTCTGTTATCTTTAACAAGTCTATAGGGTTGAAGCACATAAGATCTGATCTGATGTCCCCAACCTATTTCTGATTTAGAGGCTATAACATTTTGGTTCATTTCCTCTTTTTTTTTTATTTCAAAATCATATAATCTAGCTTTAAGCATGTTCATGCAAGTTTCTTTATTTTTATGTTGTGATCTTTCATTTTGACACTGAACAACTATTTTCGAAGGTATATGTGTAATACGAACAGCGCTATCTGTAGTATTTACGTGTTGACCACCCGCTCCACTTGATCTGTAAGTGTCTATTCTCAAATCTTTTTCTAAAATCTCTATGTTAATATTTTCATCTACTACTGGATATATCCAAACACTAGCAAAACTTGTATGTCTTCTAGCACCAGAGTCAAATGGAGATATTCTTACTAATCTATGAATTCCAGACTCTTTTTTAAGCCAACCAAATACATAATCACCTTCAATTTTAATTGTTGATGATTTAATACCAGCTTCATCTCCCTTATGTTCACTAACTATCTGATATTTAAAATCTTTATTATCAGACCATTTCAGATACATCCTTCTTAACATATCAGCCCAGTCTTGACTTTCGGTGCCCCCTGCACCAGCATGTATTTCAATATAAGTATCTAGTGAGTCTAGTTCATTAGATAGGAAACATTTGATTTCATTTTTTTTTACAAGTTTTCTTAACTCTTTTATATTTTCATATACTTCTTTTTGTATGTCTATATTATTTTCTGATATAGCAAGTTGATTTAATTCATTTAAATCATTCAATTGTTTAATAGATCTATCATATGAATTAATTAGATCCTCAAAAAACTTTTTTTCTTTAACAATTTTTTGAGAATTGGCTTTATCTTGCCAAAAATTAACATTAAGCATTTGTTTATTATAACTATCTACTTTTAAGAAAATTTTATTTTTTTCAAAGATACTCCTTAACTCTTTGATTAATTTTCTCTATCTCTTTTTTAAAATTTAAATATTTATCATCCATTAGTAAAACCTTAGTATATTATTAACATCTAATCTATTATTATTTAAGTAAAGAACTTTGCCATCAGATATATTTTCACTTTTATAAGACTCTATAATTGTATTTTTTGAAGTAAATTTTGCTTTTTCTCCTGTTGTTGGGTCTACAACCATTAATGTTATGCCGGCTGGAACTTTAAACGGTCTTGCCTCAGATTTTTTTATAGACATTTTTACAAAATTTTCAAAAATAGGTAAGGCAGCCTTTGAACCTGTTTCAAATTTTCCTAAAGGTTTAGGATTGTCCATTCCCACATAAACTCCTATGACTAAATTAGAGGTATATCCAATAAACCAAGCATCTGTATTCTCATTAGTTGTACCTGTTTTACCGGCTATATTTAATCCCAGTTTTTTTAATTTTTTACCAGTTCCTCTCGTTACAACACCTTGTAAAATAGACGTAATTTGATAAGCGGTTTGAGGAGAAATAATTTGATTAAAATTATCTTCAATTATTGGAAAATCTTTTCCAGTAAAAGAAATATTATTACAATTTGTGCATTTTCTATTTTCATTATTAATTATTGTATTTCCTTCTCCATCTTGAATTCTATCAATTAATATGGGGTTGATTAACTTACCACCATTAACAAAAGAGCAATATGCTGAAGTTAAATTCAGTAAAGTTGTTTCAGCAGATCCTAAAGATATTGATAATAATTCTTCTGGTTTTTTATAAATTTTCATTTTTTTAGAAAAGTTTGCAACTTTATCTATACCAAGGTTTTGTGCCACCCTAACTGTCATTAAGTTTCTTGATTTTTCAAGACCGACTCTAACAGTCGATAATCCATAAAATTTTTTTCCATAATTTTCTGGTTTCCATTTTTTTAAATCTATACCTTGATCTAAAACTAAAGGTGCATCTAAAACTAGAGATGATGGAGTATATTGATTTTCTAGTGCTAAGGCATATACAAATGGTTTGAATGCTGAACCTGGTTGCCTTAAAGCTTGAGACGCTCTATTAAACTCAGTATTTTTAAAACTAAATCCTCCGCTAAGTGCTAAGATTCTGCCAGTAAAAGGATCCATTACGACTATTCCACCGTTTATTTTAGGTAATTGTTGAAGACTATAAAAATTTTTGTTTAATTTTTTTACATATATTACATCACCTTTTTTAAACAAATCATCAAATTCTTTTTTAGTCCATGATATATCTTTATATCTAATTATACCTTTTGAATTATTTTTGGTTTCTATTTCTGTGTTAAATTGATTAATGTTTTTAACTACAGCGATTTCCCATTGAATTGATTTCTCTAATTTATACTTTTTATCAATTTTTTTAAACCAATCTTTTGAATAATTAATATTTTTTATTGGGCCACGCCAACCTTTTCTTTGATCATATGCTATTAATCCATCTCTTAGAGATTTTGTTGCAATTTTTTGCAAATTTAAATTAATAGGTGTGTTAATATTATATCCTTGTTTGTAAACTTTATCATAAGTTAATTTTTCAATTATATTTTTTCGAACATCCTCAATATAATATTGAGCGTCTTCTAAAAAAATTTTTTTATTTTTTTTTAATTTAATTGGTTGCTCTTTGAATTTGATAAATTCATCTTTATTTAAAAAATTATTATCTAATAAATTTTTAAGTACTAAATTTCTTCTAAATTTAGCTAATTCAATATCTCGATAAGGATTGTATTTACTTGGAGCTTTTGGAAGTGCTGCTAATAATGCTGATTCAATATAATTAAGTTCTTTAATTGATTTGTCAAAATATTCTAAACTTGCTGCAGCTACTCCATAAGATCCGCTCCCTAAATATATTTGATTTAGATATAATTCAAGAATTCTCTCTTTTGTAAGAGCTCTTTCTATTCTAAAAGCTAATATTGCCTCTTTAATTTTTCTATTGAGACTTACTTCATTAGTTAATAAAAAATTTTTTGCTACTTGTTGTGTGATTGTGGATGCGCCCTCAAGTCTTTTGGAGGTCATTAGATTTTTAATATTATTTATAAAAGCTCTTAAAACACCTTTGGCATCAACACCAGGATGTGAGAAAAAATTCTTATCTTCAGCTGATAGAAAGGAATTAATAACATTTTTTGGAATAGCGCTATACGGGATAAATATTCTTTTTTCCTTTGAAAAATCTGCTACTAATTCTCCATTTCCTGAATACATTTTGCTGGAAACTGGAGGTTTGTAATTCTTTAGAAATTTATAATCTGGTATACTGTTTGAAAAAGACCATAAAACAATCAAAATTATAATTGAAAATAGCAGCAATAATCCTGAAAAAGCTATAAATATATTTTTAAATAAATTAGTCATTTTAATTCCATTATATAATGGAATTTGTTAAAGATAAGGCAGTAATTTAAAACAAAATTTTTTTATAAAAATAAATATTAAAATGAAACAATTAAATCAAAAAATATGGAAAAAAATTTATATATTGATGCTTCGCATCCAAATGAAACTAGAGTCGTACTCAAATCAGGTGATAATATTGAAGACTATGAGTATGAAGGTTTAAAAAATAACTTAATAAAAAACAATATTTATCTCGGTAAAGTTAGTAGAATTGAGCCCTCTCTGCAAGCCGCTTTTATTGATTTCGGTAGAGAAAGACACGGCTTTTTATCATTCAATGATATTCAATCAGATTATTACCAAATCCCAAAAAGTGATTTAGAGTTAATTAAACAAGAGGAAGAAAAAGAAAGAGAGAAGTTATCAAAAGAAGTTGAGGCAAAAGAAGAAAAAGATTTAGCAGAAGGAAAGTTAGAGTTAAATGATCCTATTGAAATTAAAAAATTTGAAAATTCTGAGGTAATTTTAAATAATGATAAACAAGAATCTGATAATAATATTGAAAATTTAGATACAAAAGACTCAGATGAATTAAAAGACAGTAAAGATAGAAAATTTGAAAAACGTTTCAAATTTAAGAAATATAAGATTCAAGAAGTTATAAAGCCCAATCAAGTAATTCTGGTTCAAGTTATAAAAGATGAAAGAGGTCAAAAAGGAGCTGCTCTAAGTACTTTTATTTCGGTTGCAGGAAAATATATTGTTTTGATGCCTAACACTCCAAAAGGTGGGGGTATTTCAAGAAAAATTTTTAATCCTGCTGATAGAAAAAAAATTAGATCTATACTTAATGAAATTGAAATTCCAAAAGAAATGGGGCTTATTGTAAGAACTGCTGGTAGTAATAAGACAAAAAATGAAATTAACCAAGATCTAGAAACTTTAAAAAATACTTGGAACCAAATTAAAGTCAATGCTTTAGCCTCAATAGCACCTTCCTTAATTCATCAAGAAAGTGAAATTGTGAAAAGAACTTTAAGAGATATGTACGACGAAAATACTAAAAATGTAATCATCGAAGGTAATGAAGGTTATAAAAAAGCTCAAAATTTTATGAAAATGATGATGCCTTCTCATGTTAAAAGAATAAAAAAATATAGAGGAAAAATTCCTCTTTTTATTGAGGAAAATATTGAACAGAAATTAAATCAAATATTTGACTCAGAAATTAAACTTAATTCAGGAGGCTATTTAGTTATTAATCCAACAGAAGCACTGGTATCAATTGATATTAACTCAGGTAGTTCTATAAAACAAAAAAATATTGAAAGTACTGCACTAGACACAAATCTTGAGGCTGCAGAAGAGATAGCAAGGCAAATTAAGATAAGAGATCTCTCAGGTTTAATCATTATAGATTTTATTGATATGTTAAGTTACGGTAATAGAAGATTAGTTGAAAAACGTTTAAAAGAAAAATGTAGAATTGATAGAGCAAGAATTCAAATTGGTAGAATTAGTAATTTTGGTTTACTTGAGATGTCAAGACAAAGATTAAGGGAAAGTGCTGTCAAATGGAAAGTTGAACTCACTGATGAATCTTTTGCCCAAAAATTATTAAAAATAGTAGAATTAAAATCGGTTTTAAATAAAGGAAAATTTGTTGAATTAAAAGTTTGTAAAAAAATTTCTGATTTTTTGAAAGAAAATTTTGTTGAAGATTTAACTTATTTTGAAACAAAAAATAAGATGAAAATTGACATAATTACAGACAACTCACTAATAATTCCAGAATATATAATAGACATTAAGAATAAATCAAAAAAAACCATCGAATTAGTTAAACACCATGAAAAACTTAAAAATCTTGAACAGCAAATAATTGATGAAAAAATTATTGAAAAAAAAGATAAGAAAAAATTTATAAAAAAGAAAAATTATAAAAAAAAATTTTTCAAAAAAACTAAATAAGTCCTTTAGTTGGTGATGATGGATTTCCCATTAATGTTTTATCAATTCTACCAGAAAGATAAGATTGTCTACCAGCTAAAACTGCATTTTTAAATGCAATAGCCATATCAAAAGGTTTTTTAGCTTTCGCTATTGCTGTATTAACTAAAACTCCATCACATCCAAGTTCCATTGCTATTGTAGCATCTGATGCCTGACCAAGACCAGCGTCAATTATTAAAGGTAAATTTGTTTGATTTCTAATTATTTTTATATTTACCTTATTTAATATTCCAAGACCCGAACCGATTGGAGCTGCTAACGGCATAATGGCTGATGCTCCAGCATTTTCTAATCGTTTTGCCATTAGCGGATCATCATTGCAATACACCATTACATTGAAGCCTTCTTTAGTTAAAACTTCTGTTGATTTTAATGTTTCAATCATTTCAGGAAACAAGTTTTTTTTATCGCCTAAAACTTCAAGTTTAACTAATTTCCAGCCACCTATTTCTCTAGCTAATCTTAAAGTTCGCAACGCTTCTTCAGAGGTAAAACATCCAGCAGTATTTGGTAAATATGTTATTTTTTTTGGATCAATATAGTCCATTAATAATGGTTTTTTTTTATTTGATATATTTACTCTTCTTACTGCAACCGTGACTATTTCGGCGCCAGATAGCTTAACTGCTTTAGCGCACTCTCTCATATTCTTATATTTACCTGTGCCTACAATTAATCTAGAATTAAATTTTCTATTTGCTATTTTTAATTTATTTTTATTCAATTTTAACCGCCTCCGATAAAATGAACTATTTCAATTTTATCATTATTTTTAATGTTAATTTTCTTAAGCTTTTTTTTATCTAATATTTCTTGATTTAATTCAATCGCTACTTTTTTTAAAGGTATTTTTAAATCATTCAAAAGATTTATAATATTACAATTTTCATCAATTGCTTTTATTTTACCATTTAATTTTATTTTTATTTTTTTTATTTTTTTCATCGTATATAAGAGATGGATGAATAATAAAATTATTATTATTAATGGTCCAAATCTTAATCTATTAGGTGAAAGAGAACAATCACAATATGGATCGATTACTTTTGAAAAATTAAAAGAAAATTGCTTAAAAGAATCGAAAAAATTAAATTTAGAGCTAAATTTTATTCAATCTAACATAGAGGGGGAAATTGTCGATTTAATACAAAATTCTAGGGTAAATTACGATGGAATGATTATAAATGCTGCAGCATTTACTCATACTTCGGTCGCAATAAGAGATGCTTTAAGTATTTTCAAAAAACCTATTATAGAGTTACATATTTCAAATATATACAAAAGAGAAGAATTTAGACATAAATCATTAATAAGTGACCTAGCGACTGGTGGTATATTTGGTTTAGGTGCTAATGGTTATATTTTAGCCATAATTGCAATGCAAAAGATTTTAAAAAATGAAAATTGATAAAAAAATAATTAAAGAGTTAAGTGATTATTTAGATGAATTTAATCTAACTGAATTAGAATATACAGATAAAGATACAAAAATAAAAGTTTCTAAAAATAATGTATCGATTAGTAATAATTCTAATCCCACAGGAAATAACATCCAGGCCTCATCGGAAAAAATAAATTCAAATTCTGATATTAAAAAAGGGGTTGAAATTACTTCTCCGATTATAGGCACTGCTTATCATGCACCTGAGCCTGGAGCAAAAAAATTTGTTGAGGTTGGAAAAAAAATTAAAAAAGGAGACACAATTATGATTGTTGAAGCTATGAAAACTATGAATCATGTACCTTCAACTGCTGATGGAGTAGTTAAAGAAATTTGTGTTGACGATGGTCAAGCTGTAGAGTTTGGTCAAACAATTATTATCCTAGAGTAATGTTTAAAAAAATATTGATTGCAAACCGTGGGGAAATTGCAGTTAGAATTATTAGAGCATGTAAGGAATGGGGAATTAAAACTGTAGCAGTCCATTCAGATGTAGATAGAGATAGTATGCATGTAAGATTAGCAGATGAAAGTGTTTGTATAGGATCTCATCAACCAGCAAATAGTTATTTAAATATTCCTGCACTAATGTCGGCTATTGAAATAACTAACGCTGAAGCTGTTCATCCGGGGTATGGTTTTTTGTCAGAAAACGCTAACTTCGCAAAAGTTTTAGAGGAAAATAATATTAAATTTATTGGTGCTTCTTCTAAATTAATTAAAATGATGGGAGATAAAATTCAGGCAAAAAGGATTGCTAAGGAACATGGGCTACCTGTAATTGAAGGTTCTGAAAATGGAATTAAGGATATTAAAGAAGCAAAGGATCTTTGTAAAAAAATTGGTTTTCCTGTTTTAATAAAGGCCTCAGGTGGAGGTGGTGGTAAAGGTATGAAAATCGTTCATAAGGAAGAGGAGATTGAAGTATTATTCTCAACTGCAAAATCTGAGGCTCAAAAATATTTTGGTAATGATGAAGTTTATATAGAAAAATTTTTTCAAAATCCAAGGCACATCGAAGTTCAAGTACTGGCAGGAAAAAATAGAACTGTTCATTTGCACGAGAGAGATTGTTCGGTGCAAAGAAGACATCAAAAATTAATAGAGGAAACTCCTAGTCCTGTTTTAAATGAGGAAATTAGGAAAGACTTATTTGAACGGACGGTAAAAATGGTTAGTAAGATTGGTTATGAAGGTGCTGGAACTGTTGAATTTATTTATGAAGATGGAAAGTTTTATTTTTTAGAGATGAATACTAGGGTTCAAGTAGAACACCCTGTCTCTGAAATGGTTACAGGAATTGACATTATAAAAGAACAAATATGGATTGCATATACTGGCAATACAGCTTTAGAGCAATCTGACATTAAACCAAGAGGGCATGCTATTGAATGTAGGATAAATGCTGAAGATCCATCTAAAAACTTTCAACCATCACCTGGAATAATAAAGATGTGTCATCAACCATCAGGTTTTAGAACGAGAGTAGATGGGGCTATTTTTCAAGGTTATAAAGTTACTCCCTACTACGATAGTATGGTTTGTAAATTAATTTGTCATGGTCGAAATAGGAAAGAAGCCATACAAAGAATGAATAGATCTTTAGACGAGTTTGTAATTGAAGGTATTACAACTACAATACCATTACATAAAATATTGCTTAATCACGAAAAATTCATAAATTCTGATTTTAACGTAAGCTGGCTGGATAAAGAGAAAGTTATCTAATAACAGTTTACTAACCAGATGTCATAAACAGGATGATCAAAGGGTGCTATTGATGGGCTTGATGAAAACATCCAGCCATTAAAAACATAAACTTTATCATTATCATTTATTGTTAAATCCTTTACTTGAATGTAAGCTTTAATTTCTGGATTATCATCAAATTTAGAATTAGTGCATTTCATGCTTTTAATTGATAAATCTTTATAAATATATTCCTCACCATTTATTAATTCGATTAACTCATTTTTTGAACTAATTTTATCTAAAATTTTAACATTGGTATTTTTTCCAACTAAATTATTTTCAGAATTTGTATTTTCAAAAAAAAATAATGATAAACAAATAATTATAAAGCTGTAGATTTTTTTAAGATTTCCAACTTTTGTATTTTTTATTAACGGCATTTTCTTTATTTTTATTTGGATAATAGGCTGACTCAGTTCCAGTAAGATTTGATTGATGTGGTTTTTGCCATTCATATTTTTTTAAATCATGATTTTTTTCAATTCTATTTGGTGTGAAGTGCATCCATGAATACCACTCGACTGGAATTTTACTTGCATCAATTTCATTTGAATAGATAACCCATCTCTTACCAGCTTTGCTCTCGTAATACTTGTTGCCAAAAGAATCTGACCCTACAAATTTTCCAAATAGAATTGTTTTTAATTTAGTTCCAAAAGTATCTTGATTCCACCAAATGAAAATTTTTTTAAAAAGTGTCAACATTCAATTTTTTTTTTTTTCAATTTAAAATTGTATAAATTAAATTAGACTAAAATATGAATTTGTATATAAATGAATTGATTCATTATTCAAATTAATTTTTTAAATTGAGGTAAAATGGCAAAATATTTAGTTGAAACTTATTACACATGTACGTTTAAAGTTAACCACTACTTGGATGATATAAATGAGACAGAGCTTAAAAAACTTGAAAAAAGAGATGATGGAAAATTTGAAATCTTAGATGTAAAGCTAGATAACAGAAAAACAAAAAGTTTAGATCCAAAAAATAATAAAATTATTGATAAAAAAATTGATTTAATAAGTAAAAATAATAATGAAGATAAAAAAGAAAATATAGAAAAATCTGTCAGTCAAATTTTAAATAAATCTGAAAAAAATGGCAAAAGATTTAGTATGCCAGATAGAAGAAAAGGTTATATTCAAAAAGCTACTATTGGTGATCATAAAGTTTATCTACACACAGGTGAATATGAGGATGGTAAAATTGGTGAGATTTTTATTGATACTAGTAAAGAAGGTGAATTAGTAAAAGCTTTAATGAATAACTTTGCTATAGCAGTTTCACTTGGGTTACAATATGGAGTGCCTTTAGATGAATATATAAGTGCATTTGTTGGTACTAAATTTGAACCTTCAGGTAATGTTCATGGAAATGATAGAATACTAAGTGCTACATCAATCTTAGATTATATATTTAGAGAGTTAGCAATTTCATATCAAAACAGAGAGGATTTAGCTCATACCCCTGCTATTGGTGAATCTGAGTCAAATAATTTTGATGACCATAACTCAGATGACCAAAATCAATTATTAAAAATTGTAAAAGATATAACTAGCAAAGGTTTTGTTAGAAATAATTACAAAAAAAATCTTGTAGATCTATCTGATGTGAAGATAAGTTTAAAAGGTAAAAAGTAATTATTTTTTATTCTTTAAAGAGAGATTTAATTCTTTTAATTGATTTTCACTTATTTCTGATGGGGCATTCATCATTAAATCTTGAGCATTTTGGTTCATAGGAAACATTGTAACTTCTCTTATATTTTTTTCATTTGCTAATAGCATAACAATTCTATCAATTCCTGGAGCAATTCCACCATGAGGTGGGGCTCCATAACTTAAAGCATTTATCATTCCACTAAATTTATTATCTATGTCGTTTTTTGAATAACCGGCAATAGAAAAAAGTTTATACATTAATTCTGGAATATGATTTCTTATAGCTCCTGATGACAACTCAATACCGTTACATACAATATCATATTGATATGCTAGAATTTCTAAAGGTTTTTCAAAATTAATTTTTTCAATATCTCCTTGAGGCATTGAGAATGGATTATGACTAAATTGTATTTTATTTGATCCCTCTTCTTTTTCAAACATTGGATAATCAACAATCCAACAAAATGCAAAGATATTTTCATCAATTAATTCTAAATCCTTTGCAATTTTATCTCTGGCCAAGCTAGTTATTTTTTCTAATTCATTTAGCTTAGCGCAAGCAAAGAAAATACTGTCTCCTATTTCGGCTCCTGTTTTTTTCATAATTTCCTTAAGTGAATCTTTTGAAAAAAATTTTCCAACAGGTCCCTTTGCAAAAACTTCTTTATCATTTTCTATAGAAAAGTATGCTAAACCAGAAGCACCTTGTTCCTTAGCCCATTTGTCTATATTGTCAAAGAAACTTCTGGGATTATTATGAGTATTTTTTGTAACAATACATCTGACTCTTGATCCAGTTTTTACAAGTTTTTTAAAAATTTCAAATGAAACATCATCTCTTGAAAAAATTTCTGTTATATCATTTATAATTAAAGGATTTCTTAAGTCTGGTTTATCAGAACCATATTTCAACATCGCTTCTGCATAAGAAATCTTGGGAAATTTATCAAATAATAATTTTTTATTAGAAAACTCTTTAAATGTACTTACAAGTAATTTTTCTACTACTTTAAAAACATCCTCTTGTTCAACGAAAGACATTTCTAAGTCTAATTGGTAAAATTCTCCCGGGCTTCTATCGGCTCTCGCATCCTCGTCTCTAAAGCATGGAGCTATCTGAAAATATTTATCAAATCCCGAAACCATAATAAGTTGTTTGAATTGTTGTGGTGCTTGTGGAAGAGCATAAAATTTTCCAGGATTTAATCTGCTAGGTACTAAAAAATCTCTTGCACCTTCTGGACTTGATGATGTTAAAATTGGAGTTTGAAACTCCAAAAATCCGAACTTACTCATTTCATTTCTTATAAAAGAAATTACTTTTGACCTTAAAATTATATTTTCATGAATCTTTTTTCTTCTTAAATCTAGAAATCTATATTTTAATCTGATTTCTTCTGCATACTCTTGATCGCTAAATACAGGCAAAGGTAATTCTTTACAAGTACCTAGTATCTTAAAATTTTTGATATTAATTTCTATTTCACCTGTTTGGATTTCTTTATTAATAGTTTCTTTGGATCTATTTATAACAGTGCCTTCAATTTTAATTACTGTTTCAAGTTGAATTTTTTCTAGTTCTTTAAAATTTGAATTTTCCTTATCAATTATACATTGAGTAATTCCATAATTATCTCTCAAATCAATAAATAATAAATTTCCATGGTCTCTTTTTTTATTAATCCATCCAGAAAGATAAATATCTTTACCCACATTATCTTTTCTTAATTCGTTACAGTTATGGGTTCTATATTTATTCAATTACGCTCCTAAAATTTCTTTAATTATTTTAATATCTATAGGTTTTTTCTTTTTCAAGCTTAATTCATCAACCTTATATATGAAATCAAATATTTTACTATACGATCTGTCAATTCTTTTAATTATGAAATCTATTAGTTTTTTATCAATTGAAATTTGACGATCTGACAAATTTTTTAAAATTAATGCAAAAATTAATTCATCTTCAGGTTTAGTTATATTTTGTAAAAGAAAATTCTTTGTTCTTGATTTCAAATCAATCAAATCAAAATTAATATTTACAATAGGAATTTTAGAAGTAACAATTATAAATTTATTATCTAAATCAATAATATTTAATAAACTATATAAAAGTTTCTCATCTACATTTTTATCAAGATTCTCTAAAATTATATTTTCGTGAATCTTAATTTTTTTCAAATCATCATCCTTTAAAGAGGAACTATCTATTTTAATTCCTTTAAATTTTTTTATGAAGATATTCACAAGATGAGTTTTTCCTGAAAATTTTTCTCCACTTATATTTAAAAAATTTTTTTCCCATTTTGGCCATTGATTTAATAAAGAAAAAATATGTTCATTACTTTTTGAAACATAAAAATCATCATCCTTAAAATTTGGTTCATAATCAAATTTTAAAATTAATTGATTAAAGTTATTCATTTAAAATCCAAATTTTTTTTTGGGTATTAAAATTATAATTTCTATTTCTCATTATATTAATAAAATTTTTTGGTGTTCCATTAAATATAATTTCGTAATAGATAAAATCTTTATTAAATTTATTTATCGAGTAATCGCTTATCAAATCAATACTATTTAAAACTTTTTCAAATTTTAAAGATATGTCTAATTTTTGATTGTTGACTTGAATCATTAAAGGAAGTTTAATAGATGTGTTTATTTGGTTATGTTCTTTCCATATATCTTCATAAATTATTTTCAATTTATCAATTAAATTTTCTAATTTGTCGTCATTATAAACATCTATCCCTTTAAATGAATCATTTTTAATAAGCACTTTATCTTTTATATTTATCTTAGATAAAATTTTAATTTCTTCATCATTTTTAAAAATCAAAGTAATTATTGAATGATCAAGGAAATATTTTTCAATAATTTCTTTAAAATCATATTTTTCAATATTACTTAAGTTTTTTTTTATTAGATCAAAATCTTCTAAATCTTCAGTTGGTAAAAGATATTTGATTAAATAATTAGGTTTTTCTAGCTTATTCCAATTTTCGTAAAGTGGATTATCAGAAAAAACTTTTATATCATCTCCTTTTTGATCAATTACAATTGGTACAAATAGAAAAGTTTTGTCTATTATTTGAGTTGGAAAAATATTTTTTTTTTCTAAAAAGTCATAAACTTTTTTTTTATCAAAAGAAACACCTAAACTCACGTGATAAATTTGATTTATAAATTTTTCTTCTTTTATAGAAAACGTGTCTACCATGCCTTTTATTTCATTTACTTTTACTGAATTTATCTTTTTTAAATCTGAAGATTTTACCAATGAATTAATCAATTCATAAAAAGCATTCTCAAAGCCTTTATATATCAGGGAATTTTTATCAAAATTACTTTCAAAAGGTTGTGAAATTTCTATGTCTTCAATCAGAAATGCTTTGGCATTTAAATTTTTTGTGGAAAAAAAAAATATATTTAAAGCTACAATAATAAAAAAAATATATAAACCTTTTAAATAATGCATAATAATTTTAATTTTTATATTAATGAATAAAAAAACCTTTACCTACAAAAAAAGTGGCGTCAATATTGCTAAAGCTGATAAATTTGTAAATTTCATAGCAAATATATCAACAAAAAAAAGAGGCAATAAAAAGTTCAATAATATTGGTGGATTTGGTTCAATTTCTAATATCCCAAAAAAAATCAAAAAACCTAAAATAGTAGCTTGCACAGACGGTGTTGGTACCAAAATAGAAATTGCAAATTTAATAAAAAAATATGACACGATTGGTATTGATTTAGTTGCTATGAGTGTAAATGATTTAATTGTGCAAGGAGCTAGGCCAATTTTATTTTTAGATTATATTTCAATAAATAAAATTGATTTAATTAAGCTTAAATCAATACTTAAAGGTATAGTCAAAGGATGTAAAATTTCTAACTGTGAGTTAGTTGGTGGCGAGACAGCAGAAATGCCTGGAACTTATGAAACAGGTAAATTTGATATTGCAGGATTTGCAGTAGGCGTAGTAGATGAGAATAAGATTTTAAATAAAGATAAAATTAAAAAAAATGATTTAGTTTTAGCAATACCTTCTAATGGTATTCATTCAAATGGTTTTTCCTTAATAAGATATATTTTAAAAAAAAAAAGGATTAATATAAAAAAAAATAAATTTTTAAAAAAAGAGCTCTTAAAACCAACAAAAATTTATGTAAAAGAAATTTTAAAATTAATTGAAAATCAGTTAATTAATGGTTGTTCACATATTACTGGTGGTGGGCTAGCTGATAATATCAAAAGAATAATTCCTGATAATCTTTGTGCTGAAATTAATTTAGATAAAATTAAAACTTTAAAAATCTTTAGGTGGATAAAACAAAATAACTTGAGTGACAATGAAATGTTAAAAACTTTTAATTGCGGTATTGGATTTTGCTTAATCATTAAACCAAAGAATTTAAATAAAATCGGAAAATATTTTTCAAAAGAATTTAAGCCCTATGTAATTGGAAAAATTATATCAGGATCAAAGAAAGTTAAATTGAATGATAAAATTAAATGGATTTAAAAAAAATAAATATTGCTGTATTTATATCTGGACAAGGGAGCAATCTTAGGAATCTAATTAAATTTCAAAATAAAAAAAATTCAAAATATAAAATAGATCTTATTATTTCAAATAATTCAAAAGCAAAAGGTTTAATTTATAGTAAACAATTTAAAATTAAAAAAAAAATTATAATTTATTCAAATACTAAAAATGCAGAAAAAAAAATTTTGATACATTTGAAAAAGAATAATATCAAATTTATATGTCTTGCAGGATTTATGAAAGTATTATCTAAAAATTTTATTAAATCTTTTAATAGCAAGATAATCAATATACACCCGTCCTTATTACCAAAATATAAGGGGCTTAATACCCATCAAAGAGCTATTAATAATAATGATAGATATTCCGGTTGTACAGTTCATTATGTGAGTGCAAAACTTGATTCTGGTAAAATAATTATGCAAAAAAAGGTTAAAATTTTAAAAAAAGACACTCCGAAAAGTTTAGCTAAAAGGATACTTAAACAAGAACATATTTTATATCCAAAAGCCTTGAGTAAAGTTTTGACTAATTTTTAAAGAAAAAATCTATTTCAATTTTAGCATTCTCTATACTGTCTGATCCATGAACTGAATTTTTATCAATTGAAATTCCATATTTTTTTCTAATAGTTCCCTCTTTTGCATCATTTGGATTTGTTGCACCCATTATTTCTCTATTAGCTAGAACTGCATTTTCCTTCTCAAGAACCATTACGACGATAGGGCCAGATGAGAGATAGGCACAAAGATCATTATAAAATGGCTTTGTTTCGTGAACTTTATAAAATTTTTCTGCTTCAGATTTTTCTAATTGAATCTTTTTTTCTTTAATAATTGAAAAACCTCTATTTTTAAAAAGTTCTTTTATCTCGTTTTCTAAATTTCTTTCAACTGCATCAGGTTTGATAATTGAGAGTGTTTGTTCCATATTATTCATAATCATCCTCTATTAGTTTATTTAATAATCTCACACCAAAACCAGTTGCTCCACCAGAATTCAACGCTCCACCATATTTTGAAAAAGCCATACCTGCAATATCAAGGTGGGCCCATGGTGTTTTGTTTAAAATAAATCTTTGTAAAAATTGTGCAGCTGTTGTTGATCCAGCACCACCAACATAATTTATATTTTGCATGTCTGCATTTTTTGAATTTATCAATTTATCATAATTTTTACTTAATGGCATTCTCCAAACTTTCTCTTCAACTTTTTCGCCTGCATTAATTAATTGTTTTGATAAGTTATTATCATTAGAAAATAATCCTGCATATTCTGAACCTAAAGCAACAATAATTGCACCTGTTAGTGTTGCTAAATCTACTATAAACTTTGGTTTAAATTTTTTTTCAGTAAAAGTTAAAGCATCAGCTAAAACTAACCTACCCTCTGCATCTGTATTAAGAATTTCAATAGTTTTACCGCTATAAGATTTAACGATATCACCAGGTCTCTGTGCATTACCTCCTGGCATATTTTCAACAAGACCAACAACTCCAACAGCATTTATTTTTGCTTTTCTTAAAGCAAGATTTTTCATTAAACCAACCACCACTGCTGAACCCGCCATATCATATGTCATGTCTTCCATGAATTTTGCAGGTTTTAGTGAAATTCCACCTGTATCAAAACAAACCCCTTTACCAACAAATGCTAAAGGTTTTGAGTTATTCTTCAGACCCTTCCATTCAATGGTTACTAAATATGATCCTCTAATACTTCCCTGACCAACTCCTAACAACGCATTCATTCCAAGTTTTTTTAATTTTTTTTCATCATAAATTTTAATTTTTAACCCAAATTTTTTAAGTGTATTAATTCTTTTTGCATATTCATCTGGGTGTAAAATATTTCCAGGTTCAGAAACCAAATCTCTTGTATAAAAAGTTCCTTCCTCAAGAGCTTTAAATTTTAATTGATTTTGAATTGAAAGATTATTTTTCTTTCCAGTTATATTTATTGATATCAGTCTAGATGTTTTTTTTGATTTATATTTATTAAATTCATAAGATTTTAATCTAAGCCCATGTAAAAAATGTCCAATAAAATTTTCAATATTAGATGCTATAGTGTCGGTATCAATAAGATATTCTGTATTCTTACCATGATTTATTCGACTATAAATTTCAGCTCCTAGATTTTCTATATCAGAAGAGTTAATTTTCTTCTTGATAGAAACTAAGATTATCTTTCTTTGTGAGCTAAGCTCATAAACAAATAAATTTTTGCTTAAATCACCAGTTTTCAAAAGATCACTAATATAAGAAAACTCAAATGAAGAAATTAAACCTTTGAGAGGTCTAGTATTAAATTTTTCATCTACAAATAAGATAAGATTTGCAGAGGTTTTTCTGGATTTGTTATTTTTAAAATTAATTTTTACTGGCATAAATTTTTAAATACACTCTATACGTGTTTCTGCTATATATGTTTAATATTATAAAATTTCAATGGAAAAAATATTATTTAGAAAATTATTGTTTGATTGTCTAGTTTTCTTTTTAATTACTTTAATAGCTTCTAGTACGGTAATTTGGATTTTTCAGGCTGTAAATTTTTTAGATATCATAATAGATGATGGGCGTGACTATTTGGTCTATTTAAACTTTTCATTACTTAATTTCCCAAAAATTATCAGTAGAATTTTACCTTTTGTTTTTTTCTTTAGTTTTTTTTATATTATCACAAAGTATGAATTAAATAATGAATTAATAATTTTATGGAGTCATGGAGTAAATAAAATTTATCTTTTTAATTTTTTCTTAAAATTCTCTTTAATCTTAGTTATTTTACAAATATTTTTATCAAGTTTTATAGTTCCACATACACTTGATTATGCAAAATCATTCATAAGATCATCAGATATAAATTTTTTAGATAATTTAATAAAACCCAGGAAGTTCAGTGATACTGCAAAAGGGTTAACAATTTACGCTGATAAAAAAAATGAATTAAATGAATATGAAAATATTTATATTAAAAAAGGGAATAGTACAAACAACTCAAGAATTACATATGCTAAAAAAGGTATATCTGTTGAAAGAAAAAATAATTCAGTGTTAGAGCTTTATGATGGAGAAACAATAAGTATTGTTAATGGTAAAATTACAAGTTTCAAATTTTCAAAGTTTGATTTTTCGCTTCAAGATATAGACTCAAATACAACTACATATATTAAAACTCAAGAGATGCCTACTTCTAAATTAATTAAATGTTATCTTAAAGAAAATCAAATAAAGATCTTCAATTTAAATTTTAAAAATGAAATAATTGAAAATTGTTCAAAACAAAATTTAGATAATATTTTAAAAGAGACCAATAAAAGAACGATTATACCTTTTTATTTAGTATTATTAATGATGACTATTTTAATGCTAATTCTTAAATCAAAAGAGAGTATTAACTACTTTAATTTTAGAATATTTATTTTTGTATCAGGTGTTTTGATAATCATAGTTTCAGAGTTAAGTTTGAGATTTATAGGTGCGACTCTTGAAGAGAGTAAATTACCAATATTATTGCCCTTCTTAATGATATTAATTATTTACTCATTTTTTTTAATAAAATTAAAATTTTCTTTTAAACAATGATGCAAAAACATATTTCATTTCTGGTTAGTAGTTTTATAAAATCTTTTTTATTTGTTGTAATGATTTTAATATGTCTAATATTTATTTTAAATTTAGTTAATGAATTAGATTTTTTTAGAAATATTAATGTCGACGGATATTTTATTATATATTTAGCATTAATAAATTCACCTTCTTTTCTTTTTGAAATATTGCCTTTTATATTTTTAATATCTACACAACTCTTTTTTATTGAGCTATTTAAAAATAATGAAATGAATATTTTTAAATATTCAGGTCTTAAAAATTCTAAAGTAATTTCTATTATAAGCATTACAACAATAATTATAAGCATATTTTCCCTTATAATTTTTTATAGTTTTTCATCTAACTTAAAAAATATTTATATAAATTTAAAAAAAGATTTTACAAATGACGGCAAATATCTTGCTGTAATTACAAAAAATGGTTTATGGATTAAGGATGTTGTTGATAAAAAAAATTATATTATTAATGCTGAAAGAATTGAGTTAAATTTTTTAAAAAAAACTTATATATCTGAATTTGATGAAAATTATAACATTATTAAAAACATAAAAAGTCCAAAAATCAATATTAAAGACTCAAACTGGATAATCCATAAACCAGAAATTTTTAAAGACAATAAAACTACTAATTTTCCACAAATCAGACTTCAAACTAATTTTGATTATGAAATTATTCAAAATTTATATTCGAATCTTTCAACTCTATCAATTATTGAACTATTTGAATTAAGAAGTAACTATAAAAAACTAAACTATTCTCTTACAGAAGTAAATTTAGAAATACTAAAGCTTTTTTCATATCCTTTGTATTTTTTGATAATGATATTATTTTCAAGCATAATAATGTTAAATACTAAAAAATTTAAAAGTTCAATTTTGAAAATTTCGATTGGATTAATATCAGCTGTAATTATTTTCTATCTTAACAATATCTTTTATGTGCTAGGGAAAACTGAAAAAATAAACTTAATTATCTCTGTATTTGCTCCTCTTTTAATACTTGCAATAATTAATACAATTATGATGAAAAAAATAAATGCTAAATAAATTCAATTTTTCATTTTTATTATTAATTTCATTTAATTTATTTTTTTTAAATTCGTTTGCTGAAAATGAATTTAGTTTTGACATCACTGAAGTTGAAATATTAGAGGATGGTAATAAAGTAATTGGAAAAAATAGAGGTACTATTACATCTGATAGTGGAGTTATTATATCCTCCGATAATTTCGAGTATGATAAAATAAAAAATATTATTATTACTACAGGTAATGTAATTATTAAAGATAATCCTAATGATGTAATTTTATTTTCAGAAAAAGTTATTTATAAAAAAAATTTAGAAAATTTCTTTAGTGAGGGTAAAACAACATCAAAAATTTACTCTAGATATGATCTTGTTTCAGAAGATCTCAATTATAATAGCCAAACGAAAATTATTAATTCTGAAAAAAATACTTCTTTAGATGATACAAAAAATAAAATATTTTATGAAGCTTCAAGATTTAATTTTCAAATTGATACTGAAATCTTAAAAGGTGAAAAAGTTTTTATAAATACTGATTATGATCTACCTAATAGTGATAAATATTATTTTAAGAGTGGTATATTTAATTTGTTTAATAGAAGTTTTTTATCTAAAGATATAAAAGTTTTTGTTAAAAAAGATATCTTTAGTGATTTAGATAATGATCCAAGAATTGAAGGAGTATCTGGTACTAGAAAAAATGAAATTACACAGATTAATAAAGGGGTATTTACGAGTTGTAAAAAAACAGACAAATGTCCTCCATGGGTGATTGAAGCAAAAAAAATTGTTCATGATAAAAATAAGAAGACATTAACTTATGATGATGCATGGTTAAAAATATATGATGTCCCTATTTTATACTTTCCCCATTTTTTTCATCCTGATCCATCTGTTGATAGACAATCAGGATTTTTAAAACCCGAATTTAATAATTCTAATGTTTTGGGTTCTTCATTTGGTATACCTTATTTTCATGTAATTTCGCGAAGTAAAGATATTACAGTCAAACCTGTCTTGTTTGAAAAAGAAATGCAAATGATTCAAGGTGAGTATAGACAGGTTAATAAACATTCAACTTTATTTGCAGATTTTGGTTTTGTGAATGGTTATAAATCCTCAATTTCTAATAGTAAAAATAGCTTAAGTCACCTCTTTACTAAATTTTATTCTAATTTAAATTTAGATAATTTTGATAAAAGTGAATTAAATATTAAATTAGAAAAATCATCCAATGATACCTACTTAAAAATTTTTGATGCAAATTTGACTGAAAATGAGGTTACACCAAAAAATTTGAATGTTCTTAATTCTCAAGTTGAACTTAAGCTTATCAACGATGACATTAATTTTGTTACAGGAATGCACTCCTATGAAAATTTAACTGTAAAAAGTAGTGACAGATATCAATATATATTTCCTTATTATGAACTTGAAAAAGGATTGTTTCCAAATTTCGAAAATGGCTACATTACTTTTAATTCAAGTGGGAGCAATGAGTTGATAAACACAAACAATTTAAAAACTAAAATCATTAATGATATTAAATATGAAAGTTTAGATCTTATTACCAATAATGGTTTTCAAAATAACTTAAATTTATATTTAAAAAACTTAAATACAGTTGCAACAAATGACACCAATTATAGATCTAGCCCACAGACTGAGCTTATGAGTACAATTGAGCTTGCATCAAGTATACCTTTAATTAATAATTCCCTTAAAAATAATATAGATTATTTAACACCAAAAATTTCTTTTCGATATAACCCTGGTGATATGAAAAATTATGCATCAGATGATCGATCTATTAATGTTGATAATATTTTCAATATTAACAGGCTTGGAATAAATGATACTTTTGAAGAGGGAAAATCTTTAACTCTTGGGATTGATTATAAAAAAGAGAGGCTTTCTGATATAAATAAGTATTTTGAAGCAAAACTTGCTACTGTATTAAGAGATGAAAACGAAAAATCTATTCCTACAAAAACTACTTTAAATAATAAAAATTCAAATATTTTTGGATCTATATCAAATAAATATTATGATTTTTTAGATATTGAATACGATTTTGCTTTAGATAATAATTTAGATAAATTTGAATTTAACTCAATTAATTTAAATCTAAATTTTGAGAAACTAACTTCTGAATTTTACTTTATAGAAGAGAGAGGTGTGATGGGAAGCACAAATTCGATAGAGAATTCCACAACTTATGAAATAAATAATAGAAATTTTTTAACCTTCGGCACTAGACGAAATAGAGAAATCGATCTAACTGAATATTATGATCTTATTTATGAATATAAAAATGATTGTTTAACAGCAGGTATTAAATATAATAAAACCTATTATCAAGATAGAGATGTTAAACCAACAGAAAATTTATTATTCACAGTAACTCTATATCCTTTAACTACTTTTGAACGTAAAGTAGGGGTATTAGGACAATAGAATGAAATATAAATTTATTATTTATTTCATTTTTATTTTGAATTTATTTCACAATGCTAATTCAACTGAAAATAAAATTTTAATCAAGATAAATAATGAGATTATTACAACTATGGATATTTATAACGAAATTAATTTTTTAAAGTCAATGAATCCAAATCTACAAAATCTTGAAAGTAAAAAAATATTTGAAATTGCAAAAAATTCCTTAATAAAAGAAAAAATTAAAGAAATTGATTTACTAAGAAATGTTAAAGAAATTAAATTATCTAAAGAAGATTTTGAAAAAATAATTCTTAATACATATTCAAAACAAAATGTAAATAATTTAGATGATCTAAAAAAATTTTTAAATAATTTCGAAATTAAGGTTGAAAATTTAGAAAAAAAATTAGCTATAAATATTTTTTGGAATGAAATTATAGTTAAAAGATTTTCTAAAAATGTAAGTATTAATCGAGAACAAATAAAAAAAGATTTACTAAAAAATAATAAACAAAATGAATATAACCTATCTGAAATTTTATTTAATTTAGATGTTGGTGGAAATCTAAATAATAAATATGAGGAAATTAAAAAATCAATCATAAATCAAGGATTTGAGTCTTCAGCATTATTATATAGTGCTTCAGATTCTTCCTCAAATGGTGGTAAAGTTGGTTGGATAAAAGAAAATTCTCTTAACTCTAAAATTAGAAAAAACCTTATAAATCTAACTACGAATGATTTTACTAAACCAATTTTGGTTCCTGGTGGTTTTTTAATTTTAAAGATAAATAATATTAGGCAAACAAATAAATATAAAGATTTAAATAAAGAAATTGATTCTGTTGTAAAAACTCAAACTTCTAATCAATTAAATCAGTTTTCAAATTTATATTTTAATAAAATAAGAAAAGATATAAATATAGATGAATTATAAACCAATAATTTTAATTTCGGGAGAACCAAATAGTGTTTTTTTAGAAATCTTTTTTAAATCAATAAAACATAAAAAAATTAGAAGTCCTTTGATTTTAATTTGTTCGTTAAAACTTTTAAAATTACAAATGACATATTTTGGTTTTAAAAAAAAAATAAAAGTTTTAGATATAAAAAAACTTAATTATAAAATAGATAATTCTTCTATAAATATTATAAATGTTGATTATAATGTTTCAAAAGCTTTTGAACCTATTTCAAAAAAATCTTACAATTATATTAAAGACTCTTTTTCTATTGCTTTTAAGTTAATAAGATCGGGATATACAAATAAGTTAATTAATGGACCAATATCAAAAAAACAATTTCTCAACAAAAGATTTCCTGGTGTGACAGAATTTATAGCAAATGAATTTAATGAGAAAAAGATTGGAATGCTTATATACAATAAATCACTTTCTGTTTGTCCAATAACAACTCATTTACCAATAAAATTAGTGGCTAAAAAGATTAATAAAAAATTATTAGTTGAAAAAATTAATTTAATAAAATCATTTTATAAAAATTCTTTCAAAAAAAATCCAAAAATAGGTGTTGTTGGTTTAAATCCCCACTGTGAGAGTATTAGTAAAATTAATGAAGATGAAAAAATAATCAAACCAGCAATTCAACAAATAAGAAAAAAAAACATTAATGTTTCTGGACCTTTTTCATCAGATACTATCTTTCTAAAAAAAAATAGGAGTAAATTTGATGTTATAGTTGGAATGTATCATGATCAAGTTTTGACACCGATTAAAACCCTATTTGAGTATGACGCTATAAATATTACTATGGGCCTTCCATTTTATAGGATTTCTCCTGATCATGGACCAAATGAAAAAATGCTAGGTAAAAATAAGTCTAATCCATTAAGCTTAATTAATTCTATTAAATTTTTAGATCGAAGGTGATTAAAGCAAAAAAAAGTCTTGGACAAAATTTTCTAATAAATGAGTCTATTATTGATAAGATATTAAATATTGTAGATATTAAGAATAAAACCATTTTAGAAATAGGTCCTGGATCAGGAAATTTAACATCTGGAATTTTAAATAAAGAACCAAAAAAATTGATAGTTATTGAAAAAGATGAAAATCTTGTTGAATTATTAAAAGACAAATTTCAAAAAAAAATACAAATTCTTAATGAAGATGTTTTAAAAGTTGATGAAAATATACTTGATAATGAGATTTTAACTGTTTTTGGAAATTTACCTTATAACATTTCAACTGAAATTTTAAGTAAGTGGATTTTAAATATTAAAGATGAAAATTTTTGGTTTGACAATCTCATACTCATGTTTCAAAAAGAAGTAGCAGATAGAATAATATCTGATTTTAATTGTAAGAATTATGGAAGGTTGTCTATTTTAGTTAACTGGAAATTAGATGTAGAAAAAATTTGTGATGTAAAACCAAAAAGTTTTTTTCCTAAACCTAAAGTTGATAGCAGTATTCTTTTTTTTAAACCCAAAAAAAATATCTTTAAACTTAATAATCCAAAAAATTTGGAAAAAATAACAAGAATTTTTTTTATGCATAGAAGAAAAATGATTAAAAAACCCTTTAATCAGTTATTTAATGGTAATACAAAAATAGCATCTAAGATGGATATTGATTTAAATAAAAGACCACAGAACTTAAATTATAAAACCTATCTCAAACTTACTGATGAATATGAAAAATTAATTAGTTAACTTTTCTACGTGGTTTCTAATATAATCCATATCGTAATCTTTTGAACCATTGTTAATTTCAGCATTTATTAAATTACGTATTTTAAGATAACAACTTTCAAGATTATCATTTATCACAACATAATCATAATTTATCCAATGAAGTACGTCCCTTTCGAACTGTTTCATTCTTTCCTCAACTATCATTTTATCTTTCAAATGTCTTTTAGATAACCGTTCAAATAAGATTTTTTTACTTGGTGGTAATATAAAAAATGTGATTAATTTATAATCTAATCCTTTGTTTTTAATCTGATCAGCTCCTTGCCAATCTATATCAAATAAAACATTTTTGCTGTTGTTCAGTTTATCTATAACTGGGGTTCTTGTTGTGCCATAAAAATTATCGAACACCTTGGCATATTCTAGAAACTCTTCATTTTTAATGAGTCTTTTAAATTCTTCATTATTTACAAAGTAATAATCTTTGTTAGGAGTTTCATATGGACGTGGTTGTCTTGTAGTATGAGATATGGAAATTTCAAAATTATCTTTTTTTGAAATTAAATTTACTAAAGTAGTTTTACCTGCCCCAGAGGGAGAAGATAAGATTACCATTATCCCATCTTTTTTGGTGGGCATTAAAATATATTAATTAGCTTTGCCTTCAATGAATTTAACAGCATCACCAACAGTTAAAATTTTTTCAGCTTCACTATCTGAAATCTCTGACCCAAATTCCTCTTCAAAAGCCATTACTAATTCAACTGTATCTAGACTATCAGCACCTAGGTCATCTATAAAACTTGATTCCTCTGTGACTTTCGCTTCATCAATTCCTAGATGGTCTGCGACTATCTTCTTTACTTTACTTGAAACATCTTCTGACATATTGATCCTTTTGTTATAAAATCGTTATTAGTTTAATTACTTCGATTGTCAAGCCATATAGTCAGGCCATATACATGCCCCCATTAACATGTAATGTTTCCCCATTTATATAATCAGATTGAGGAGAAATTAAAAAAAGAACTGCATTTGCAATATCTTCTGGCTCTCCAAGTCTATTAGATGGTATTTTAGAAAGAATAATCTCTTTAAATTTATCATCAATCTTATCTGTCATTGTTGTTTTGATGAAACCAGGGGAGATACAATTTATGTTAATATTTTTTTTAGCATATTCAATAGCTAAACTTTTTGACATTGCAATAATCCCAGCTTTAGATGCAGTATAATTTGATTGGCCTAAGTTTCCAGTGTGCCCAACAACTGATGTGATATTAACTATTTTACCTTTTTTATTTTTTAACATTTTTTTTATTGCGAATTTACTCATTAAAAATGTTGAAGTTAAATTTATATCAATTACTTTTTTCCATTCTTCAATGCTCATTCTAATTGCTAGATTGTCTTGAGTAATTCCTGCATTATTGACAATACAATCTAAACCACCAAGTTCATTTACTCCATTTTCAATAAATTCTTCTATCTTATTGTTTTCAGAAATATCAAATCTTAAAATTTTAATTTTTGGGAATTTTTTTTTTAACTCTTCAAGTTTTTCAATTTTTGTACCTGAGGCTAAAATATTAGCTTCATATTCATAAAGTTTTTCTACTATGGAATTCCCTATTCCTCCAGATGCTCCAGTAACAATAATATTCTTATTTTCTATATTTTTCATATCGTAATATTTTGAATATCATCTTTATTATTAATTGAATTAATTGTCATCTCTTTATTAATTCTTTTTACTAAACCTGATAAAACTTTTCCAGGTCCAATTTCAATAAATTGATTTACACCATTATTAATCATTTTTATCACACTTTCTCTCCATCGGACTCTATTCTCTATTTGTTTTACTAAAAGATCTTTTAATTCATCCTCATTAGAAATTTCTTTTGCAGTTACATTTGAAATTAAGACATTATTTCCTTTTTTAAAATGAAGTTTATTTAATTCTTCTCTCATGATTACTGTTGCTTTATTCATTAAACTGCAATGAAAAGGGGCGCTTACTGGTAGTTTAATATTCTTTATCTTCTCATTCTTCAAAACTTCAATAAATTTTTCTAAATCTTTATTCTTACCACTTATAACTATTTGACCCTCGGAATTATCATTAGCTATTTGTACAATAAAGTTATTTTTATTTTTTTCTATTATATTTTCAATCTTATCAATACTGACACCCAAAACTGCAACCATACCGCCCTCACCTTTTGGAACTGAGTTTTGCATAGCATCACCTCTTATTTTTAATATTCTAATAGTATCTTTAAAATCTAAATAACCTGCACACGCAATAGCTGAATATTCACCTAAAGAATGTCCAGCAAAATATTTTGCTTTATTTAAATCTAACTCGAATTCTTTTTTCATTACCTGATAAATAGAATAACTTATTAAAAAAATAGCAGGTTGAGTATTAACTGTTAAATCCAATTCTCCCTTTGGGCCTTCTAAAATTATTTTAGATAGAGGAATGCCTAAAACTTCATCTGCTTCCTTAAATTGATTTTTCACTAAATCAAACTTATCATAAAATTCTTTTCCCATACCCACAATCTGAGAACCTTGACCTGGAAAAATTACTGAAAACATTTAAAAAATTATTTAATTATTGTCCATTTTACAGTTGATATTGAACACTTATAATAGTATATCCTCACGTTTTATTAAAGAATTTAAATGAATTTATACGAGCATACAATTGTTGCAAGGCAAGATACTTCACCTGGTGAATTAAAACAGCTGACTGAAAAATATTCAAAAATAATTGAAAAAAATGAGGGAGAAGTTGTTAAAACAGAAAACTGGGGACTGTTAAACTTATCTTATTTGATCAAAAAAAATAAGAAAGGAAGCTATATTCACTTTAAAATCAAAGGTAAGGGGAAAGTTGTCGAAGCATTAGAAAAAAATGAGTCGATTGATAAAAAGTTATTAAGGTACTTAACTGTTAAAGTTAAAAAATTTGATTTAGATACTAACTATTTTGCCAAAAGAGATGATGGTGAAAAAAAAGAAAAAATAAATAGCTAATTATGCCTAAAAGACAAAGTGGAAACAAAAAAGGAAAGCAAAGTAATTTTGCGAAATTAAGTATATTCCAACCAAATAAATATAAATTTAAAAAAAGTTGCCCATTATCTGTGAAAGGTGCGCCAAAAATTGATTATAAAAATATTAAATTGTTAAAAAAATATATGTCAGAAAATGGTAAGATATTGCCTTCGAGAATTACAAATGTAAGTCAAAAAAAACAAAGAGAGTTATCGTTATCAATTAGAAGAGCTAGAAATTTAGCACTATTATAAGAATATAATATGAAAGTTATATTATTAGAAAATATTAAAAGAGTGGGAACTATCGGTGAAATAATCGAAGTAAAAAGAGGTTTTGGTAGGAACTTTTTGATAGCAAATAAAAAAGCACTTTATGCCTCAAAAGATAATATTAAAGAAGTAGAAAAAATTAAATCAAATCTTACAAAAAAAGATAATGAAAAAAAATTAAACGCTCAAAAAATTTCTGAACAAATTGACAAGAAACAATATTTTATCAAAAAATTAAGTACAGAAAATAATGAATTGTATGGATCTGTAAAACCAACCGAAATATCAAAAATAATTCATGAAAAAAATAAAATTGATATTAAGCCATCAATGATTCAACCTATTCATGAAATCAAATCACTTGGGAAATTTAATGTTAAAATCTCATTACACTCAGAAGTTGATGCTGAAATTACAATAAATGTCCAGTCTGCTGAATCTATTCAGTGATTATACAATTTCATCCACAACTTTTTTTTTAAATTTATAAATATTCAAATTCCTGTAAGTTGTTCTAATGGAAAATAATTTGAATATTGTTAAAGACAAATTTCATGAACTCCCTAATAACATTGAAGCAGAACAATCTGTTATAGGTTCAATTTTAGTATCTAATGAAATATTTGATGAGATCAGTACAATCATATCTAATTCTAACTTTTATGATCCTATGCATCAAAAGATTTTCAATGCTATTGAAAGCTTAATTTATAAAGGAATGTTAGCTAACCCAATTACATTAAAAAATTATTTTGAAAATGAAAAAGACGATTTAAATATTCCAGAATACTTAGTAAAAATTACAAAATTTTCAACTTCTATACGTCAAGCTATTGAATATTCAAAAATAATTTATGATATGTTTGTAAGAAGAGAGCTAATAAAAATTTCAGAGCAAACTATTGATAATGCTAAAATTAATGATTTAGATGTTAATGGACAAAATATTATTGAAAACTCCGAAAAATTATTATTCGATTTAGCTGAGAAAGGTTCTTTTAATTCTTCTCTTATTAAATTTGATGATGCCATGAAACAAACAATTGAAATGGCATCTGCTGCTTATAAAAATGAAGGTGGCATTGTTGGAGTTCCGACTGGACTTAGGGATTTAGATAATAAACTTGGAGGATTACATCAATCAGATTTGATTATTATTGCAGGACGACCTTCAATGGGAAAAACATCATTAGCAACAAATATTGCGTTTCATGCCGCTAAATCAATTCAAGATAATGGAAAAAAGTCATCTATTGCATTTTTTTCTTTAGAGATGTCTTCAGAACAATTATCTACAAGAATTCTTTCTGAACAAGCAAGCATAGGGTCTAATGATATTAGGCGTGGAAGAATTTCTGATGATCAATTTGATAAATTTTTAGAAACCTCAAAGAATATTGCTGAACTTCCTTTATTCATTGATGAAACCCCTGCTATCAGCATTGCAGCTATGAGCAATAGAGCAAGAAGAATTAAAAGGCTTCACGGCTTGGATATGATTGTAGTCGATTACATTCAGTTAATGAGAGGAACTACTTTTAACAAAGACGGAAGAGTTCAAGAAATCTCTCAAATTACTCAAGGATTAAAGGCAATTGCAAAAGAATTAGCAGTTCCAGTTGTGGCATTGTCACAATTATCAAGGCAAGTTGAACAAAGAGATGATCATAAACCTCAGTTAGCAGATTTGAGAGAGTCAGGTTCTATAGAGCAAGATGCAGATGTGGTAATGTTTGTTTATAGAGAAGGATATTATTTACAAAGAAAAGAGCCAAGAGAAGCAACTGTAGAACATGCTGAATGGCAAGCTAAAATGAACGAAGTTGCTCATTTAGCTGAAATTATAATTGGAAAACAACGTCACGGCCCAATTGGTAAAGTAACTCTAGAGTTTGAAGAGAGATTTACTAAATTTAAAGATACTCAAACTAATTAAATTCAAATATAAAAGAGCTAATGTTTGCTCACATGTATCAAAATACGATTTTAAAAAATCCAAAATCTGTTTTTATATTTTTATTAATAACTTTACTCAGTTTTGGATATTTTTCTAAAGATTTTAGATTAGATGCTTCTTCAGAGACTTTGTTAATTGATGGAGACCCAGACCTCAAATATTTGAAAGAAATTAGTGAGCGATATGGTTCAAAAGAATTTTTAGTATTAACTTATACACCTAATGAGGGAATGAGTACTGACACATCCATTAATAATCTTTTAAGCTTAAAATATAAGATTCAAAGTTTAGATTGGGTGCATAATGTCATAACTTTATTGGATGTACCACTGCTAAATAATTCTGATGCTCCCTTACAAGAAAGACTGGAAACTTTCAAAACACTAAAAGATGAAGGTGTTGATCGTAATAGAGGTTTTCAAGAAATTTTAAATAGTCCTGTTTTTAGAAATTTTGTTATTAGTGAAGATGGAAAGACAAGTGGAATTATAGTTAATATAAAAAAAAATAAACCAATTGAGGATATCAAAAATAAATCACCTCGGGAAATAGAAAAATATCGTGATCAAATTAAAAAACAAAATCACGAAAATATTTTAGAGATAAGAGATGTAATTAAAAGCTATGAAAATATAGGAAAGATTTATCTTGGTGGTATTCCAATGATTGCCGATGATATGATGACTTTTATTAAAAGTGATATTATTGTTTTTGGTTTAGGTGTTTTATTATTTATAATTGCAACACTTTGGTTTGTTTTTAGAAAATTAATTTGGATAATAGTTCCTATTAGTAGTTGTTTCTTTTCAGTTATTATTATGACAGGTCTCCTTGGAATTCTTGGATGGAAAGTTACTGTGATTTCCTCAAATTTTATTGCTTTAATGTTAATTTTAACGATGGCAATGAATATTCATATGAGTACAAGATTTTTACAACTTAGAAATTCCCATCCAGAAAAAAAAATTATTGATATTTTAGTTTTAACAACAAAAAAAATGTATTGGCCAATACTTTATACTGCTTTAACAACTATTATCGCTTTTTTATCATTAATATTCAGTGAAATTAAACCGATTATTGATTTTGGTTGGATGATGACACTAGGGTTAATTACGTCTTTTCTAATTACTTTTACTCTTCTTCCAACTTTATTAAATTTTACACCATCAAAGGATATTTTTGTAGAAGAAAAAGACGATTCAAAAATTACAAATATTCTTGGAAGCTTTTCTATCAATTTTCAAATTCCAATTTTTATTATTACTATCTTCGTTATACTGCTAAGTATATTTGGTATCAGTAAATTAGAAGTTGAGAATAGTTTCATTAATTATTTTAGTAAAAAAACTGAAATTTATAAAGGTATGAAGTTAATTGATGAAGAACTTGGTGGCACAACTCCTCTTGAAGTTATTTTGAAATTTCCTGAAAATAAAAAAAAAGAAGAGGAAAAAGATGATGATTTTGATGATTGGGAAGATGAAGGTCAGAAAGATAACGAAAAATATTGGTTTACAAAAGATAAGATTGATACTATTGCCAATGTTCACAATTACTTAGATAGCCTTCCACAAATAGGAAAAGTGTTATCTTTTTCATCTATAATTGATGTGGCGACACAGCTCAATAATAATAAACCTTTAGGTACTTTAGAAATGGGTGTTTTGTACTCTAAAATTCCTGAAAGTATAAAAACAGAAATTATTGACCCTTATATCTCTATAAAAGATAATGAGGCCAGAATAAGCATTAGAATTATTGACTCTCAAGAAGATTTAAGAAGAAATGATTTGATTAATAAAATTAATTTCGATTTACAAAATAAACTAGGTATTGAAAAAGATCGTTATAAACTGGGAGGTGTTCTAATATTATTTAACAATCTTTTACAAAGTTTATTCAAATCTCAAATATTAACTTTAGGTTTAGTGATGATTGGAATTTTTATAATGTTTTTTATATTGTTTAGGAATATCAAATTATCTTTAATAGGTGTAATTCCAAATTTTATTGCTGCTTTTTTTATACTTGGAATAATTGGTATTCTTGAAATTCCACTCGATATGATGACTATTACAATTGCAGCTATAACTATTGGAATAGCAGTTGATAACAGTATTCATTATATCTATCGTTTTAGAGAAGAATTTAATAAAATAAACGACTATAAAGATACAATAAAAATATGCCACTCAACAGTTGGTGTGGCTATTCTAAATACATCTATTACTATAGTATTTGGTTTTTCAATTTTAGTTTTATCAAAATTTATTCCCACAATATATTTTGGAATTTTTACAGGTCTAGCAATGTTGTTAGCAATGATTTCAGTTTTAACCTTACTTCCATCTTTAATTTTAATTATTAAACCTTTTGGAAAATAATTAATGCCTGAAGTTTTAATAAATCTTTATGAAGCAGTTTCAATTATTGATCTTATTTATATTATTTTAACAATACTTTCTTTAATTAAATGTTATAGAAATGGTTTTATTTTAAGCATTCTATCAATGGCAAAATGGTTGTTTGCCTATATTATTACATTAATTATTTTTCCTAGAGTTAAACCTTATCTCAAAAACATTATTGACAATGAATACATACTAGATATTAGTCTTGGTACAACTATATTTATAATAGTAATTTTTTTAGTTTTAATTATCAACAAAGGAATCAGTAAAGTAATTAGGTATACTGGAATTGGAAGTTTAGACACTATTTTTGGATTCTTTTTTGGATTTATAAGAGCATATGTTATTTCTGTTTGTATTTTTTCAGGTTTTCATATTGTATATAATTATGATAAATGGCCAATAAATGTGAGCAAATCATTCGTCTTTCCATATTTAGAAAAAGGTAGTAATTATCTTTTAAAAGAATTTCCTGATGAAAAAACTTACAAAGATTCTAAAGAAAAAATTGAAGAGCTATAACCCAAAATTCAAAGAGGAATGTGGTGTATTTGGTATTAGTAATGCTAAAGAAGCATCTGCACTAACAGCTCTAGGGCTTCATGCTCTTCAACATAGAGGTCAAGAGGGATGTGGAATAGTGACTTTTGATGGTAGTCATTATTTTTCAGAAAAGAGATTTGGATTAGTTGGTGATAATTTTAATAAAGAAAAAATTTTAAAAAAATTAAAAGGAAATTATGCAATAGGTCATAATAGATATAGTACTACCGGTGAAAATACCTTAAGAAATATTCAGCCCTTTTTTGCTGATACTAATGCCGGAGGTATTGGTGTTGCTCATAATGGAAATCTTACCAATTCTATTTCATTGAGAAATAAATTAGTTGAAGATGGAGCTATCTTTTACACAACATCTGATACAGAAACAATTGTCCAATTGATTGCAAAATCAAAGAGAGAGAAAACAATAGATAAAATTGTTGATGCGATTTTTCAAATTCAAGGAGGATATGCTTTGGTAATGTTAACACAAAATTCTTTAATTGGTGTTAGAGATCCTTATGGAATCAGACCATTAATAATAGGTAAATTAAATAATAGTTATGTGCTATCTTCAGAGACATGTGCTTTAGATATAATTGGAGCAAAATTTATAAGGGAAGTTGAAAATGGTGAAATTGTTTTAATTGAAAATAATGAAATCAAAAGCATTAAGCCTTTTCCTCCTAAAAAAATAAGACCTTGTGTGTTCGAATATATTTATTTCTCAAGACCAGACAGTATTTTGAGTGGTAAAAGTGCATATGAACATCGTAAAAACCTTGGAATTGAACTAGCTAAAGAAAATAATTTAAATGCTGATATAGTTGTACCTGTTCCAGACTCTGGAAACGCAGCAGCTCTTGGTTTCGCCCAATATTTAGGAATTAGTTTTGAATTAGGCTTGATTAGAAATCATTACGTTGGAAGAACATTTATAGAGCCAAGTCAAAAAATAAGAAGTTTAGGGGTAAAATTAAAATTAAATGCTAATCAATCAACAATTAAAGGGAAAAAAATTATATTGATAGATGACTCTTTAGTAAGAGGTACTACTTCACATAAAATAATAAAAATGTTATATGATGCTGGAGCAAGAGAAGTTCATATGAAAATTGCTTGCCCTGAAATTAGATTTCCAGATTTTTATGGTGTGGATACACCAACAAAAAAAGAATTGCTTGCAGCAAATAAAACTAACGAACAAATTTGTGAATATATTGGTGCTAAATCCTTAAGTTTCTTATCAATAGAAGGATTATACAGAGCTATTGGGTTCGATAAAAGAAATGAAAATTACCCTCAATTAACAGATCATTACTTTACAGGAGATTATCCAGTTAAACCTATTGATGAACTAGGCGACAATAAAGTCACTCAACTATCATTATTAAATAATGCATCTAATAACTAAATTATGAAAAAAGTAAGTTTTACAGAAATGAAAAGGGGAACTAAAGAGGATTATCTTTTTTTAGATAAACACGAAAAAAATTTTGCTGATAAAACTGCTGAAAGAATTTTAAAGTTTATGTCTAATCTCACTGAAACTTTGGAAGGTTATCAGGTTTCAAGACTTGAGCACTCTCTTCAAAGTGCTACTAGAGCTTATAAAAATGGTGAGAGTGAAGAAATGGTAGTTGCAGCATTGCTTCATGACATTGGAGATGAATTGGCTCCAATGAATCATTCAGAATATGCTGCAGCTATATTAAAACCATATGTTTCAGAAAAAACTCATTGGATAATTGAAAAACATGGTGAATTCCAAATGTTTTATTATGCTCATCATTTAGGAGGAGATAAAAATAAAAGAGATAAATACAAAAATCACAAATATTATCAAGATACAATTGATTTTTGTGAAAAGTATGATCAAAATTCATTTGATCCTAATTATAAATCTCTTCCATTAGATTTTTTCAAACCTATAGTAAAAAAAATTTTTTCAAGAAAACCTTATTCTTCTCTTTAAATTTATCAAAAAAATACTATTTAATAATTAATGATTAACTCTAAAGATAAAATAATTGATTATTTTAAATCAGGAATTAAAGATACAAAAGATTTCAAAATTGGAATTGAACACGAAAAATTTTTATTTAATAATAATGACAATAAAAGAATTGATTATTCAAAAATAGAGAAAATGTTTAAGGCCTTATTAGAATTTGGCTGGAATCCTATTTTTGAAAAAAAAAATGTAATTGGTCTAAACAAAGGTGGAAAAAATATTACCCTAGAACCAGGTAATCAAATAGAATTATCTGGGGAAAAATTAAGTAATATTCATGAAGCTTGTGCTGAATCTCATGATTATTTGTTTGAATTAAGACAAGTAACAAAAAAATTAGATATTAAAATTGTGAGCGCAGGTTTTGATCCTATCTCTAAACTAAATGAAATTCCAAACAATCCAAAGCAACGTTATGAATTAATGACAAAAGATATGCCATTTGGAGGCGAATTAAGTTTAGATATGATGTACCGAACTTGTGGAACCCAACTAAACATCGATTATAATTCCGAAAAAGACTTTGTTAAAAAATTTAAAATTGTAAACTCATTAGTTCCGATTTCAATTGCATTATTTGCTAATTCTTCAATTGTAGAAAAAAAAAATAGTAACTACTTGTCTTATCGTTCAAATGTATGGCAAAATACTTCTCGTGGAGGTCTACCAAAATTATTTTTTGAAGAATTAGATTTTGAAAAATATGCAGATTTTATCATAAATTTTCCGATTTTATTTATTCAAGATAAAGAAAATTATATTTCAGGAAAAAAATATAAATTTGAAGATTTTATGAATGGAAAAATTGATGAAATAAAAAATCGTTTACCTAATGAACAAGATTTATCCACTCACCTAAGCACAATTTTCACAGAAAATAGATTAAAAAGATATATTGAACTTAGATCAATGGATACATGTGGTTGGGACTGCTTATGTGCAGGACCAGCCTTTTATATTGGTATACTATATGGAAATACTGATGAAGTTTATTCTTTAGTTTCAAAATGGGAAAAAAATAAAATAATTAACGCATATCTTGAATCTCCTAAAAAAGGATTTAATACTCAGTTAATGGGCAAAGATCTTCTTTATTGGGCTTCAACTCTTTTAGATTTATCAAGAAAAGGATTAGAAAAAAGAGATATTCTTAATAAAAGTAAAAAAAATGAAACTGTATTTTTAAATCATTTACAAAAAGTAATTGATAATAAAACTACGAATGCACATGATATGATTAGCAAATTTTCAAAAAATGAAGATTTAAGCGAATTATATGATAAATAAAATTGTAGCAATACAGGGAAACAATCCCTCTAGCTTAAATCCACTAACAGATACTACTATTTTTCTCGCCCACGAAATACAAAGAAAGAAATATGATATATTTTATTACGACCCTAGAGATTTATCGATTATAAATACTAAAGTTGTTGCGAAAGGTTTTTTTATAAAGTTTGACTACAATAAAAAAAAAATTTTTAAGATATTAAAAAAAAAAAAATTAGATCTCACAACATGTAAATTCATCTTAATTAGGCAAGATCCTCCATTTAATTTAGAATACATTTCAAGTACCTACATATTAGATATAATAAAAGATAAAGTAAAAATTATTAATAACCCAACTTCAATAAGAAATATTTCTGAGAAACTATATTCTGCAAAATATCAAAAATTTATGCCAAAGACAATTTTTAGTCAGAATATAGTCGATATCAAAAAATTTTTTAAAGCTAACAAAAAAATTATTTTAAAACCTATTCATGGCTATAGTGGAAATGATATTCATTTATTAAACAAGTTTAATTTATCATTTATAAAAAAATTTATCAAAAAACATAATCATATAATGTGTCAAAAATATTTGCCTAATATAAGTAAAGGCGATAAGAGAGTTTTTTTAATAAATGGAAAAGTAGTTGGGGCAATTTCAAGAGTTCCAAAAAAAGGATCATTTTTAAGTAATATGAGTAAAGGAGCCAAACCATCAATAACTAAATTAACTAAAATAGAAAAAAAAATATCTAAATTAGTGGCTTATGACTTAAAAAAAGAAAATATTTTTTTTGCAGGAATTGATTTTATTGATCAAAAACTTAATGGTGATATCAATATTACTTCACCTACAGGCTTAAAAACACTTTATGATTTATCAAAAATTAATTTAGCGAAAACTTTTTGGAAGGAATTAAAAATTTGAATAATTTAACTGATCAACAGAAAGGTTCATTACTTGCTTTCATTGCTGTGATTTTTATAACTCCAGATTCTCTTTTCATTAGACTATCTAATGTTGATACTTGGGGTTTAGTTTTTTATAGAGGAATAATCCCTTTTTTTTCAGTTTTTTTTGTAATGTTATTAATTTATAAATTAAACTTCTTTAAAATTCTTTTTTCAAGTGGTTATCATGGGCTTATATACATAAGCACTTTTAGTATAACTAATATTACTTTCGTGGTTTCAATTCAAAATACAAATGTTGCAAACACTCTTGTAATGATAGCTACTGCACCTATGCTTTCAGCTATATTAGGTGCATTTTTTTTGAAAGAGCCACCAGACAAAAAGACTTGGATATCTATAGTAATAACTTTTTTTGCTGTAATATACATTTTTTCTGACTCTCTTAAATTAGGAAATTTTTATGGGGATATACTTGGATTTATTACTGCTATAGGTTTGGCGGTTGGAGCTGTGACTATTAGATCTGCCAAAACTAAAAATTTAGTGCCTGCAGCTGTTGTTGGTAAATTATTTGTAGCAACTTTTGCTTTATTTTTTATAGAGAGTTTTGTGCTTAGTGAAAAAGATTTAATCATAGTACCTCTTATGTGTATTTTATGTGTAGCAATACCATTTGTGTTAGTGACTATTGCACCAAGATTTATACCAGCAGCCGAGGTGAATTTGTTTTTTCTTCTAGAAACTATTATTGGACCCATTTGGGTTTGGCTAATAATTAAAGAACAACCAAGCATAGAAACGCTACTAGGTGGTATTGTTATAATCATTACTATTGCAATCCACTCTTTTTACAAGTTAAGGAATTCTTAAGCTTGTCACAATTAAGACTTGATTTAGTAATACATCGCGAATAATTACCTCAGTTTTATGAACAAAGTATTAAAAAATTCTTGGGCACTATTTTTAGGAATGGGCTTCATTATGATGGCCTATGGTTTTCAAGGCTCCCTTTTGGGGGTAAGAGCCGTTCAAGAAGAATTTAGTTTAACTGCAACTGGATTTATGATGTCTGGATATTTTGTTGGATACTTTATTGGAGCGGCTACTATCCCCAATATAATTTCTAGAGTTGGACACATAAGGGTTTTTGCAGCTTTTGCGTCTTTGGCATCTTTAGTCATTCTAATTCACTCTATAATTATAAATCCATTTATTTGGTTTCTACTAAGAGTTTTGACCGGAATAAGTATGGTCTGTATTTATACTGTTGCAGAAAGTTGGTTGAACGATAGGTCAAGCAACAAAAATAGAGGTAGTGTTTTATCAATTTATATGGTCATTCTATATGGCACTATGGGTATTGGTATGTTTTTACTAAATTTTAGCAGCCCAAAAAATTTTCAACCTTTTATTTTAGTTTCGGTGATTACATCTGCAGCTTTAATACCAATTTTGTTAACTAAAAAAAAACCACCAACGTTCAAAAAAATTAAAGCAATGACTTTAAAAGACCTTTATGAAGCATCTCCATTTGGAATGGTAAGTTCCTTTTTTTATGGAACAATTCAAGCTGCACTTTTTACTTTATTAGCAGTGTATGCCACATCAATGAATTTTTCTATTTTAGAAATATCTATTGTAACATTTCTATTAGCTATCTCTGGTGCAATTTCACAATTTCCTGTTGGAAAAATTTCTGACATTTATGACAGAAGAAAAGTAATTGTTTTTTCAACTTTTGGTGCTGCAATTTTTTCAATTTTAGCCATCTTAGTTTCTAGACAAATGTATTTGCCAGAAGGTCTTGCGACTAGTAAAACCTGGTTTTATATTTTTTTAATTCTTTTTTCTTTCTGTAGCTTACCTATGTTTTCGTTAATTCTTGCACATACAAATGATTATATTCCAAAAGAAAAATTTGTTGCAGCTGGTGCTGGTCTTCAATTCGTTTTTGGATTAGGTGCAATGAGTGGACCTTTTTTATGTTCTATATTTATGGACATTGTTGGGTCAAATGGTTTTTTTATTTTTTTATTTTTCTTCCACTCGTTAATCGGTCTTTTTGGAATTTATAGAATGAGAGTAAGAAAAACAGTAGATAATCCAGATTCTCAGTTTGTTGCTATGCCACAAACAATTACACCTGCGGGGATTGAACTTAATCCTACAACAGAACCAATTGAAGAACCAAATAAGGAAGAAGAAAAGTTAGTTTAAATTTAATTTTTGAATACAAGCTGACATTTTCGATAAAACTTGTTTTTTTGTTAATTTATCAGTTCTAATTAAAATTGCCTCTTTTACTTTTATTAAAGGGCTATTTTTTCTTTTTTTATCCATTTCAGTTCTTCTTTTAAGAGATTTTTTTACCTCATTAAGAGGAACCTTTTTTTTAATATCTAACCATCTTCTATAACTAGCTATATTTAAGCTGCACTTAAAATAAAATGCTAAATCATATTTTGGGTTTTTATTAAGAATTTTGCTCGCAATATCTCTTCCCTCAACACAAATTCTTTTATTTTTTTTAATTATCTTTATTTGAAATTTATTAATTATGCTTCTAATTTTTTTATTCTTAGCTAATATTGCTACATGATTACTTATTTTTTCTGAATGTAAATTTTGTCTTGCTATAGTTTTATAGGTAATATTCTTAAATTTTTTTTTTAAAAAAATTGCTTCATTTAAAGGTCGATATTTAATTATAAGCTTGCTTCCATATCTGTAAAGTAATCCTGAATTAACTAGTAATAATTTATATTTTTTAGAAATTAGCTTCGCAGCTGTACTTTTACCGCTTGCGGACTCTCCATCACATGCAATAATTAATTTTTTAGAATTACTCATTAAACTTTATTAATATTTAGAGCAATCTATTGCAAAAAAATTCTTTATATATCAAAATATTTACTCAATTAATCACTTGTAGGTTGAAACTCATTATAACCACCTTTTTTAAAAATATGATGATCGTATAAGTTGATCAAATTGATTTTTTTTGTTGAAATAGTATTTATAAAAATGTCTAGAAAAAAATTAAATTCAAAATCAAAAATTAAAAAGTCTAAAAAAGTAAGTCATTTATTTAATAAAATTTTTGATGATTTTAAAAAAAAACAGAAATTAAAAAAAAAAAAGAGATTAAGTTAAAAGAAGAAATAATTAAAAAAGAATTAATCAAAATTCAATCTAAAGAAAAAAATTTAAAAATTAAAGAGGACGATTTAAGAAAAAAAGATGATCAAATAAAAAAAAAAGATGAAGATCTTAGAAGAAAAGATTTTCAATTAATTCAAAAAGATGACGAATTAAGATTGAATGAAAAAGAACAAAAAAATAAAGAAAAAAATATTTTAAATAAAGAGGAAAACCTCAATATTAAAAATGAACAATTGAGATTAAAAGAAAATAATTTAAATGAAAAAGAACAAAATCTTAAAAAATTAGAAAAAGATTTAGAGAAAAAAGAAATTGAATTAAAATCAAAACATGAGGCTCAAGAACGTAGAGACATCGATTTAAAAGTAAGAGAAGAAGATCAAAATAAGAAAGATCTAAAAGAACTTAGAAAAAAACAACGTGAAGAAAAATTAAAAAAAGAGGAAGAAAATCGTCAAAAAGATATCGCCGCGCAAAGAATAAAAGAATGGGAAGAAAAATTTGATGAAGAACAAAGACTTAAATTACAAGATGAAATTAGAAAAGAAGAAAGATTGAAACAAAGAGAACAACTTAAAAAAGCTATTGAAGATGAAAAAGACCAAACATTACAAAAAGAACTTATCTCTAGATTAGAAGCTTTTGAAATAGACCAAAGAAAAAAAAATTAACTATATTTTAATTAGCATCAAGAACGGCATGAAGGAATTGTTTTGTTCTTTCATTTTGAGGATCTCCAAATAATTTTTCTGGCGGCCCTTGTTCAAAAATTTTTCCATCATTAAAAAAACATACTCTATCAGATATTTCTCTCGCAAAACCCATTTGGTGAGTTACCATAATCATTGTTAGATTATGTTCTTTATTTAATGATCTAATTACATTTAATACTTCACCTACTACCTCTGGATCTAAAGCTGAAGTAATTTCATCTAAAAGCATTACTTTGGGTCTCATTGCAAGCGCTCTTGCAATCGCAACTCTTTGCTGCTGGCCACCAGACAATCTTGATGGATGTTCATCCTTTTTATCTGTCAAACCGACTAATTCTAATAATTCTAATGCTCTTTCCTCTGCTTCCTCTTTCTTCATGCCTAGAACTTCAACTGGAGCTTCTATACAGTTTTGCAATGCAGTCATATGAGGAAATAAATTGAATTGTTGGAATACCATTCCTATTTTCGATCTTCTTTCTCTTAAGTATTTTTCATTAGCTTCTATTAATTTTCCATCTGACTCCATATGTGTAAGAGGTTCTCCATCTAAATGAATTACGCCTTGATTGATTTTCTCTAAAGTCATCAATACTCTCAGAACAGTAGTTTTTCCTGATCCTGATGGACCTATAATTGAGACCATTTCATTTTTTTTTATTTCTAAATTTAGTTTATCTAAAACAATTAGGTTTCCATATTGTTTTGTAACATTTGAGAAGTTAACTATTATATCTGATGTTTTTTTTTCCATAAACTAAATTTGTTCCTTCTTAATTTTTCCTTGAGATAAGTTAACATTTTTTTCAATTTTTCTAATCCAAATTGCAGCTGGAATTGACAAAGTTAAAAATATTATTCCTACTATAGTATATGGCTCTAAATAACGATAGTGGTATCCACCAACTGCTGTCGCAGCATGAAATAATTCAGCAACCCCTATTGTAGATAATAAAGGTGTATCTTTAAAAATTCCTACAAGGTAATTTCCCATACCAGGTATAGCGATTGGAAATGCTTGTGGTAATACTATTTTTCGATAAGTGTAAAACATTGAAAAATTTAGTGCTCTACATGCTTCCCATTGAGTTTTTGGTACACCTTCTAATGCTCCTCTATAAACTTCTGATAAATATGTTCCGAAATGAAGTCCAATTGTTATCATTCCACAGACCCAAGCTGATAATGTTATTCCAAATTGAGGTAATACGAAGTAAACAAAAAATAATTGAATTAATAATGGTGTGGACCTGATAAATTCAACAATCTCTCTATTAGCCATATTTATTATCTTAATTGGGGTTCTTTGACCTAACAAAAACAGCAAACCTACAACTGCAGCAATTGCATAGCCAATTCCAGCAGCCAAAATTGTATTTAAAGTTGCCCACAACATTTGTGGAAGTATTTCAATTGCAAAATCCCATCTCCACTCTGCATTCATATCAAGCTTTCTCCTTTCCTACTTTTTTTGCAGCTAAAACTTCAAGCCATCGTAAAAAAGGAACAAGAAAAAATCTTGAGATTATATAATATATTAACAGAGCTGTTCCAAAACATTGGGCTGATAACCAGGTAATAGAATTAATTTGTTTAGCTTCAAATGTTAAGTCAACAACTGTAACTAAAGCAACTAGTGCTGTAGCTTTTAAAAGTTCAACAGTTAGGTTCGCAGCTGGAGGCAATATAATTGGAAATATTTGTGGAATTATTATTTTTCTCATTCTTTTTGCTGGAGTAAAATTTAATGCAAAAGCACCCTCCCATTGTCCTTTTGGGACTGCCAAAACTCCACCTCTAACTATTTCTGCTCCATATGCTCCAAAATTCATACCAATAGCAACAACACCTGCAGTAAAAGCTTCTAATGTTAAACCAAAAAAAGGTAATACATAATAAAACCAAAATAATTGAACTAATAAAGATGTCCCTCTAAAAAACTCAATATAAACAGTTGCTGTTCCTTGTATAATAGGATTTTTCGATAATCGCATTAGCCCGAAAATTAGAGAAATAATTACATAAAGAATTGTTGAACAAATTAATACTTTAATAGTAGTAACAGTTCCAAGTAGCATAGTAGGACCATGTTCTGACAAAAATGCAAAATAACTCACTTAAATATCCTTATTATTAAAAAAAAATCAGGCGACTAAATTTTGTCGCCTGATATTAGATATAAAATCAATATATTTATTTAGTAGAACAAGCCCACTCAGTAGTCATGTCTGGAGGAGGTAATTGAGCTCTATCATAGCCATACTCACCAGCTCTTTTTAACATTTTCTCTGGGTTTGCTAAAACTTTTGCTAATGCAGCATTAAAGTTATCTCTAAACTCTGTATCAGTTTTTCTAAAACCAATTCCAACGACGTTTACAGTTTCTTTTGGCATTAACTTAGGATCTGTTACTTCAAATGCACCATTTGTTTTTTCCTCATGTTCTTTAGCTCCAAAGAATGTTTGAACAGCAACATCGGCTCTACCTGCTTTCATAGCAGCTAAAATTCCTACTTCACCCTCTACTAATAACATTTGGCTATCTGGCACACCAAATTTTTTAGCAGCTTCTACTGTGTTAAAACCAGCACCAGTTACAAGCTTTGCACCTGTGCTAATAACGTCAGCATAATTATTGATGTTCTTAGGATTTCCTTTTGGTACTAACATAGCATCTCCAAAAACACCTATTGGATCAGAAAAGTTTATATTGGCACATCTACTTTTTAAAATATACATACCACCAGTGATCATATCTGATCTATTTGCATTAATTCCAGGAATTAGTCCAGACCACTCAAATACTTTAGTTTCATGTTCTGTTATTCCCATTTCTTCTAGAACTGTTAAAGCGATCATATTTACAAATCCTAAAGCCTCACCATTATCTCCAGCATAAGCCCATGGAACTGCTGTTCCAAAACCAAGTCTTAGTTTGTGACCATCTTTAAGTCTTTCAGTCAACGTTGCAGCGCTTACTGAAGTAATTGAAAAAAGAAGTACAACTAAAACAGTTAATGATTTAAATAATCTCATAGTGTTTCTCCTCTCTGTTATATTTAATTGAATAATTAAATCAAAATTGAGACAAAATGTATAGTTCAAATATTTCAATCTGAAGTTGATATAAAGATTATTTTTCTAAAATTTTATCACCTATATTTATTTTTCCATTTTCTAAAACCGTCAAATAAATACCCATATCAAAATGATTATAAGTTTTTTTTAAAAATTGAAGCAAGTTTAAACTATTATCATCTGACCCTGGCTTAAGGTTAATGGCAACACATCGTGGAATTTTTTTCTCAACTCTAAAGGAAATGTCATTAATTTTGATAACTTTTCCTACCCAATCTTGTTCTGCCCAAGGCTCTATCCCATCGATACATATATTGCCTCTAAATCTAGAACTCTCTATTTTTATACCAATTTTATTTTGAAAATCTTGAATACTCTTATTATTTAATAAAGATATTGAATGTGGCAATAAAGTTTTATTTGAAATTGCTGTGTCAAAAAAAGGATTGTCTTCATTTTTCATTAAAAATAACGGCTTTTTCAAAGAACTTTCTAATTCTAATATTTTTTTTGATAATAGATCTCTTTGTCCATTTTCATTTACATCAATTGTTAAAATTTCTTTATTTTCAACAAATAATGCTAGTTTATTTTCAGCATATGTAAAATTATACTTATTTAAAAATGGTGAGTTTTTAAGAGTTAAAATGTTATTCCATTTACCTTTTCTAAACTCAGGATCTTTTTCAAATAATTTAACTTTTTCAAATTCTAAATTTTTTGAAAACGCAAAAATCCTATCACCTATAATACCTATATTTTTTCTTATTTCGCAACTCTCAATGTTTTGAAATGACACTGATTTGACTGGACAGTAATTTATTGAAGAAATAAACGCGGTCATATAATATTTAATATTATGTCTTATCTTAATTCAAATCAACTCAAACAATATGAAGAAGAGGGCTTTGTGTCTCCTATTGATATTTTTTCAAAAGATAAGGCTTTAGACATTAGAAATGAAATTGAATATATAGAAAAAAAAATACCTAATGAGTTAGAAAAATCAGGTAGATATAATGCTCATTTAATTTCACCTTTATTAGATGAAGTTACTCATGATCCAAAAATTTTAGATGCAGTTCAAAGTTTAATTGGTAAAAATATTCTTGTTTGTGGAACAACTTTATTTATTAAAAACCCGAATGAAAAAGGATTTGTAAGTTATCATCAAGATGCAAAATATATTGGATTAGAACCTCATAACTGGGTAACTGCTTGGGTTGCTATAACTGACTCTAATGAAATAAATGGTTGTATGAGAATGTGGTCTGGCTCACACAAAGATAATCTTAAAGAACATGATCAAAAGTTTAATGAGGGCAATTTATTGACCCGAGGTCAAACTGTAAGAAATGTGCCAAAAGAAAAGACAACACCTTTAGTTTTGAAAGCAGGACAAATGTCTCTTCACCATCCGACTGTTGTTCATGGTTCTGATTTAAACAAAAGTAACGATCGAAGAATAGGTTTTGTAATCCAAAGTTATATTGGAACTAACGTAAAGCAAATTTTAGGTAAAAATAGTGTTCAATTAGCAAGAGGTATTGATGAATTTAATTACCATGAAAAAATTGAAAGGCCTAAATCTTTATTAAGTGAGGATGACTTAAAAATAAAAAAAAAAGAAAATGATAATCTTCAAGATATTTTTTATAAAGGATCTTCAAAAAAAGGTTCCTACTAATGAATAAAGAAAACGCAAGTAAACTCTGGAAAATTATTCAGGAAGCTGGCGATTATCTGGGGGGTTAGCGGTACACACTAGCTCACACTACCTCACACTACCCTACACTAGTTATGCGGACAATTTAGAATTCATTAAAAATAAATTGCTTAAAGACTCATCAATTTAAGCAACAAACTAGGCACCAGACTAGGCAAATTTGAGATAAATCAAATAGTAAATTTTAGAGATTATTGATAAATTTATTTTAATGGAAAAAGAAAAATTAATATTAAAATTAGATTTTAAATCAATTAATGGAAAATATATTAAAAAGTATAATAACAATTATGAAATATCTATTGAAAACTTAAAAGTAAATTATGGTGATAAGATAAAAGTTTATAGAAATAATGTTTTAGATCTTAATTCTAAAGATGAATATTTAGTAGTTTTAGAATGCGTCAACCAATTGCTTAAAATTGGTTACAATCCTGAGGATATAGAGATTGAAAAACAATATAGATTTGGAAGGCAATACAAGTCTTATTGTGATGTTTTGGTAAAAAAGAATAATAAAACATATTTAATAATTGAGTGTAAAACTTTCGGTAATGAATATATTCGCGCAAAAGAGCTTACAATAAAAGACGGAGATCAAAGCTTTAGTTACTTAAGACAAGAACCTGACGTTAAAGTTGTATCACTTTATACCTCAAAATTAAAAGAAGATAAAATTGTTAGAAATTATGATTTTATAAGAGTTAAAAAGGGGTGGAAAAAATTATCTCACGAAGACTCTTACAAAGATTGGGACAAAAGTTTTGAAAAAAAAGGATTACTTGAAGACAATGCCAAACCATATTCAACAGATAAAGGAAATTTAACATATAATGATTTAAAAAATTTAAATGAGACTGAAGGTGGATTTATTTTTAATTTATTTGCAGAAATTTTAAGAAGAAATGTAATATCTGATAAATCAAATGCTTTTAACAAAATATTTAACTTGTTTATTTGCAAAATTGTAGATGAAGACAAGAAATCAGCCAGTAAAGATTCTGATTTAGATTTTCAGTGGAAATCTGATACCGATGATCCTAAATCTTTCCTACTAAGATTGGAAGAGTTATATTCAAAGGGTTTGAAAGATTATATAGATGTATCTACTTTTAGATTCTCTAATGATTATGATGAAATAAAAATTAAATTAAGTAATAATTTTAACTTTAAAGACGTTTATAATGATGAAACTTTTATCGAAAATTTTGATATTGTAAAACAAGTTGTACAATTATTGCAAGAATTTCAAATTAACTACAGCTCAAAACATCAATACGTTGGTGATTTTTTTGAAAGTTTATTAAACCATGGTGTAAAACAAGAAGCAGGACAATTTTTTACTCCAACTGTTTTAGCAAGATTTATTTGCAAATCATTACCTATAGAAAAATTAATTGAAAAAAAAAATGATAACGAAGAAATATATTTTTTTCCTTATGTAATAGATTATTCTTCAGGAGCTGGTCATTTTCTGACAGAAATGATGGATGAGATTAATATATATTTTTCAAAATTTGACGCTGAAAAAATCAAAAGTGGACGAAGAGGAAGAGACGAATTCGTTTCACATAAAAATAATTATCTTTGGGCAAAAGAATATGTTTATGGTATAGAGAAGGACTATAGGTTAGCAAAAACTACTAAGATAAGTTCTTTTTTAAATGGTGATGGTGACGCAAATATTTTTCCTTGCGATGGTCTCGATAGTTTTTTTAAATCAAAAGTTTATAAAAAAAAATTAAAAATAAATGAAGAAAATCAGGATAATTCAAACTTTGATATAATAGTTGCCAACCCTCCATTTTCTGTTCAATCATTTCAGAATTCTCTTCCTCATGCTAAAGAAGATTTTAATCTATTTAAACTTCTATCTGATAAAAGCAAAGAAATTGAATGTTTGTTTATTGAAAGAACAAAACAATTAATTTCAAAATATGGTGTTGCAGGAATTATAATACCAACTTCAATTTTTATTAACGATAGCCCCTTACATAAAGAAACAAGAAGAATTTTATTAGAAAATTTTGATTTACAATCAATTGTGATGCTTAACTCAGAAGCTTTTATGGAATCTACTCAATCAACGTGCGTATTGTTTATGTCAAAAAAAGAAATTTCTTTATCGACAGATCCAAAAGATTATATACAAGAATTTTATCCAAATATTAAAAATTCTAAAGAATTTCAAAATATTTTACAGAAAATAAATCCTGATAATTTAGATATATTTGCTTTCTACAAAGAATATGAAGATTTCGATAAACTGAATGGACAAGAGAAAATCGATAAAATCAAACAAAATGAAAATGATAAAATTCAATGTTTTAATTGGATTAAAGATAAAGATATAATAATTGTTGATACTGACTTAGGAGATCATAAAAAAACAAAGAGATTATTAGGTTACGAATTTAGAAAAAGACGAGGCCAAGAAGGTATTAAAATTTACAAAAAAAATGGAAAACTTTTTAATGGCCTATTCAACGAAGAAGATGTTTTGGATAAAAGTAAAATTAATTCTTATATTTTAAATAAATTTGAAAATAATAAAAGTTATAAAAATATAAATCCTGATATTAAAAATTATTTAAAAATAAAAAAAATATCTGATTTGATAAAATTTGATACTTTAGATTTTGATTATAAATTAATAATAAAAGAACCAATTAATATAATTTCTAGTTATGAAAAAATAAAAATTAAAAATCTAGATAATAGTAAACTAAATAATTTAGAAATTGAAATCGAGAAAGGAAGTTCAGCTCCTGAAGATGAATATTTTATTAGTGGAAAGCACCAATTTGTAAGAGCCAAAGACCTTAATAACATTGATGATAACGGCTTTATTAAAACCAAGAATGATGATTGTTTAACTGACATAGCTTTAAAAAAATATAATTTAAAAAAATTTAAATCAGGCACTATATTGTTTCCTACAAGTGGTCAGGCAATTAATACTAACAATATAGGGATTTTAAAAAACGATTCTTATGTTGTTCAACATCTAACTGGAATTTATATTAATAATGAAAAAATAAGAATATTTATTTATGATTTTTTGAAATATTTTAAGACTAGCAATTTAAAAGAGGCTGACCAAGGCTACCCTACCATTAAACCTTCTCTAATTTACAATTTAGAGTTACCTATACCAAACAAAGATCAAAAGATTTTGTTTGCTGAGATTGAGCAACACTTAAAAAAAAGAGATTCTATTTATAAAAATGAAAATAATATTAGAAAAAGAGATTTGTTGCTTAATAATCTAATAATAGAAACATGTAAAATTTCAAAAGAAGATATTAAGTAAAATTAAACAACAAACTAGGCACCAGACTAGGCAAATTATAGATAAAACAAGGTTTTGAGTAGTATGAACAAAGAAAACGCAAGTAAACTGTGGAAAATTATTCAGGAAGCTGGTGATTATCTGGTTGGTCAATTACCTGAACATCCAAATCACCCTAAAGGTCGTAATCCTTATGCGCATGTTGCTCTGTGTATAAGAGATAAATTTAATGCAAGTTACAAAGATATACCTGATGAAAAATATGATGATGTATTAGAATATATTAAATTTTTAAAGGAAAACCCAAGTTGATAGAAATTATTGTTTTGGAAAATAATCTTTCAGTTCACCTTCTCGATAAACATCGGCAGTACAACAATGCAAACCTCCTCCAAAAGCATATGCATCTCTTAGTTCAACAGGAATAACCTCCATTCCTAATTTATCTAGTTGTTCTGCTTGGTATTTTTCACTTTTTTCAACACAAACTGTTTTATGATCAAGGACTAAAACATTCATAGATAGCCATACAGATGAATAACAAAGAGCTGGGGGTTCATTATGTGCTGGCTGAGCTGCATCAATTATTTCCCAGCCATTATTTTCAAATAATTTTCTTTGTTCCTTTGGCAATCTTCTTTGTGGATTATTAATTATTAACCCCTCTTTTATTGGAGTAAATGTAGCATCAATATGAATTGGATATGGGTCTCCCGGAAAATTAACTGCATGTACTCTATGATCTTTATAATGTCTCTTAAGCCAATCAATGCCTTTTAAATTAGTTGTAAAACCATGTTGAACAATCAAATCTTTCCCAAATCTTAGTACATCTGCAGCATCAAATAATGGTTCTTCTTCTGTAGTAACAAAAAATTTATCTTCAGTCCATTTTAGTCTTTTTTGAATTCCTATTTTATCCGACAAATAATCTTTACGATAATCAGCATCTGTTAGTCTTGGTTTTGGGGCTGACTCATGTTTCATATTAGGATCATTATTATAATATTCTTTTAAAAGAGGTCGATAACATAAATATTCAAACCAACGACATCTATAACTCATTGTTGCCTCAAGAATCTCATTTCCAACAGTTAACAAGACATCTCTTGGTGGCATACAACCAAACATGGTCTCCGCCTTCCAATCAGGTGTTGATGTTTTTTGGTTAAAATCAATCGGTGTCGGTCTATCAACTTTAATTCCTTTTTTTATTAGTATATTAGCAAAGTCATCCAATAATTGATTTGCTTTATCTACGGTATCTTTTGTTCTTGGTCCAAACTGACCTCTCATATCAGAGTCCTCTGGAACTTTAGCATCAAGAGCTGGTTCTGGAGCGGGTATACAAGTTCCATCTGCTTTACCAACTATTACATGTTTAAGTGGATCCCATTCATTCCAGCTATTAACTATAGTTTTATTTTTATTCATTTATCCTTTAATAATATTGTACTCTGGTCCAAATGGAAACTTGGTAATGTTTTCTGCATTATTTTTTCCAATAATCATAATATCATGCTCACGATAACCTCCTGCACCAGGTTTTCCATCTGGAATCATTATCATTGGTTCCATTGATACAACCATATTTTCTGCTAACACAGTATCAATATCCTCTCTAAGTTCCAAACCCGACTCTCTTCCATAAAAATGAGACAAAACACCAAAAGAATGTCCATAACCAAAAGTTCTATATTCTAGGTAACCTAGTTCTGCAAAAAGCTCGTTTAATTCAATACATATATCAGAACATTTTACTCCAGGTTTAATAAGTTCGAGACCTCTTTTGTGAACTTTAACATTTGCCTCCCAAGCTTTTAAAGATTTATCATCAACTGAATTAAGAAAAAGTGTTCTTTCAAGTGCAGTATAGTATCCAGATATCATCGGAAATGTATTCAAAGACAATATATCTCCACTAACTAATTTTCTATTTGTTTTGGGGTTATGGGCACCATCTGTGTTAATACCTGATTGAAACCAAACCCATGTATCCATATATTCAGCATCTGGATATGTTTTTACAATCTCTCTTTCCATCCTATCTCTTCCAGCAATTGCAATTTCTATTTCTGATGCTCCTTCTTTAATTTTTTTAACAATTTCATACCCTCCTATATCTGCTATCTTTGCTCCATTTTTAATAATCTCTATCTCTTCTTGGGATTTTATCATTCTTAATTTCATAAGGTCTTTTGAAATATCATGAAATACTGAAAAAGAAAAAATTGAACCTATTTTTTCTCTCATATCTAATGTTATATGATCATTTTCAATTCCAATATTTTTTGGAGGATCATTTCTTCCAATAATTGAAACTATTGCTTTTAAGAAATTATCTCGTTTCCAATCCGTATAAATTATGTTTTCACAGTGAGAACGACGCCATGGTTGACTTGCATCAATATTGGCTGAGATAGTTGTTATCTTATCTTGAGTAATTACACATCCATAAGGTCTGCCAAAAGAACAATAAATAAAGCCCGTATAATAAGCTATATTATGCATTGATGTTAAAATTATCATATCAATATTATTCTTATCCATTACAGATCTAATATTTAAAACTCTGTTGTTATATTCTGTATTTGAAAAGGGAAGTTTTACTTTTTCACCATTATGTAATTCAAAAAAATCTGGACGTTCCATATCTTAATTAGTATTAGTTAAGAGCAATAAATCTTTTATTCCACCTCATTATCAAACTATAATAAATCAATGAAATAAATAAAAAGAAACCTCCAACTATAGTATAAGTGTCAGGAACTTCGTTTATTCCTAATATAGGTAACCAAACCCAAAAAATACCACCAACTACTTCTGTCAATGAAAGCAAGGTTAACTCTGCTGCAGGTATGGCTTTAGAACCAATTGAATATAATATTAAACCCATACATACTAATGTACCATGTACTGAAAATAATGAACTATTATAACTTGATGAAAAGAAAGTTTGTCCTTTGAACAAAATAATCATCGTGGCACAAACAAAACAAAAAAAACCTGAAAAAGCTACTGTTGTAAATTTGGGGGTTTCTTTTCTCCATCTTAAACTGACAGAAAAAATAGAAAAACCGATCGAAGAAGTCATTCCAAAAATAAATCCAATTATAGAGTTGTTTCCAGAGCTTCCAAAAGCCATTATTATAATTCCAATTGTTGCAATGATAATTGAAATCCACACATTCAATGATATTTTTTCTTTTAAGAAAAGAAATGCTAATAAGGCTGTAAAGAAAGGCATTGCCGCCAAACACAATAGTGTAATTGCAGCTGATGTATTAGTAATAGAATATATAAAAGTTATCATTGCTATACCAAGTCCAGTTCCACCAATTATCCCAGAAACTCCCATTTTTAGATAATTTTTATAAAACTTAAAACCTTCTTCAAAATAAAGATAAAGATTCAAAATTATGAAAATTGTTAACCCTCTACCAAATATATACTGCCAAGGAACTTGGTGGGGGTTGTCCATATATCTGACAACTAAGGGACCAAAGGACCATAAAATACCAGCAAATAAAACAACTGGAACAGCAATTTTAGGATTTTTTAATTCTAGCATTTTGGAAGATTAATTCTAAAAATTTAGAACTACAACAAAATTAGATAACACTATGTTAAAAAATTATTAGATTGGTTTGGTAAGAAACATTCAATAATGTCCCCTTTTTTAAAATAAGTTTTTCCATGAGGCAAGACTGCCCAAATATTGGAGTCAACAAAAGACTTAATTCTAAAAGACTCTTGACCTGGCAGTAATTCAACTAAAATTTTACCATTTTTAGTTGTACTCATTTTACTTTTTATAAAACGTGTGAAATTTTTTCTTTTTTTAAAATTATTTTTTAGAATAGCTTTTATAGGTTTTTCAGAAGGTATTCCTAAAGATTTTTCAATAAAAGGATAAACAAAAAATCTAAAGCAAGCAGCTGAAGAAACCGGATTTCCAGGTAATCCAAAAATAATTTTTTCCTTAATTTTTGCAAAAAGGACTGGTTTTCCAGGTCTAATCATTACACTTTTAAAATAATTTTTTAACTTAAATGATTTTACTATTTTTGGTACATAATCAAATTTTCCAGCAGAAACAGCACCTGAGGTTAATATAATATCTATCTTTGATTTTAACATTTTATGAATTTCATTTTTGAACAATTTATCATGATTATCTTTTAAAATTCCACCATCCTTGAAATTAAATAAAAAATTTTTATCTAAACTTCTAATATAATGACTGTTTGAGTTTCTTACTTTCCAGGAAGGAATTTCCTCATTATTCGAAATTTCATTACCAGTAGAAAAAAACAAAATATTTATCTTTTTTTTTACCTCTACTTTTTTAATACCAAGTGTTTTAAATGCCATAATATGATTTGCTTGAATAATTGTTCCTTTTTTAATTATTATTTGTCCTTTTTTATAATCAGATCCTTTAAATCTTACGTGCATATTTTTTGGTATTTTTTTATTAATCATAATAAATTTCTTTTTTTTATTATTTGGGGTAAAAATAATTTGTTCAATAGGAATAATAGTATTGAAAGGTTTTGAAATAATACCACCAGTCATAATTTCCACAGTTTGAAATTTATTTATTTTTTTTTTAATAGGTTTACTGCCAGCAGGAACTGACCCTATAATTTTAAAATTTTTAGAATTTTTTTTATTAATATTTCTTGTATCAATCGAATTAATTGCAAATCCATCAAAAGCAGCATTATCACTTAACGGATGATTTGATGGAGAAATAATATCTTTAGCAATAACTCTATTTAATGATTTCTTAATTAAAATATTTTCGTTTTGAATCTTTATTTTTGCTTTTTTGAAAATATTTTTAGCTTGTAGATAATTAATCATTTAAAATTTTTTTTGCCTCCTCAAGGTCACTCTTTGTATTAATATTGTAGAATGGATCTTTTTTTTCAAATGACATATCGATTGTTTTTACACCAATGTTGTTGGCCCATTTTTCTACTTTTCTTGCTCCATTCTCTAAATCTTTTTCTAATTGGCTCAATAAACTCACTGACCATAAACCAAATATATTATGTCGTTTTTCACCTGAATTCATAAAAAATAATTTACCTTCTTTTTCATTAATTTTATTTAAAAATTTGTTAAATATCTTTATTTTAAAAAATGGAGTATCTGAGGGAAATGTTGAAATCCACTTATAATTATTATCATTTTCTTTTACCCATTTCATTGCACTCAAAACTCCTGCTAAGGGGCCCATGTTTTTTTTACAATCTTCTATTTGAAAAATTTTTTTAGATGATAAATGCTCAATTGAGTTATTCGCGACAATTAGTATCTCTTCAAATTCTTTGTTTAATTCCGCTAGTATATAATCAATGAGGATTTTATCTCCTAATTTTGCTTGAGATTTATCTTCACCAAAACGTGTGGATTTTCCTCCTGCTAGCACTACTGGTAAAATATTGTTATGGTCCATTAATTAAAATATAAAGCATAAATAACAAAATTTAAATATTTAATGGATCTTAAAATTTTAGAAATTGCATCGCATACTAATAATAATAAAGTTCTTAATGGTGCAACTCATTATTCTAAAAATAGAAACACTATTTGTGGTGATGAGATGGAGATAAGCTTGATTGTTAAGAACAGTGTAATTAAGGATATTGGTTATCAATGTAATTCATGTGTTTATTGTCAAGCATCAGTTAGTTTATTATCTCGTAAAATTAAGGGAAAAAAAATAAATGAAATTAAGTCTTTTATAAATAATGCTGAAAAAATGTTTGATGATGTTAAATCTGGTTTTAATAAACACTGGAATGATTTTATTGAACTTTTAAATAAGAATAATATTTCTAGAAAAGAATGTTTGCTTCTTCCTTTAAGAACTGTTTTAAAAGCTTTAAAATTATAATGATAAATATTAATAAAGAAATTTTTAAAAAAGCTTTTCTTGCTGGAATATTTTCAGCTTTTACGATTGGTGTTCTCACTGTCTTAACATATAAGAGTGCATTGGGTTTATTTATAGCTGGATCCTTTGGGTCTTCTATGGTTTTATTATTTGGTTTTCCCGAAAGTCCATTTGCTCAACCAAAAAATGTTTTTTTTGGTCATTTAGTTACAGCACTTGTTGGTGTAGTCTTTGTTACATTAGTTCCATTACCTTTGTATATTAATATAGCGTTAGCTGTAGGAGTTGGAATTTTTTTAATGATTTTGTTAAATATTGTTCACCCACCTGCTGGGGGTAACCCAATAATGGTAATTATTGGAAGTGTTTCATATGATTACTTGCTAAGTCCAATAATTTTTGGATGTATTATTATAATTTCATTAGCAATATTAATTAATAAATTTTTACTTAAAAAGAATTATCCGTTAAAATGATTTAATGAATTCTAAGTACAAGATTCTTAAATTTAAAAAAAATCAATTTGAAAATACAGATGATTTAATTTCAGTTGAAGAGCCTCTTGAGATTTCAGTAAAATACAAAGATCGAGATAAATGGTCATCGATAAGTCTATCAATCACAATGAGAACGCCTGGTCATGATGAAGATTTAGTTAGAGGTTTTTTATTCAATGAGCAAATAATTCAAAACTTAAGTGAAATAAAAGAAATAAAAAGTATTGGCAACAAAGTTGGTCAATACAATATTCAAAATAAGATATTAATAACTTTAAATAATTCAAAAAATATTAATATTTCAAAAATAAAGAGAGATTTTTTAACAAATTCATCATGTGGAGTTTGTGGAAAGTCATCACTTGATGCTTTAGAAATTATCAAAAAAGAAAAAGTATCTAATATTGAGCCCAAATTATCAAAAGAAACTATTATTAGATCACCATCCATATTGAGAGATAATCAATCTGAATTTTCAAAGACTGGTGGAATTCATGCAAGTGGTTTATTTTCATCAGATGGAAAATTAATATCTTTAAGAGAAGATGTCGGTAGACATAATGCGTTAGATAAAATGATCGGAAATGCTTTGTATAAAAACCAAATTAATCCACAAAATCAATTCATCACATGCTCAGGACGTCTTAATTTTGAATTGGTGCAGAAAGTTTTGATGACAAATATTGGCTTGATGGTTGGAGTGGGTGCGCCAACTAGCCTAGCAATAGACCTTGCGAATAGGTTTGACATGACCTTGATAGGTTTCGTAAAAGAGGATAGTTTTAATATTTACACAAATAACCAAAAAGTTATTGTAAATTAGAATTGCGGGAATTTTAGTGTCAAAAAATATTAGTAATTTATCTGGTAGAATTGGTTTAAAAGATAACCTTTTTAAAAAGATGTCAGAAAACGTTCTTAATGACTCTCCTAAAGATATCAAAGAAATTGCCAAAGAATATAATTTAGGTGTTTCAACAATTCATGGGGCTGAAAGTTTTTATGAGTTTTTAAGACCATCCCACAGAGAAAAAAAAGCTTTTGTTTGTAATGGAAGTGCTTGCATGTGTGCTGGAACTCAAGAAAAACTGAAAGAAACCTTAAAATCAAAACTTGGAAATGACAAAGTAGGAGAAATGTTTTGTTTAGGTCACTGCTATGAAAATTATGCATTCCACTATGATGGTGAAAACTATGCAGGGAAAGATATAGAAAAGATTGATCAAATTTTAAAAGGAGAAGATATTAAACAAGAAAAATTCTTTTCAAAAAGTTATGCAACAACTAGCTTTTTGATGGATGATAAACTTTCGTCAACAGATCAATTTGAAGAACAATTAAAAAAATTTTTAAAAACAGATAAAAAAGAAATTATTAAATCTTTACTAGACTCAAACCTAACGGGAAGAGGCGGTGCAGGTTTTCCAACAGGAATGAAATGGGATTTTTGTAGTAAAGCAAAAGGTGATAAAAAATATGTTATTTGTAACGCTGATGAAGGAGACTCAGGTGCATTTTCAGATAGATATCTTTTAGAGGATCAGCCCTTAAAGGTTATTTTCGGAATGGTAATATGTGGTCTGGTTATTGGAAGTGATGAAGGAGTATTATATATTAGAGGTGAATATCCAAAATCTATAGAGGCAATTAATGGATGCATCAATGAACTTAAAAAATTAAATCTGTTAGGTGAAAATATTTTAGGAACTGAATTTTCTTTTGACCTTGGAATTTGTATTGGCCAAGGTGCTTACATATGTGGAGAAGAAACAGCTTTGATTGCATCAATTGAAGGAAGGCGTGCTGAGGTAGATGTTCGACCTCCATTTCCTGTTACAGAAGGACTTTATAAAAAACCAACCGTGGTTAACAATGTTGAAACTTTAGCTGCAGCAACTGGTATTTTAATTAATGGCGCAGAAAAATTTTCCTCGATTGGAAATAAAAAATCTGCAGGAACAAAATTAGTTTGTTTAGATAGTTTTTTCAATAATCCAGGTGTTTATGAAATTAATATGGGAACACCAATGAAAAAAATATTTAATGAAATAGGTGGTGGTTATAAGGAGCCAGTTAAAGCATTTCAAATTGGTGGGCCTCTTGGTGGAGTTGTACCTTTAAAAGAAATTAATAATTTAAATTTAGATTTTCAAGAGTTCAATTCTAAGGGTTTTATGCTAGGTCACGCAAGTGTTGTTAGCATTCCAAAAGATTTTCCTATGACAGAGTATATTCATCACTTATTTGAATTTTCTGCTGAAGAATCATGTGGAAAATGTTTCCCTGGAAGATTGGGTTCTTACAGAGGTAAAGAAATGTTTGATCAACTGAAGAAAAAGACTGCAAAAATTCCACTTAAATTATTAAATGAATTATTAGTAACCATGCAAAAAGGCTGTTTATGTGCTCTTTGTGGGGCAATACCTACTCCCATTATGAACATCTTAAAGTATTTTGGTGATGAAATTAAAAATGATATGGTAAAAGATAATTAATGAGTTCTGAAAAAAGAAAAATTGCGTATATAGATGGCAAACCTTATGAAATAGGTGCTAATCATACATCCATTTTAAAATTTGTTAAAAGTTATGTTGGAGAAAAAAAGGTTCCAACTCTTTGTGACGATCCAAATTTAGCTCCCTATGGAGCATGTAGAGTTTGTTCTGTTGAAGTAGCATTGGAAAAAGATGGCCCAACAAAAGTGGTTGCATCATGCCATACTCCAGTAGCTGAAAATCAACATATTTTCACATCAAATCAAAACCTTCAAGATTTGAGAAAAAATATTGTAGAACTAGTTTTAACTGACCACCCAATGGAATGTGGAACTTGCGAAGTGAACAACAATTGTGAACTTCAAACTGTAGCAAAAGATTTAGGAATTTCAGACCATAGATATAATAGTCCAAAACAACATAAAGGTATTCCAAGAGATACTTCTCATGATTACATGAGAATGAATTTGGATAACTGTATTAATTGTGGAAGATGTGTAAGAGCTTGTGATGAAATTCAAGGTTCATTTGTTCTTACAATGTCAGGTAGAGGTTTCGAGTCTAAAATAACAACTGACAATGATATGATGTTTGGAGACTCATCTTGTGTTTCATGTGGAGCTTGTGCTCATACATGTCCAACAGATGCTATTTCAGATGTTTTTCAATCTAAATCCGCTGCTGTAGATAAAAAGGTAAGAACAACTTGTTCATACTGTGGAGTTGGATGTAATTTAGAAGCATCAATTAAAGATGATAAAGTTGTTGCAATTGACACTCCAAAACAAACTGAAGTTAATGCTGGTCATACATGTATTAAAGGTAGGTATGCATTTGGTTTTTATGATCATCCTGACAGACTTAAAACTCCATTAATTAAGAGAAATGGGAAATTTAAGGAAGCAACTTGGGATGAAGCATATGATTTTATAAAAAAAGAAATGCAAAGGATTACAAAGGATCATGGGCCTGATGCTTTTGCAGGTATTTCTTCTGCAAGATGTACTAATGAAGAAAATTATATATTTCAAAAAATGATAAGAGCAGCTGTCGGTACTAACAGTGTAGACTGTTGTGCAAGAATTTGTCACTCACCTACTGCGTGGGGAATGCAACAAACATTTGGAACAGGAGCTGCAACTAATTCAACTGAAGATATTTATCACGCAGATCTATTTTTAGTTATTGGTGCAAATCCAACAAATGCACATCCTGTTACTGGGGCTAAAATTAAACAACAAGTAATGAAAGGAAAAAAACTTATAGTTTTAGATCCTATTACGACTGAACTTGCAAAACTTGCTGACTATCATATCAAATTAAGACCTGGAACTAACGTAGCTGTACTTAATATGATGTTACATTTTATAATTAAATCAAAATTATATAATGCTGATTTTGTAAGAGATAGAACAGAAGGATTTGATAATTTCCTTAAAGAAATTGAAAGACAAGATGTTGACTATTTAGCAAAAGTTGCTGGGGTAGATAAACAACTTGTTAAAGAAGCTGCAATTGCATACGCAACTGCAAAAAATTCAATGGAGTTTCACGGTCTAGGAGTTACAGAGCACGAACAAGGTTCAAAAACAGTGATGCTTATTGCTGACCTTGCGATGATTACAGGAAATATTGGAAGAAAAGGTGTAGGAGTAAATCCTTTAAGAGGACAAAATAATGTTCAAGGTGCAGCAGACATGGGATGTCAGCCTCATCAAGGTGCAGGATACTTTGAAGTTTCAGATGAAAAAAATCAAAAATTCTATACTGAAAAATATGGTGTAACACACCCAACAAAACCTGGTTTAAAAATCCCTCAAATGTTTGAGGCAGCAATTAATAAAGAACTAAAAGGCGTGTGGATTATTGGTGAGGACATAGTTCAAACAGATCCAAATAGTGCTCATGTAATTGAAGCTATGAACTCCTTAGAACTTTTAGTAGTTCAAGAAATATTTATGAGTGAAACAGCAAAATTAGCTACAGTGGTTCTTCCTGGAACTACTTTTTTAGAAAAAGATGGGACTTTCACTAACACTGAAAGAAGAGTGCAAAAAGTTAACAGAGCAGTTCCTCCTTTACCAGGTACTAAACCCGATGGAGTTATAGTAACGGATATGATGCAGAAACTTGGATTTGATCAACCTACTTATGATGCAGATCAAGTATTAGCAGAAATTGCTGATATTGTTCCATTCTTTAAAGGAATTACTAGAGAAAGATTAGGAAAAATGGGTTTACAGTGGCCTGTAAAAGAAGATGGAACAGATACTCAAATATTACACACTGAAGAATTCAAACTAGGAAAAGGTAGATTGAAAAATTTTGATTGGAAAGAATCATCTGAAATTGAGGCTAATCATAAAGAATACCCTCTAATATTAACAACTAGTAGAGTTTTACAACACTATAATGCTGCTACCATGACAAGAAGAACTAGTAATATTAATATTGTTGATGAAGATGTTCTGTTAATTCACCCTAAAGATGCAGCAAATAGAGATTTAAATACGGGTGATATTGGAAGACTGTATTCAGGAAGAGGAGAAGTTGCTTTAAAAGTAGAAGTAACTGATAAAGTAAAAGAAGGTATAGTTTTTACAACATTTCATTTCCCTGAACATATGGTAAACATGGTAACAGGTCATGGAAAAGATGAAGAAACTATGTGTGCAGAGTACAAGGTTTCATCTGTTCAAGTTCAAAAAATTTCAAATCAGTTTAAAACTGAAATACAACCAAAAGAAAATCAAGCTGAAGTAAGCTAATTAAAATGACCATAGGATGGCATTTTAATAATACTTATTCAAAACTATCAGATACTTTTAGAGAAGAAATAAAACCTATTCCTGTAAATAATCCTGAATTGATAATATTAAATGGAAGTTTAGCCTCTGAATTAAATCTTGATTTTTCTAAAATTGATAAAAAAGAACTTTCAAAAATTTTTTCAGGAAATGTATTGCCAAATGGAAGTAATTCTATAGCGCAGGCTTATGCGGGCCATCAATTTGGTCATTTTACAATGCTTGGAGATGGTAGAGCGGTATTAATTGGTGAACATACAACAAAAGCAAATAAGAAATATGATATTCAATTTAAAGGTTCAGGCAAAACTGCATTTTCAAGAAATGGCGACGGTCGCGCAGCTCTAGGTCCCATGTTAAGAGAATATATAATTAGTGAAGCTATGAATGCTTTAAATATTCCTACTACTCGAAGTTTGGCAGTGATAAAAACTGGTGAAAATATTCAAAGAGAGACAACTTTACAGGGTGCAATCCTAACTCGTGTTGCCTCTAGTCATATCAGAGTTGGTACTTTTCAATATATCGCAGCAAGACAAAAAGAGAATGAAATGAAAACTTTATTGGATTATACAATTGATAGACATTATCCTGAAATCAAAGACTCAAATAATCAAGCTTTAGATTTATTAAATCTTTTAATGGAACAGCAATGTAATTTAGTTGTTAATTGGATGCGTGTTGGTTTTATTCATGGAGTGATGAATACTGATAACATGACAATTTCTGGGGAGACAATTGATTATGGCCCTTGTGCATTTATGGATACGTATGATCCAAAGACTGTTTTTAGTTCAATAGATCAAATGGGTAGATATGCTTATTGTAATCAACCTATTATTACAAAATGGAACTTAGCTAGATTTGCAGAATGCTTGGTTCCTTTAATCGATAAAGATCAAGATAAAGCTGTTAAAATAGCAACAGAGACAATTAATTCTTTTGAAAAAAAATATGAAGAAAAATGGATGGATATGATGAGAAATAAATTAGGATTATTTGGATTAGATGAAAAAGATAAATTTTTAATTTTAGATCTTTTAACCTGGATGCATGAAAAGAAAGCAGATTACACAAATACCTTTTGTCATTTAATGGATCTTGATCCGAAAAAAGATAAATTATTTGATGATAATGATTTGGTAAACTGGAAGAAAAGATGGAAAGAAAGATTATCTCAAAATAACGATTCACCAAATAAATATTTAGAATTGATGAAAAATAACAATCCATTAGTTATTCCAAGAAACCACAAAGTTGAAGAGGCTTTAGAGGCAGCTGAAAAAAATGATTTAAAGCCTCTTAATAGGCTTATAGAAATTTTAAAATATCCATATACTCAGAAAAATGATATTCTTGATTATCAAACACCATCTGCTTCAGATGAAAAATATCAAACTTTTTGTGGAACTTAATTAAAGAACATAAGGTTCAGGTCTTGCTTCTTTCCCTAAAACCCTTTCAACAGCCATATTAGAAATATCAATTGATTGATATGCGCCAGTAGTAATTAACTCTGTCAAAGCTCTACCAATCCCAGGTGCTTGCATAAGACCCCTACCTGTAAAACCTGTAGCTAAATAAACATTTTCAAATTTAGGATGTTTTCCAACTACCGCATTATTATCAAGTCTGTTACAATCGTAATAACCTGCCCATCCTCCAGTTAATTTAAGTTCTTCCATTGCTGGAATTCTTTGGGCTAATGCTGGCCAAACAAGTTCTTCAAAATCGTCCCAAGCAGGTTCTAAATCTTCAGCATCAAAAACAGATTTTGGTGACCCAGCTAAATACTCTTTACCTTCAGGTCTCCAATAAACTCCTGTTGTCAAATCTCCAGTTAATGGCATTTCAGGAATATGTTTTGGACATTTAACTCTAAATACAGTGTGTTTTTGTGGTTCAACTGGAATATCTTCTAATAATTCTTTTGTCCAACACCCGGCAGCAGAAATAATTGTCTTAGCTTTTATCTCAGATAAAGATTTTACTTCACCTTTCACAAATTGGGCACCAAGTTCCATTGCCTTACTTTTCAATGCTCCATGAAACATGAATGGATCAATCCATCCTTCGCTTTGATTGTCTGTAAACGTTGCTGTTTCAATCCCATCACTGTTTATGTATGGAAAAAATTTTGATAGTTCTGACCCTTTAATATTCTTTGTACCAGCCTCACAAGCTTTATGATTTTCTAAAGCTCTATATTGTTCTTCAGCATGTTCAGGTCCAAACATTAATAGATATCCATTAGTCACCATGCTGGCTGTTGGTTTAGGATTTTTTTCAGTTTTAAGTAATTCTGGTATTTGAAAAATAAATTCTCTAGCAAATTTTCCTAGTAAGATGTTTTCCGTTTGAAAAAATTGTCTTCTAAAACCACCAAGAGATAATGGGAATGAAGCAGTTTTATAAGTAGGGTCTCTTTCAATTACCTTAACTTTTCTGCCCTCTTTAGAGAGGAAGTATGCAGTGGCTGTACCAATAATTCCACCACCAACTATAACAACATCATCCATATTAATTTAATATATATAAGTTTAAATTGAGAAATAGTGCATAGCAACTCCAAAGTAAATAGGGAATCATTAAGTACGAACTTACTTTATTGACACGTTTAAATTTTAAAATGAGAATAATTATCAGAATAATAAGAATCAAAAGTATAATTAGAGCTAATAAAATTTGGTGTAAGCCAAAAAAAACAATACTCCAAGTTGTATTGAAAACTATGTGAATAAAATAAATATAGATTGTATTCATCTCTCTATTTTTACTATGCCAATAAAACCAGATGGCTAATGTCATCATTAAATATAAAGTAGTCCAGACTGGAGCAAAAACCCAATCAGGTGGATTATAATTTGATTTTATGAGCTGTGAATACCAAGGTTCTTTAAAGCTAATTGTCGCCATTCCTCCAATAAACGAAGCAGAATATGTAATAAGAAAGAAAAGAATAAATGATATAAATTTATTTTTTAACATATTTCCTTTATACAATAAATTATGTCAGAAAAAAAAGTTATTTGGATCACAGGTGCTAGTAGTGGGATAGGCAAGGCTGCAGCTATTAAGTTTGCACAAAATGGATGGATAGTTGCCGCATCTGCAAGGAGAGAAAGTTTATTAAATGAGCTTAAAAAAATTAATGAAAATATTCATCCCTTTCCTTTAGATGTTACTGATATTAATAAATGTAAATTAGTTGCAACAAATATAATTAACCAATTTAAAAATATTGATATTTGTTTATTCAGTACTGGAATGCATGATCCAAAGTCAGAAAAAAAATTTAATTTAGAAAAAATAAGGGAAATTATGGAAGTAAATTATTTTGGAACAATTAATTCTATAAATTCTATATATAATTATTTTTCTGAAAAAAAAAATGGTCAAATATCAATAATTTCCTCAGTAGCTGGGTACCGAGGTTTACCTGCGGCTGGTGCTTATTGTGCTTCTAAATCTGCACTTACTACTTTTGCAGAAAGTTTAAACTTTGACATGCGGATGAAAAATGTACGAGTATCGTTGGTAAGTCCTGGTTTCATCAAGACACCAATGACAGATCAAAATGACTTTCCAATGCCAATGATTAAATCTCCTGAATTTGCTGCAAATGAAATTTATAAAGGTTTAACTGTGAAAAAAGGTTTTGAAATACACTTTCCAAAAGTTTTTACATATTTTATGAAATTTTTACAAATATTGCCTAGTGGTGTTTATTTTAAATTAGTTTCTAAGGGTATGAAAAAAATCGATTACTAATCTTTTACAAAAACTACCGTTAACTCTGCTACTTTAATTCCAAATTTTGTCATTGTTGCTCTGTTTATAGCAACTCTTTCATCTTGTTTAAAAATCCAATCATCAAAAGTTATTTTCATTTCCTTGCCTTTAACAGGAACTAAAAGAACATACTCAAACTTAAATGCTGGACCATAAGAATATCCCTTTGCTTTTCCAACAACATCTCCTGCTGTACCCTCATAGTTATTTTCATCAATTTTCGTAATTTGCCATTGTCTATTTTGAATTTCACCATCATCCCAATTAAATTTTTCATCAAGTATCAATTGTTTTCCATCCCATTTGCCATTTAAGTCAGCAGAAAATTGTCTTGTAACTTTACCAGATCTATTTTGAAGCACGCCCCAAGCTTTTACATCTCCAGATAGGTATTCCTCAATAATTAACCTTGGTTCTTTATTTTTAAAATCTTCAGGTTTCATAGAGCTATTTTTTGTACAACTTGTAAATAACATTACAGAAATTATCAATAAAATTGATTTTAAATATTTTATGTCACGCATAGTTTTCATTTCCCTATTTATTTTGAATTGAAAATTGTATTAAATCTATGTTCTTTGATTTAAATCCAGCTTCACAATAGCAAAGATAAAACTCCCACATTCTTCTAAATGTTGCATCAAATCCCTGATTTTTAATTTGATCCCATTTTTTATTAAATTCGTCTCTCCATATGGACAAAGTGTTTGAATAATGATCAGCATAAGATTCGTAAGACTTTATAGTTAAACCATTATCAGAAACATATTTATTAATACTATTCTTATTTGGAAGGAAGCCACCTGGAAAAATATATTTTTGAATAAAATCCTCTTTATTTTTATATCTATCAAATAAAGCATCATCAATTGTAATAGCTTGAATGGCAGCTTTGCCATCTTTTGATAAATTATTTTTTATAGTTTTAAAATAACTCTCTAAATAATTTTGACCCACAGCTTCAATCATTTCTATTGATGCTATTGAATTATATTTATTCTTTAAATCCCTATAGTCTTTAATCTCAATATTAACTTTTTCATTTAAACCACAATTGTGAATTCTTTGTTTAGCATACTCAAACTGTTTTTTTGAAATTGTAATGCAATCAAGTTTGACATCATATTTTTTTCCAAGATATTCGGCAAAACCTCCCCATCCACATCCTATTTCTAAAACTTTATCACCACTGCTAGGTTTGATTAAATCTATTAGTTTTTGATATTTATTGTTTTGTGCATCTGATAAATTTTTATTATCTTTGTCAAAAATAGCACTTGAATAAGTCAATGTCTTATCAAGCCATAAAGAGAAAAATTCATTTCCTAGATCATAATGCCTAGCTATATTTTCTTTACTTCTATTTTTTGTATTCTTAATAAAAATATTTTTTAAAAAATTAATAAATGGAAAATCTAGTAAACCTGAAAATTTATGGATTTGATTTATGTTTCTAGCTGTAACTTCTATTAAATTTGATAAATTATTAGTCTCAAATTCATTTTTCATATAAGATTCTGCGAACCCAACACTTCCTCCTTTTATAAGATTAAAAGTGAAATTTGTTTTTTTTATTTTAAGATTTGCTTTTAATTGGTCATTCGGATTACCAAATTTAAAAAACTCACCATCATGATTAGTTATTTCTAGGTATCCATATTTTATATTGTTTAAAGAACTAAAAACAATTTTGTCTGAAATCTTAAATAAATTCATTAGTTTTCAAAAGTAATATTATTTCTAATTTTGATTTTTTTCTTTATGAATTTAATTCCTTTCGCCCACAATTTAAACGCTTCAAAATGTATCGCTGAGATAATTTTAAATGTCATAAGTGGGTGTTTTAAGTAAGATTTAATGAGTTCTTTTGAATTAAAATCTGCTCTTATACCATCTTGAGATGCATATAATATTTTTTCATTTGTTTGATATTGATCAATAACTACCGAAATTTTTTCTCCAGGTTTAAGAAGTCTAAAAAAATAATTACAATTCATTTCTATAAATGGAGAAACATGGAATTTCTTTGTGCAATTATGTTGATATAGATTTTTTTCATCATCAACTTTAAAAATGTAAGTGTGTTGTTCCCCAAATGTATTTTTAACTTCATATAAAATACATATTAGTTTTTCATTATTGTCATAGATATAAAAAACACTAAGTGGATTAAATACATATCCAAAAATTCTAGGATAACAGAGAAGTTTTATCTTAATATTTTTTGAATTAATCTTATTTTCATCTAAATTTGTTTTCACCCATTCGATTAGTGATGAGCCATCTCTATTACCGTGATCTTTTTCATAAAAACTTACTACATTAAATTTGTTATATGAAAATATATTTATTGTTTTATCTAATTGATCCAATTCGGACAAATCAATGAAGAGTGAAAAAACACTATATTTAAAAAAGTGAGTTTTAGGTTTGAATCTTTTGTGAATTACAGTTCCATTATAAATTGAGCTAGTCATTTAAGTTTTTTAACATTTCAATAGATGATTTTATTCCATCTTCATGAAATCCATAACCAAAATAACTTCCACAGAAAAGTATATTTCTTTTATTTTGTAAATTTATAAGCTTACTTTGGAAATCTAATGCAGCTTGATCAAAATAAGGGTGTGTAAATTTTACTTTTTTTAATATTTTTGATTTATCAATTTCAAAATATGGATTTAAGGTAAGAAATATATTTTGTTCACACTTTAAGTTTTGTAATAAATTTAACCAATAAGTTATTGAATTTTTTTCAACATCATCTTTGCTCATCAAAGAATTCCAAGAACACCAAGCTTTTTTATTTTTGGGCATAACTTTTTCATCTGTATGAATATAAGCAAAATTTTCTTTATAACTAAAATTTGATAAAATCTTTTTTTCATCCTCAGATGGGTTTTCAATAATTGAAAGAGCCTCATCTGCGTGATTTGCTAATACAACTTTATCATAATTAAAAAATTCACTTTCACCACCATAATACAAATCTACACCAGAACTTTTGCTAATAATTTTTTTAACAGCATAATTTTTAAAATATTCACCGTTTAATTTTGAGATAATTTTTTGAACATAAGTCCTACTTCTATTTGTAACAGTATACCATTGAGGTCTATTACTTAATTTAAATAAACCATGATTTTGAAAAAATTTTAAAAAAAATTTTAATGGCATTTTATTAGACTCATATGGAGGCATTGACCAAATTGCTGAAACCATAGGTATTAAATGATAATTTATGAACTCTTTTGATAATTTATTTTTAACTAAGTATTCACCTAAAGTTATTCTTTCATCAAAATTTTTTATATCATCACATTTTTTGTAAAAATTTATAATATCAAAAAACATTCTCAAAAATTTCAAATCAAATAAATTTGATCTATTTGAAAAAATACCATGCAAGCCTTTTCCACAATATTCAAAATTTGTATTTTCTACTGAAACTGAAAAAGACATGTCGCTTTTTTCTATATCTATTTTATTTTCTTTAAAAAAATTAATTAAATTAGGATATGTTTTAAAATTAAAAACAATAAAACCGATATCTACAGCAATTTTTTTTGTATCTAAATTTATATCAATAGTATGAGAATGCCCTCCAAAATGATCTTCTTTTTCAAACAAATCTACATGATGTTTTTTTGATAAGTAATAGGCAGCACTTAAGCCTGAAATTCCTGAGCCAACTACAGCAATTTTCATTAATTTTTATGCTGCGTCTTCTTTGAATTCATCCATACTTGGACATGTGCAAAAAATATTCTTATCCCCATATACATTATCTACTCTTGCAACTGGAGGCCAGAATTTATTAGCTCTTAAAAATTTAGCAGGGTAAGCCGCCTCTTCTCGAGAATATTTATGTGTCCAATCATCAGAAGCTAATTCAGTATCTGTGTGAGGAGCATTCTTTATTGGATTGTCAACTTTATCAAACTTACCAGATTTTATTTGATCTATTTCTTGTTTTATTTTTATCAAAGTATCACAAAATCTATCAAGTTCAGGCAAACTCTCACTTTCTGTAGGTTCAATCATCATAGTTCCAGCTACAGGCCAAGACATTGTTGGTGCATGAAAACCAAAATCAATTAACCTCTTGGCAATATCTTCCTCTGTAACCCCAGTTTCTGATTTAATTGCTCTAATATCTATAATACATTCATGAGCAACATTACCTTTTGAACCTTTATATAAAATTGGAAAATGATCTTTAAGTCTACTAGCAATATAGTTAGCATTGAGTATAGCAACTTGAGTAGCAAGTTTTACTCCTTCAGACCCCATCATTTTAATATACATCCAAGAAATTGACAGAATACTTGAACTTCCCCAAGGTGCTGCTGAAACTGCACCTATTCCAGATGCAGGTCCACAATCTTTAACAACTGGATGATTGGGCAAATAAACTTGTAAATGTCTTTTACATGCAATAGGTCCCATTCCAGGCCCTCCTCCACCATGTGGAATACAGAATGTTTTATGTAAGTTTATATGACAAACATCTGGACCAAAATTTCCAGGTTTTGCAATACCAACAAGTGCATTTAAGTTTGCTCCGTCCATGTAAACTTGGCCTCCATGTTTATGAATTAAATCACAGATATCTGATATTTTTTCTTCAAATACACCATGTGTAGATGGATATGTAACCATTAAAGCCCCAAGATTTTCAGAATGAATTTCTGATTTTTTCTTTAAATCTTCAAAATCAACGTTTCCATCTTTATCACAATCAACTACCACAACTTTCATTCCAGCCATCTGAGCACTTGCTGGATTAGTTCCATGTGCTGAGCTTGGTATTAAACATATATTTCTATTTTTATCACCTCTATCTAAATGATATTTTCTAATTACCATTAATCCTGCATATTCGCCTTGAGCCCCTGCATTGGGCTGAAGTGAAACTCCTGAAAAACCAGTAATTGATCTCAGCCAATTTTTAAGATCTGTAAACAATGTTCTGTATCCTTCCATCTGCTCAATGGGCACGAATGGATGAGGCTCAGCTAATTCTCTCCATGAAATAGGTATCATCTCTGCCGTAGCATTTAGTTTCATAGTGCATGAGCCTAGTGCAATCATGGTTCTGTTAAGAGCTATATCCTTATCCTCTAACCTTTTAAGATATCTAAGCATTTCTGTCTCTGAACGATACAAATTAAAAACTGGGTGCTCTAAATATTTTGAAGTTCTTAGTAAACTTTTAGGAAGATTAGGTAAACTAACTGTAGGATCCTCTTTTTTGATTGATTCTGCTGCATTAAAAATTTTTAATAGTTGATTTACTCTATAAACATTTTTTTTCTCATCAAAAGAAACTGCAAGCATTTCTGAATTTACTTTTCTAATATTAACTTTTTGAACTAAAGCATTTTTGAAAATTTGATCAGTCTTTTCTTTAGTAATAATTGTTACAGTATCAAAAAAATAATCTGAATATAGTTCGTATCCAGATTGTTTTATTTTATCAGCAAAATTTTTTGCTAATTGAGAAACTCTTTCAGAAATATTTTTAATTCCTTCAGGACCATGATAAATAGCATATGCTGCTGACACTATTGCTAATAAAGCTTGGGCAGTACAAATATTACTTGTGGCTTTGTCTCGTCTAATGTGCTGCTCTCTAGTCTGTAGCGATAACCTGTAAGCCTTATTTCCATGTCTATCTACTGAAACACCAACTATTCTACCTGGCATAGATCTTTTATACTCGTCTTTTGTTGCAAAAAATGCAGCATGCGGGCCACCATAACCCATTGGAATACCAAATCTTTGAGAACTACCAACTGCAATATCAGCCCCAAGCTCTCTAGGTGTTTTTAGCTTAGCAAGTGCAAGAAGATCACATGCTAAAATTACTTTACCATTTTTTTTATGAATCTTACTTATTGCCTCACTAGGATCTTTGATATCACCTAAAGTTCCAGGGTACTGTAAAATTCCACAGACAATATCTTCTTTTAACTGCTCTAAAACTTTATCCTCATTTCCAACAAGAACTTTTAAACCCATAGGCTCTGCTCTAGTTTGTATAACGTCAATTGTTTGCGGATGACAATTTTCTGAAACGAAAACTAAATTACTATCACTTTTATTTAGTCTGTGACTTAAACCCATAGCCTCTGCTGCTGCTGTACCCTCGTCTAGTAAAGATGCGTTTGCAATATCCATTCCTGTAAAATCAACAATCATTTGTTGAAAGTTTAACAACATTTCCAATCTTCCTTGTGCTACCTCTGGCTGATAAGGTGTGTAGGAAGTATACCAACCTGGATTTTCTAATATATTTCTTAAAATTACATGAGGGGTATACGTTCCATAATAACCCATACCAATAAAATTTGAATAAATTTGATTTTTTTTGAAAATTGCTTTTAATTTTCTTAATGCTTCATACTCTGAATTAGACTCTCCAATATTTAGTTCACCTTTAAACTGTATTTTTTCTGGAACTGTATTGTCTATTAAATCGTCCAGTGATTTATAATTCAATTTTTTTAACATTTTTGATTGATCTTCTTCAGAAGGACCAATATGTCTTTTTAAAAAATCTTTTTGTGAGTTGTGTAACATTATGATGAGCTCTCCTTTGCAAATTTATCGTAATCTTCCTTATTCATTAAAGTATCCATTTCTGATTTATCCTTTACTTTAAGTTTAAAAAACCAAGCGCTACTCTCAGGATCTTGATTTATTTTTGATGGATCATCAACGATTGTTTGATTTATATCTACTACCTCACCACTTATCGGTGTATAAACATCACTTGCAGCTTTTGTGGACTCTACAACTCCTGCAGTTCCATCCTTTTCTACATTTGAGCCTTTTTCTGGAAGCTCTGCAAAAACTATATCACCTAATAATTCAGTTGCATGTTTTGTAATACCTACTGTTGCCACATCTCCATCTATTTTAATCCATTCATGTTCTTTTGAATATTTAACTTCGCTCATTTATTTACTCCTTTCACATAGTTTTTTTTATAAAAAGGTAATCCGCATATATTTGCAGGATACTTCTTTCCTCTTACTTCCAAAAATATTTTTGTATCCTTCTTTGAAAATTCATTCTCTACATAACCCATAGCAACAGGGCCATTAACACTTGGGCCAAATGTTCCACTCGTAATTTCACCAATGTGTGAATCTGATTGATTAAATATTTTTGTTTTTTCTCTTGCTATTATTCTTCCTTCTGGCTTTATCCCTACTCTAATTTTACTTACACCATCATTTAGCTGTTTTGAAATTTTATTAAATCCAATAAAATTACCTTTAGAAACTCTGTCTTTAGAAATAGCCCATTTTAAATTTGCCTCAACAGGAGTTTTATCTTTATCTAGTTCATGACCATACAAACATAAGCCTGCTTCCAATCTTAAAGTGTCTCTAGCTCCTAAACCAATTAGTTTTGCGCCCTTATCTATCAATTCTTTTGTAAATTTTTCGGACAATTCGTTTAATATAGATACTTCAAATCCATCTTCTCCTGTATAACCTGATCGTGTAATATAAACTTTTTGATCATGAAAAGAGAACCAATTTCCAGACATAAAGTTGAGATTTGCAACCCCATAAATAATATTATTCAGTATCTTTACTGATTTTGGTCCTTGAATAGCAATTAAAGATCTTTTTTCATCTAATAGCATCTCATATTTATCATTTAATAATTTACTCAAAATTTTAAAATCATTTTCTTTGCATGCTGCATTTAAAATTATTAAAAAACCTTTTTCTAATTTAGTAACAATTAAATCATCATAAATTCCTGCATCATCATTCATTAAAAAACTATATTTAGAATGGTTGATTTTTAAATTTTTTAAATCTAATGGAAAAATTTTTTCTAAATCCTCAGTTAAATTATTATCTCCATATATAAATAATTGACCCATGTGTGAAACATCAAAAATACCAGAGTGCGTCCTTGTAAATTTGTGCTCTTCAACAATACCTTCCGCATATTGAATTGGCATTTGATAACCTGCAAACTCAACAAATTTCGCGTTATTATTTTGATGTAATTTGTATAAAGGTGTTTTTTTTATTTCCATATTAACTCTTTTTACCCATCTGTATATTTGCCTGAGAGTATTACTCCTTCGGCGAGAATTAAATCTCTTTCCAGAGTTAATATGTTACGGTCCTTTTTGCCTGAGAGATTCCTGGGTGGTTGCTCCTTCGGCGCTACGATCTTCTGTAGTCTCTCCCGTAAAACCATAATCTAACAACTGAGGGAGGATGTCAATGAGAAATAATTTTTTTATCTTTTTTCAAAAGTGTATAAAACTGCATTAAAACAGCAAAAAGAATTATAGCTCCTCCAATTAAACTAAATATTGAAGGTCGTTCGCTTACAAATAAAAAAGCCCACATAGGTCCGAGAACAGATTCGGAGAGCATTATTATACCAACCATAGCTGAAGGTGTTGTTCTTGCACCAATTGTTATAAATATAAAGCCAAATCCAATTTGAAAGAATCCTGCCAAGAATCCTAAAAATATATCATGATAAGAAATCATAATTTGATTAGAAAGAAAATATCCAATTAAACAACAGAAAATACCTGCTATAAATTGAGCTGGAACCATATCAATAGACGGGTACTTTCTTACGATTATTATCAATACCGCAAAAGATATCGGCATTGAAAATGCTGCTAAATTTCCTGTAAGCTCTCCTGGTGACAAAGAATTTCCAACCATAATCAAAACTCCTACAACAGCTAGGGTAATTGAAATTAATGTAATCAAAGAAATTTTTTCCTTTAAAAAAAAATATCCAAAAATTGCTAGAAATAAAATTTGTAATGAGATGATAAAGTTAGTATTGGCGACTGTTGTACTATACATTGCAACTACATATCCACAGAAACCTAAAGATAAAATTGCACCAGCTATAAATCCAGGAAAACCTGATAAATAAAATGAGTTAAATATTTTTTTTTTATAAGTTATCAATAAAAATACTAAGACAGTGAGAGAAAAAAATATAGATCTCCAAAATAAAATTTGCCATAATGTGGCACCCTCAAAAGATTTTACAATTAAACCACCAAAACTTAAACTTACTGCTCCCAAAAAAACTAAAAAAGGGCCAGGTAAATTTTTAATTAAATTCATTAAATTTGAGAAATTAAATTTTGTGTTTCCAAGTCATACAATTTAAATAATGTTTCTGCACTAGATAATTCAATTTCTTTAAATTTTATTTTTGATCCTGGTGTAAGTTGTACTAATTTGTCATAGTCTGCACTTATAACCACTCCTATTTTAGGGTATCCACCTATAGTTCCATGATCAGATAACATTATAATTGGATTTCCATCAGCTGGTACCTGAATTACACCTTTGATCAATCCCTCAGATTTAATGTTTGTATCAACTATATTTTCTATTTTAGGCCCCTCTAATCTCATTCCCATACGATCTGATAGCTTTGAAACAATAAATTCTTTTTCAAAAAAAAATTTTTTACCCTCGTCTGAAAAATAATTAAAATTAGTTCCTTTAATTACTCTTATGTTTTCTATTTTAGTATTTATATAATCTAACTTGTTATTATTTAGATTTTCATTAATTTTTAAAATATTGATCTTTTGATTTACTTCAAATTTTTTTCCATTATTAGCACCTATATTTGCTTTAGTATTTATTGAACAACTCGACCATTGATATTTTAAATCTATTTGACCACCAATACCTAAATATCCATAAACAGATTTATTTGTAGAAATTATATCTATTTCATCTCCATTTTGGATATTAAATGTTTGATAACATTTACCGTCAATAATTATTTCATTTCTTTTAATCTTAAAATATACATCACCAGTTATTGCAATATTAATTTTATCTCCATAGTATTTGAATAAAGGACCTTGGTAAGCAAACTCTATAACTGGTTGATCTAATTTATTTCCAACTAATTTATTTACTAATAAAAAGTTTCTATTATCCATAGCACCACTAAATGGTATACCTATGTGGTAAAGGTTATTTCTGCCTTGATCTTGAAAAGTTGTATTGATCCCTGCTCTAACAATTTCAAAATAATTTTTAGTCATTGTAATTATGATATTGATCTTCAGTAATTTCTTTAAAAGTAATTAAGTCTCCTGGATTAATCAGATTCGGATCTTTTTCTTTAGAGTTATCAAAAATATTTAATGGAGAATTTCCTATAATATTCCATCCTCCAGGACTTTCATAAGTATAAATATTTGCGAATTGCTCAGTTAAACCAACAGATCCTTTTGGCACCTTAACTCTTGGTGTTTCAAGACGTTTTGCTCTCATATTGCTATCTAAATCTCCAAGGAACGGCATTCCTGCTATAAAGCCAGTCATGTAACAAAAAAATTCCTTATTAAAAAAATTTCTATAAATATTTTCACGACTTATACTTAAAATTCTTTCTAATCTCTTTATATCCAATGAAAACTTCTCTTGCGTACAAACTGGAATTTCAACTTTTTTATTTTTTAAATCTTTGATGTTAGTAACAGTTAAATTTTCAATAGTATTTTTAAGATCTTTAAAATTTGTTTTTTTTAAATCAAATGAAATTATGAGTTTATTATACGATGGGGTTAGATTATTTATCCCCTCTATATTTTCATTTTGAATACTTTTAAAATATCTAATAACTTGTATATTTGTCTCCTTATTTACATCTCTGCCAAAATCACAATATAAAGCTGCGTCACCAAGATTTAATATATTTTTTATCATGCCATGTTATACTTAGAAATTATGAGTATGGAAATTAATATAAATTGTGATTTAGGTGAAAAATCAAAACATCATTCAAATAAACATGATCCAGATTTATTAGAAATCGTAAATTCAGCGAATGTTGCTTGTGGTTATCATGCAGGAGATGAAGAAACCATGAATCAAGTTATAAAAATTTCAAAAAAAAATGGTGTGAGTATTGGGGCTCATCCATCTTTTAATGATCCAGAAAATTTTGGAAGAGAAAGAATTAATTTAAATTCTTCTGAAATTACAAAACTTATTACAGATCAATACGAAATCCTTCAAAAGATAGCATCAAAACATGGAGAAAATGTATCACACATGAAACCTCATGGTGCTTTAAATAATATGGCTTGTGAAGACATAGAATTGGCTACAACTCTAGCACAAACAATAAAGGGGATAAATAAAGATTTGATATATTTAGTTCCAACTGGATCTAAAATGGAAGAGGCAGCTAAAAGGTTAGGTATGAAAATTGCTTGTGAAATATTTGCTGATAGAAATTATGAGGATGATGGAAATCTTGTATCAAGAAAAAAGCCACATGCTTTAATTACTGATCCTGAACAAGCTCAAAAACATGTTTTAAAAATGGTAAAAACACAGTCACTTAATTGTCACAGTGGAAAACAAATACCTTGTGAAATAGATTCTGTATGTATACATGGAGACAATATGAGTTCATTAGCTACTGCTAAGTCTATCAAAAATAACTTAATAGATAATGGGCTTAACTTAAAACCATTAAACAAAATGAAGAAATTTAGAAATGATTAAAAAATTATTTATCACAATTTTATTATCTGTAACTTTAATATCAAATTCTTACTCTGCAGGATCTAGTAGCAGCGGGGGTGAAAATGACGGCCAAAAAATTAAAACAAATTATGAAAAAGCTGTTAAATTAGTTAAATCAGCAAAAAAATTAGAAAAAAAAGGTAAAACAAAAAAAGCTGAAAAAAAATATTTAAAGGCTCAAAAATTATTAATAGCTTCAAATAAATCAAAACCAAATAAACCTGACACATTAAATTACTTGGGTTTTACAACTAGAAAAACTGGTGATTTTGAAAATGGTGAAAAATATTATCTTCAAGGTTTAGCTATTGATCCAAATCATATTGGTATTAATGAATATCTTGGAGAATTATATGTTGCGACTAACAGGCATAATCTTGCTGTTGAGAGACTAGAAGTATTAAAAAATTGTAATTGTGAAGAATATGATCAACTTAAAGCTATTATAGCTGGAGAAAAAGTTTCTAAATACTAATTTAAATTTTTGACCATTTTTTCAGGCATCCACAAAGCAATTTCTGGAAAGATTACAACTAAAACTACTGCTAAAACCATTAACAAGAATAATGGAAAAGCACTTTTTGCGATATAACCCATATCTTTATTTGCCATGCCTTGAAGAACGAATAAATTAAATCCAACAGGTGGGGTTATTTGTGCCATCTCAACTACAATTACCAAAAATATTCCGAACCAAATCATATCAAATCCAGCTTGTCTTATCATTGGTTCTATAATTGCCATTGTTAATACTACAGCTGATATTCCATCAAGAAACATTCCTAAAATGATATAAAAAATCATCAAAACAAAAATTAAAACATAAGGTGATAAATTCATATTTTGTATCCACATTGCTAAATTTCTTGGTAAACCCGTAAAACCCATTGCTAAAGATAAAAATGTTGAGCCTGCTAAAATAAAAGCAATCATACATGATGTTTTTGTTGCACCTAATAAAGAGGACTTAAATGTATTTAAATTTAAACTTTTTTGAAAAAAAGATAGTATTAAAGCTCCTACAACTCCAAGAGATGCTGCCTCTGTTGCTGTTGCTATCCCGGTATATATTGATCCAATTACTGCTGAGATTAATATTATCACTGGTAAAAGTTGTTTAGATCTTTTTACTTTTTCCAAAAATGAATATTCTTCAAGAATTTTTGGCATATCTTTTTTATTGATTAATGACCAAATAATTACATATGACATAAAAATTAAAGCAATCATTATTCCTGGAATAATTCCTGCAATAAACAATTTGGCAATAGACTCTTGAACTGCAACTCCATAAATTATCAAAATTATAGATGGTGGAATTAATAAACCTAACGTTCCAGATCCAGCTAAACTACCAAGTAAAATTTTTTCTGGGTAATTTCTTTTCCTCAATTCAGGAATAGACATTTTGCCTACTGTTGCAACGGTAGCTGCTGAAGAACCTGATATGGCTGCAAATAATGCACAACCCACAACATTTACATGAATTAATCCACCTGGAAGTTTTTGCATCCAGGGAGATAAGCCTCTAAACAAATTTTCAGAAAGTTTTGTCCTAAACAATATCTCTCCCATCCATACAAATAGCGGTAACGCAGTTAAAGTCCAAGAGGATGAGGTTCCCCATATTGTTGTGGCCATTGCATCACCAACAGGCCTAGAAGTAAATAACATCATTCCAACTGCTGATACACCGATCATGCTTAATGCAACCCAAATACCTGATCCCAAAAAAAATAATAAAACACTTATAAAAAAAATTGTTAAAAGAATTTCAGGCATTTAATTTTCTTTAAATTTTAAAATAAATTGATGAAAAACACTTATGAAAAATATTGAAGATCCAATAGCTACACTGGTTTGAGGTATCCAAATTAAAATTTCATCTGCTCCCTCGCTTCTTTCTTGAAACTTGTAAGAAATAATTAACATCTTAATAAAATAATAAGCCAAATAACCAGAAAAAAAGCTAGCAATAGTTAAACACCATATTTCGACAATCTTTTTTTTTAGGCCAGATAGCTTTTCCAAAAAAAGAGTAATCCTTATATGACCGCCCTCCACAAATGTAAAAGCTAAAGCAAAAAACGATGCTGAAGCCATGCAATAACCGGAGTATTCTGCTAGACCTCTTATATAAAAACCAAATATTCTTGATGAAATACCAATTAATATAAAAACTGCTACAAAAATTAAAAATATTGCAGCTATGTAACCAGAAAATTTATAAAGTTTATTTAAGTTTTTATCTAAAGATTTTAACATATTGATTTAAGGCCACTTAAATTTAAGTGGCCTTAATTAAAGATTTGATTATTTATATGCTGACAAAACAGCAGCTCCTCTTGAGCCGGCTTTTTGAGACCATTCTTTTGCCATTGTCTCTCCAACTTTTTCAAAATGAGCTTGTAGTGAAGAATTTACTTTACCTACTACCATTCCAGCATCTGCAAGAGCTTTTTTATCTCCAACATTACCTTGTTTTGATAATTGCCATCCTTTTCTTTCCGCCAAAGCTGCTTGTTTCATAACTAGATCTTGAGTAGCTTTATCTAATTTATTCCACGCATCTTTATTAACAATTATCATATTTTTTGGAAACCATGCTGCTATATCATAAAAATATTTCACACCATTTTCCCAAATTTTAGAATTTTTTCCTGTAGTTGGTGATGTGATCATACTTTCAACAGCTCCTGTAGAAAATGCCTGACTTATTTCAGCAGCCTCTATTTTTGTTGGGGCCATACCTGTTAACTCAGCAATTCTTATAGTTGCAGAATTGTATGCTCTAAATTTTAAACCTTTTAGATCATTAACTGAACTAATCTCTTTTTTGCTGTACAAACCTTGTGCAGGCCATGGTACTGCATAAAGAAAAACTAAACCCTTCTGATCTAATCCTTTGACTATCTCAGCTTTCGAAGCTTTATACAGTTTCATAGCATCAGCATAAGATGTCGCTAAGAACGGTTGAGAGTCCACTTCTAATAATGGATCCTCTTTACCTAAGGCTGACATAAATCTTTCACCAATCTGAGCTTGACCAGTTCTTACTGCTCTAAAGATTTCTCCACCTTTAAACAATGATCCGCCAGGATGAGTAACGATTGTTAATTTGCCTCCACTTTTTTCAGTTACATTTTTTGCAAATTCAGCTGCATTAGCAGAATGAAAGTTTCCAGCTCCATAAGCAAGAGCCATGTCCCATTTTTCTGCGTTAGCAAGATTAATTGACAAAATTATTGAAACTAAAATAGTACATAAATATTTAATAAACTTCATTTATCCTCCATTTTTATTTAGATCATTTCATTATGTATCAAAAAAATTATCAATAAAAAAATAATACTACTTTTGATTGAATTATTATTAGAATTAAATATTATGTGTCTACTTTGTTAGAAGAAATACTCATATTAGCTCAAATTATTTTTATAGATATTATTCTGGCTGCAGATAATGCAATAATCATAGGTTTGATTGCTGCAAATTTTGCCCCAAAAAATAGAAGGCAAATAATTTTGTGGGGTGTTGCTGGAGCCTTAATATTTAAAATCATTTTTGCATTATTCGCTACATACTTATTTAAATTTTACTTCATTAAAATTTTAGGTGGATTGCTTTTAATTTGGATAGTAAATGATTTAAGAAAAGACCTCTTTGAAATAAAAAAAGTAAAATCTCCAACAAAAAAATCTAAAGAACCATCATATATTCAAAGTGTATATAAAGTCTTATTCGCTGATATAACAATTAGTTTTGATAATGTTATAGGTGTTGTTGGTGCTGCAAAAGGTAATTTTGGTTTTATGATATTTGGTCTCGTACTATCAGTAATTCTTACTGGGGCCATGGCCACATATCTCGCTAATTATATTCAAAAGCATTTGTGGATAGCTTATGTTGGCCTTGGTTTTATTCTTTTAGTTGCAATTCAATTAATTATTGGAGGACTTGCAGATTTAGATATCTTATCTATAAACGAACAGTTTAGAAAATATTTTTAATAGGAATGTTTTTTAGATGGATATTTTTTAGATCTTACTTCCAAGGCATATTTTTTTAAGCCTAAATTGATATATTTTTTTATATTTAAGAATCTTTTAACAAATTTAATTTTTGTTTCGTTTAAACCAAGAAGATCATCTGTAACAAGGACTTGACCATCACAGTGTACTGATGATCCAATTCCAATTGTTGGAATATTCAAATTTTGAGTAATTTTTTTTGCTATTTGTGTTTTTACACACTCTAAAACAATTGCAAAAACTCCATTTTTTTCAAGTAAATTTGCATCATTAATTAATTGTTTTATTTCTCTTTCGTTTTTACCTTTAGATTTAAATTTTCCTTTTACAGATTGAGGTAACAAACCAAGATGACCCATGACTGGAATTCTGTTTTTAATTAAAAACTTTATTTGTCCAATAATTTTTCTTCCACCTTCTAATTTAACAGCATCACACTTTGTTTCTCTTAAAACTTTTTTAGCATTTTTTAATGCTGAAGTATTTGTATCATATGTTTTATAAGGCATGTCTACAACCATTAAGCTTTTTTTTACACCCAGCCTTACACTCTTGGAATGATTAATCATTTCTGTAAGAGTAACTTTCCTAGTTGTTTTATAATTGTACAATACCGAACCTAAAGAATCTCCAACTAAAACAATATCAACATGTTTATCTACTTCTTCTGCTATATTTTTTGAATATGCTGTTAAACAAACAATTTTAGATTTATCTTTTTTTCCAATAATTTTTTTTATTTTATTCATTCTAACTCAATAGTGCTTGGTGGTTTGGATGTAACATCATAAACTACTCTATTTATTCCTCTTATGCTATTTACAATTTTGTTAGAAATCATTTGAATAAATGATTTTTTAAAATCATAAAAATCAGCAGTCATACCATCTTCAGATGTTATTGCTCTTAACAAGCATAAATATTCATAAGTACGATTATCACCCATTACACCAACTGTTTTGACTGGAAGTAAAGCTGCGTAAGCTTGCCAAATTTTATTATAAAGACCATGTTCTTTTAAGGCTTTTATAAAATAAAAATCAGCTTCTTTTAAAATCTTTATTTTTTCACTTGTTATTATTCCTGGGATTCTAATTGCTAATCCTGGACCTGGAAAAGGATGTCTTGTGATTATTTCTTTACTTAAATTAAGCTCTAATCCAAGTTTTCTTACTTCATCTTTAAATAAAAACTTAAGTGGTTCAACTAAACTAAGCTTCATTTTTTTTGGTAATCCTCCCACATTATGGTGAGACTTAATTTTGGAAGTTTCACTTCCTGTAACTGATTTACTCTCAATTAAGTCAGGATAAAGAGTACCTTGGGCTAAAAATTTTACATTCTTTAATTTTTTGGCATATCGTTCAAAAATTTTTATAAAAAGGTTCCCAATTATCTTTCTTTTTTTTTCAGGATCTGAGATATTTTTTAAATTTTTGATAAATTCTTTTTCAGCATTTACATAAACTAAATTAATCTTCAATTTCTTTTTAAAAGTAGCTATAACTTGTTTTTCTTCATTTTTTCTCAGCAATCCAGTATTTACAAAAATACAATATAACTTTTTACCTATTGCTTTATTTAGTAATTGAGCCACTACACTACTATCAACTCCTCCAGACAATGCACAAATTACTTTATCATTACCAACTTGATTTTTTACCTCTTTGATTAATTTAATCTTTTGATTTTTAACAGACCAATTCTTTTTTATCTTACATATTAAAAAAATAAAATTTCTTATTAATATTTTTCCATTCTCTGTATGGGTTACTTCAGGATGAAATTGAACCCCATAAAAATTTTTTAACTCATTAGCAACAATTGCGAACTTAGAATTTTGGCTTGAAGCAATAACTTTAAAATTTTTTGGCAATTTGTAAACCTGATCAGCATGGCTCATCCAAACTTTTGTATATTTCTTTTTAAAAAAGTTTTTAGTTAATGGACTAGTTCTTTTTTTTAAAATATTGGCTAATCCAAATTCTCTATGTTTAGATTGTTTAACTTTTCCTCCATTAATTTTTGAGAGAATTTGATGGCCAAAACAAATACCTAATACAGGTATTTTTTTTTCAATTATCTCTTTATCAAATGAATACTTTTTAATTTCATAAACATTTAGAGGTCCACCTGATAAAATAATTCCTTTAACAGAACTATCTAAGTTTGAACTTTTAACTTTTTTATGACTAATTATTTCTGAAAAAACTCCAAGCTCTCTTATTCTCCTTGCGATAAGTTGTGTAAATTGAGAGCCAAAATCTATAATCAAGATCTTATTTAAACTTAGATCAAGACTCATTTTTTGGTTCTATATTTGATAGAGTATCTAGAATATATTTATTTTCCTTACATAAATTTTTACAAACTTCGATAAATTTTTTTGATAAATCTTTAACTTTAGAATAATTTGATTTTTCAAGACCTATTTTCATTAACATCAAAATAGCTTCTTCATTATTAGGTTCAATTAACAGTGTTGCATCTAAATTTTTTTCTTCATCTTTTTTTTTTTCTTGCTGATTATAAATTTTTGCTAAATATAAATATGAATTTGAATCTTTAGGGTTAAAAACTATACTTCTTTCAAACATAAATTTTGCATCTTCATATTTTTTATCATTAAATAACTTTAAACCTTTCTCAAAAAAATTTTCACTTCCAATAGAATTCGTAAAAATGCTTAAAATTAAATAAAAAGATAAAATTAATTTAATAGTTGGTTTCATAAATTCTAATTTTCATCTTTCACTATATCAACATTATGAACCATACTTTCATAAAATCCAGCCTTAGTAATTTTAACAAACTGTGGTTTTTTTCTTAGGTTTTTTATTTGTTTTGAACCTAGATAACCCATCGATGACCTTAAACCACCTATTAACTTATATATTACATTCTCAACTTTACCTTTATATTTAGATAAACCCTCAACTCCTTCTGGTACATATTTTGAAACATCTATTTGTTTAGATTGAAAATATCTATCAGCTGATCCTTTGTTCATTGCTCCTACTGAGCCCATGCCCCTAAAGCTTTTGAATAATTTTCCATTTTTTTTAATAAGTTTTCCAGGTGTTTCATAAGTTCCTGCAAATAATGAACCTATCATCACAGCATCAGCACCTGCTGCAAATGCTTTTGCTAAATCACCAGAATATTTTATTCCACCATCAGAAATTATTTTAATATTCTTATTTTTAACTCCTTTTCTTACATTAAGAATTGCACTTAATTGAGGAACACCAATTCCAGCTACTAATCGTGTTGTACATATAGAACCTGGGCCAATTCCAACTTTTAAAATATCAACACCCAATTCAAGCAAAAAATTTGCTGCTTCTGCGGTAGCTATATTTCCAGCACATAATGCTGTTTTCTTATTTTTTTTCCTTTTAACAAATTTAATTATTTCAGAAACTTTTTTAGTGTGTCCATGAGCAGTATCAATAACTATCATATCAATGTTTTCTTTTAAAATAGCCGTTGCTCTCTCAAATTCTTTTGGACCTGCACCTACTGCAGCACCTACTATCAATTTTTTTTTTTTTACTTTTCTTATTTCTTGAACTTGTTTTTTTATATCTAAGTTTCGATGAATTACGCCAATACCACCAGCCTTACCAATAGCGATTGCCATTTTACTTTCGGTAACTGTATCCATAGCTGAAGACAATAGAGGAATCTTTAATTTTAAAAAATTAGTTAAACTGATACTTGTATCAACCTCTGAGGGCAAAATATCAGAGTACTTTGGGATTAATGTAACGTCATCAAAGGTTAGTGCTTCTTTTATAGGAACCATAATATTTTATATACGATTCCTTTTTTTTTTAAAGGAACTATCTTAGTTTTTTACAAATTATAAAACTTTCTTTTGAATCTTTCCTGCTCGAAAGTGGTTTAAAAACCTTAACTTCTTTAAAAATTTTTTTTCCAAGTGCGACAATTTCATTAAAGGTTCCTCCCATAAAAATTTTTGAAATAAAAAAACCCTCATTAGAAATCACCTCTTTAGAAAAATTCATTGCTTCTTTACATAATTCACCTGTTTGAATTGAGTCAATATTTTTAATCCCTGTTGTATTAACAGCCATATCTGACATCACCACATCTAAACTTTTTTTTATATGTTCTTTAATTTTTTTTTGAATATTAATTTCAGTGAAATCACCTTTTATTTGAATAGTATTTTCTATTTCTTCCATTTCTTTTAAATCTATAGAGATTATTTTTCCATTTTTTACAACTTTTGAAGCATATTGAGACCAGCTACCTGGTGCTGCACCAATATCTAAAATAGTAATTCCACCTTTAAAAATTTTAAACTTTTCATTAATTTCCATTAATTTATAAGCTGATCTTGCCCTATAACCATCGATTTTAGATTGACGAACGTAAATGTCTCGTCTTTGTTTATTTACCCAGTTTTTTGAAATCTTATTTTTTTTCAATTAGAATATCTAAGACTTTTTAAAATCTTTTTATGATTTAAGGTTTCAATTTCAATTTGAATAGTTTTATCCATTCTCATATCTTTTCCATTTTTCCAAATTCCAGCTGCAAGATGAATAATTCCTATTTTATAGTTAGGTAAATAGGGTTCTACAAATGTTTTTTTTTCCTCATCAAATTTAGGAAGTAAATTACTTGTAATCCAATTACAATTCAGTGGTAAAAATTCGGTTTTTAATTCATCAATATAAACAGACATATTAATAGCTAAACCTTCAGAACCAAAAATATTTCCAGCTTTTAAGGTTTGCTTAAGGTTATCCTGCCAAGATTTCCATCCTGGGGAATTTTTTTCTAGAGAAAAAACACCTATATTAATATGAGGTGCAAAAGCTAACTTTCGTGCTTTTTCGTAAGGAATTTTTGATTTAACCGCATGTTTGAAATTTTGTGATTTTATTATTGCTAATTTTCCAAGTAACCAATTTACTTTAGAGGTAATTTTGTATCCAGGACCAATAGTTTGTGTGATGCCTAAATTTCCATTATCACATGCCTTAAAATATAAATCTATACACTTCCAATCATTTACCCAAGCATCACAATCTATCCATAAATATTTCTCATAATTTGGAAAATATTTAGGTAAAAATGCTCTTGATACCTGGCTTTTCAGCCAATCTTTTCCTTTAACTTTATTAACTGGAACTTCAATATCCCACTCGGCTAATTTTATTTCATCTATTTTATTTGCTAATTTATTTTTTTGATCTTGAGTTAAGCCCGCATCTAAAATACAGATTGCAACATCTTTGCTTTCATCAAATTTTTTTATAGAATCTATCAATTCCTCGAGCAGAGGAAAATAATTTGCATCAGACAGAGATACGATTACATTTTTTTTCATTAAAGTACATCTTCAAGGTCATCATCATCTTGAATTCTGTCATTTTCATGTTGTTTTTTAATTTTTTTATAATGAAAAAAACTAATTGGAATTAACAGTAAATAAATAACAGCACTTATTGCTATAACATTAAATGTATATATCAATAAAAGACCGAAAAATAGAACTATGCTAAATAATAAAAAAATTGTTGTTCTTCTTGGAATTACAATTTTTTTAAATGAATAAGTTGGAAATTTACTAATTAATAGAAATGAAGTTATAATAAAAAAAATTGGAACAATTACATCATAATTTAATGGATATAAATTAAAATTACTTAAACTTATAATTAATGGAGTTAAAACTAATACTCCACCTGCTGGAGAAGGAACTCCTTCAAAAAAATTATCTCTCCAAGAAGGCTCTTGATTAGAACTTATATTAAATCTCGCCAATCTTAATGCAACACAAATCACGTAAATAAGACACAAAAGCCATCCAAATCTTCCAAGCGTATTTAGTTTCCAAAAAAAACATAATAAATGCTGGAGCAACTCCAAAACTTATCATATCTGTTAAAGAATCTAATTCTTTTCCAACTTTTGAGGTACCTCTAATTAATCTTGCAATTCTTCCATCTAACCCATCGATCAATGCCGCAAAAATAATTGCTATCACCGCGAGTTCAAATCTTCCATCTAAAGCAAATCTGATTGATGTTAAACCAATACAAACTCCTATAAGGGTTAGCATATTTGGTAAGATTACTCTTGCAGTTTTTTTATCTGCAACAATTTTAAAATTTTTTTTTTGTGGTTCCATTATTTTTTAGCTAACAATGTTTCTCCTGCTATTGCAGTTTGGCCAATTTTTACAAGAGGTTCATAATTTTCATAATAAACATCTGCTCTGCTTCCAAATCTAATCATGCCTATTCTATCGCCCTGTTTTAAATCTTGATCTTTATTTGTTTCGCAGACTATTCTACGAGCAATCAGACCGGCAATTTGTACAACTATCACATCATTATTCTGTGTATCTTTAATCTTATAATAATTTCTCTCATTATCTTCACTGGCTTTATCTAAAGAAGCATTTAAAAATTTTCCAGGTTTGTATAAAATTTCTTCAACTTTACCACTACAAGGTATCCTGTTAACATGACAATCAAAAACATTCATAAAAATACTTATTTTTTTAAATTTTTTGTTTTCTAAACCTAGCTCTCTTGGACCATCGACTTCTTCTACTTTAATAACTTCTCCATCTGCAGGACTAACAAGATAGTTATCATTATTAATGATAACTCTATCTGGATCTCTAAAAAAATAATAAATCCATACAGTTAAAAGTAAACCTATTAAAGCCAAGAAATTACTGAAAGTATAAAAAATAATTGTAATTATTCCTGCAATCACTAAAAATTTATAGCCCTCTGCATGAATCTTTGGAAATATCTTACTAAACATATTCTTCTATTTGCTAATTTTTGATTAATATGTATATAAAATCGCGAAATTCAATTAATAAGATAATTAAATAAAGTGAGTAAAATTAACGTAAAAAACCCAGTTGTTGAACTAGATGGTGATGAAATGACCAGAATAATTTGGGAATTCATTAAAAACAAATTAATCCTCCCATATCTTGATTTAGGTATAGAATATTATGATTTGGGAATGAAAAGTCGTGATAACACAGACGACCAAATTACAATTGATTCAGCAAATGCAATAAAAAAAATTGGTGTTGGAATTAAATGTGCAACAATAACACCTGACGAAGCTAGAGTAGAGGAATTTAAATTAAAAAAAATGTGGAGATCGCCAAATGGAACTATAAGAAATATTATTGGTGGAACTGTATTTAGAGAACCAATTATCTGTTCTAATATTCCTAAACTTGTTCCATCATGGTCTGATCCAGTTGTAATTGGAAGACATGCTTTTGGAGATCAATATAGAGCAACAGATTTTAAAGTTCCAGGCAAAGGGAAAATGGAAATTAAGTGGACCTCAGAGGATGGTAAAAAAGAAATTAAGCATGAAGTATTTAACTTTACTGGTCCAGGAGTTGCTCTTTCTATGTATAATTTAGACAGATCAATTGAGGACTTTGCGAGATCTTGTTTTAGTTATGGTTTAATAAAAAAGTGGCCAGTTTATTTATCGACTAAAAATACTATTCTAAAAAAATATGACGGAAGGTTTAAAGATATATTTCAAGAGGTTTTCGAAAATGAATTTGAGAAAAAATTTGAGGAAAACGGTATTATTTATGAACATAGATTAATAGATGACATGGTTGCGTGTGCAATGAAATGGAGTGGAAAATATATTTGGGCGTGTAAAAATTATGATGGAGATGTACAATCAGATACAATGGCTCAAGGTTATGGGTCTTTAGGTTTAATGACGAGTACATTATTAACTCCTGATGGAAAAATAATGGAAGCTGAGGCGGCTCATGGAACTGTAACAAGACATTTTAGATTACACCAGCAAGGAAAAGAAACATCAACTAATCCAATCGCCTCTATATTTGCATGGACAAGGGGCTTAGCGCATAGGGGAAAATTAGATAATAATGATTCACTAATTAAATTTTCAAATAAAATAGAAGAAGTCTGTATTGAGTGTGTAGAAAGTGGTGCAATGACAAAAGATCTTGCTATTTTAATTGGACCTTCAAGTAAATACCTAACAACTAATCAATTTTTAGATGAAATTGATGGGAGATTAAAAAAAAAGTTAAACTAAAGATTTAATTTTTTCAAAAGCTTTATCAATTTTGCTGCTGTCTTGACCTCCTGCTTGAGCAAAATCTTTTCTTCCTCCACCCCCTTTACCACCAATAATTTCTGAACCTAATTTTGCAAATTTTACTGCATCGTATTTATCAATTAATTTTTCTGTAATACCAACAGCTATTCCAACTTTACCTTCAAAGCTGGCAAAGACGATAATAATTCCATGTCCTAATTCTTTTTTTCCTTGATCAACTAATTTCCTTAAATCTTTAGGAGGTAAATCTTGAACTTTTTGAAATCTTACTTTTACATTATTTATTTTATCATCTTTAATAATATTTTTCGTTTTATCCTGAAGGACTGAACTAACATTTAGTTGTTCAAGTTGTCTTGTGAGATTTTTTATAATTTCTTTTAGATCTTTATTATCAACGTTTGGTTTTCCCCCAAGTTTTATAATTTGAGATGACAAATCTTTAATAATTTCTTCATCTTTTTGAGTTGATAAAGTTGATAACTTTTCTTTATTCTTTATAAAATTCTCAAGTTGTTTATCTCTTAATGCCTCAACTCTTCTTACACCTGCTGCAATAGATGATTGACTAACAGTTTTAAATTTTCCAATATCTCCAGTATTTTTTACATGAGTTCCTCCACACAATTCTGTTGAGAAATATGTCTCTTTTTCCTTACCCATAGATACAACACGAACTTCTTCTCCATATTTTTCACCAAAAAAAGCTAATGCACCCTTTTCTATAGCTGCTTTTGGCGTCATAATTCTTGTGGTCACTTCAGAACTATTTGAAACATATTCATTAACTAAATTGTCAATAGTTTCTAACTCTTCATTTGAAATTGGTTTCATATGACTGAAGTCAAACCTTAACCTATCTGGAGCAACTAATGATCCTTTTTGCATAACATGTTTACCTAAAGTTCTTCTTAAAGACTCGTGGAGTAAGTGTGTAGCAGAATGATAAGCTTTTAAATTATCTCTTCTCTCCACATCTATTTTCATCTCTACTACATCATTGATTTTTATTTCACCAGTTTTCAAAGATCCATAATGAACAAATAAGTCCCCAAGTTTTTTCTGCGTATCTTCTACCTCAAAAACGGAGTTACCAGAAACGATTGTTCCTTTATCTCCTAGTTGGCCTCCTGACTCTCCATAAAACGGGGTTTGATTTGTAATTATCATTCCCTCTTCACTGCTAGACAAAGATTTTATTTCCTTACTATTTTTAATTATATTTAATACAACTCCCTCAGACTGATTAGACTCGTAACCTAAAAATTCTGTAGGACCAGTTCTGTCTTTAATTGAAAACCAAATTGCTTCTTCAGAGCTATCTCCAGAACCTTTCCAATTCTTTTTTGCAAGTTCTTTACTTTTTTTCATAAATTCATCAAATTTCTTATGATCAACTTTCAATGATTTATTCTTTAAGATGTCTTCTGTAAGATCTAATGGAAATCCGTAAGTGTCATATAATTTAAATGCAACATCACCAGGTAAAACTTTGTCTATTTTTGAAATTTCATCATTTAGAATTTTAATACCTCTATCAAGTAATACTAAAAATTTTTCTTCCTCCATCCTTAAAGTTTCTTTGATTAAAGACTGGGATCTTTCAAGTTCTGGATAATTACCTGACATTTCGTTTTTTAAAGACTCAAAGATTTTATAAAAAATTGGTTCCTTAGATCCTAACAGATGAGAATGTCTCATTCCCCTTCTCATAATTCTTCTTAAGACATATCCACGACCTTCATTTGAAGGTAGAACGCCTTCTGCTAAAAGAAATGAGCTCGCTCTCAAATGATCAGCGATTACTCTAAAACTCGATATATTATTATCTGATTGTTTAACTTTTGTTACTTCAGATATTGAACTTATTAATTTCTTAAAATGATCAGTTTGATAATTATCATGAGTACCCTGTAAAAGTGCTGCAATTCTCTCTAATCCCATGCCTGTATCAACAGATGGCTTAGGTAAATCTATTCTTTTATCTTTTGAAATTTGTTCATACTGCATAAAAACTAAGTTCCAAATTTCAATAAAACGATCTCCATCTTGATCTTTCGTTCCTGGCAATCCACCTTTTAAATGATCACCATGATCATAAAATATTTCTGAGCAAGGACCACAGGGACCCGTTTCACCCATCGACCAAAAGTTATCTGATGTTGCAATTCTTATAATTTTATCATCGCTAAAACCCGCAATTTTCTTCCAGAAATTAAAAGCCTCATCATCCTCATGAAAAACGGTAACGTAAAGCCTATTTTTATCTAAACCGAAATCTTTGGTGATTAAATTCCACGCAAGTTCAATTCCTCTTTCTTTAAAATAATCTCCAAAAGAAAAATTTCCTAACATTTCAAAAAAAGTATGGTGCCTTGGGGTATAACCAACATTTTCTAAATCATTGTGCTTCCCCCCTGCTCTAACACATTTTTGTGAGGTAGTTGCTCTTTGATAGTCTCTTTTTTCTAAACCAGTAAATACATTTTTAAACTGGACCATCCCAGAATTTGCAAACATCAATGTTGGATCATTATTTGGAACTAAATTACTTGACTCAATTATCTTATGATCGTTTTTCCTAAAATATTCTAAAAATGTACTTCTTATTTGATTTAATGATTTATCCGCCATATTTTTAAAATACAGCTTTTTTATTCTATGTCTAGATAACGATAAGGGGGAAAGGCGCTTAATATAAGCGCCTTTATAATTTAAAGATAACCTTTAATTCTAGTTCTTTTTAGGAGTGGTAGCTTCTTTATTAGCTTCTTCTTTTTCAGCTACTTTCTTCTCTTTTTCAATCTTTTCAGGACTTAGTGGATTTCCCTCAATCTTTTTAGAAATCACACCTGCTTTTTCCCTAATTGCCATTTCAATTTCAGCAGCAACTTGTGGGTTTTGAGCTAAATAGACTTTAGCATTTTCTCTACCTTGTCCTATTTTTTCACCCTTATAAGCATACCATGCACCTGATTTTTCAATAATATCAGCTTTAGCTCCTAGGTCTACTAACTCACCCATTTTGCTAATTCCTTTTCCATACATCAAGTCAAACTCAACAACTTTAAATGGTGGTGCAACTTTATTCTTAACTACTTTCACTCTTGTAGAGTTACCAATAATTTCATCTTTATCTTTGATGGCACCAATTCTTCTAATATCCATTCTTACAGATGAGTAAAATTTAAGTGCATTTCCTCCTGATGTTGTTTCAGGGCTTCCAAACATAACTCCAATTTTCATTCTAATTTGATTAATGAAAATCATCATTGTGTTTGTGTTTGAAATTGAACCAGTTAATTTTCTTAAAGCCTGACTCATTAATCTTGATTGAAGACCAACATGATGATCTCCCATTTCACCCTCAATTTCAGCTTTTGGTGTTAAAGCAGCAACAGAGTCAATTACGATTACTGAAATAGACCCTGATTTTACTAGTGTATCAGCAATTTCTAGAGCTTGCTCACCTGCATCTGGTTGAGAGATTAAAAGCTCTTCTGTATTCACTCCTAATTTTTTTGCGTAAACTGGATCTAAAGCATGTTCTGCATCAACGAACGCACAAATTCCACCGGCTTTTTGTGCTTCAGCAACTACTTGTAATGCTAATGTTGTTTTTCCAGATGACTCTGGTCCATACACTTCAATAATTCTTCCTTTAGGTAAACCGCCTATTCCTAAAGCTAAATCTAAACTTAAAGAACCTGTAGATATCGACTCAATATCCATAGCTCTTTTTTCGCCTAACTTCATAACTGAACCTTTTCCAAAATTGTCAGTTATCTGGCTTATCGCAGCATCTAATGCTTTGTTCTTTTCTTTAATATCCATCTCTTGATCTTTGGCAGATTTAACTACCTTTAGGTTATTTTTCGTCATTTTTAGCCTCTTTTTTTAATTTTTTTAACACTCGAATCATAAAATAAATGTACACATTTTGTTCTCATTAGCAAGATTTATTTAATTTTAAGCTAAAAAAGCCAATTATTATCTTAATTTTAGATAGGTACTATTTAATAAACCAACTGACTTAAGAAGGTTAAATTGTGAAAGAATGAAATTTCTTTCAGAGTCAGCTAAAGAAATTTGAGCGTTCAATAAAAGAGAATTAGATTGAATAACTTCCAATGTAGTTCTGTCTGAACCACTATTATATTCAGCAACTATTCCTTCATTTGCGATCTCAGCAGCATTTACTTGAGCATTAACTGAACTTAATAAACTTTGGTTAGATTGATAGTTTGACCAAGCACTTGCTACATCTGTTAGATTTTTTTTTGTCATATTATCTAAAAGAAGATTTTTTTGTATTTCTAAGCTTTTACTTTTATTTAAATTTGCATAATTTTTTCCGCCTGAATAGAATGGCCAACTGACTGTGGCTTTTAATGTATCTTTTTCTCTTTCATCATAAGTAGCACTTAGATCATCAGTTTTAGATCTATCAAACGATAATGTTGCCGTTGGTGCTAAATCAGACCTAGCACTCGATGTATCTTTTTTTGATTGTTCATATTCTAGTTGGGCTATTATTAAATCAGGATTATTTTTTTTTGATATCTCTATTGCTGAATTTAATTCGTTTGGAAGTTTTACTTTTATTATTGAAGATTTATCTAATAATTCAGGATCATTTATTTTTCCAATAACGTTTTCATAATTGAGTTTGCTTGTTAAAAAATCATTTTCAGCCTGTATCAATTTTGCTTGAGCTCCAGCTAATGAAGATTCTGACTGAGCTACATCAGACAGAGATATATTACCTCTTTCAAGTCTAATTCTGTCTGTTTCAACTTGACGGTCTAATAAATTAACATTGGATCTATTTATCTTAAGTTTTTCATTTGCTGCTACAAGTCCTGTATAAGCTTGGATAGACTTATATAAAATATCTTGTTCTTTTTTCAAAAATTTTGCATTTGCTAAATTAATTCCTATTTTACTTTTTGCTAATTCAGCACTTCTTCCAAAATCAATTAATGTTTGAGTTATTGTTATTGATTTAACTGTTGGATCAACATTGGTTATTGAGGCATTAGATCCGTCTCGATTAGTTAATTTATCAGTTTCTTCCTCACTTTTACTTCCACTTAAAATTATAGTTGGAAGATACGAGCCTTTTGAAATCTTTAATTCTTGTTCTGAAATATTTAGACTTTCTCTTTCAGCATTTAATTCTGGATTATTTGTATAAGCTTTTTTAAGTGCAGTAGTAAAAGTTTCAGCACTTACACCTGAAAGAAAAAACAAATAGGTTAAGATAAATATAAAATAATTTTTCATTTATTTTTATATACAGCAGATTTAATCTGATGGTTACTATTTAAATTGAATATAATTGATGCATATTTAGGCATATTCTTAAACATATTTTGCGTAATTCTTTGATACGTTTGCATAAAATTAATTACATCCCCTCTACTCATGATCTTTGAGTTGGATTTTACTTTACTTTTTACCCAAAGTTTTCTCTCTTGTTTTAATCTCCATTTTTGGAGCAAGCTGAAATTTTTTGCTTTTAAATAAATTAAACAATTCAATTGGGAATATAATTTTTTATATTTTGATTTCAATTGATCATTAACGTATTTTCTCCAGATCTGTTTTTGATCTTTGGCTTTTTCCATTGAATTGATTGTTTTTTTTAACGAGCTATTTTTTTCAGATTTCGCTCCAACACACCATCCTTCAAATATAATTACATCTGGTCTCTCTTTTAAATCGTACCAGTATTTTTTATTAAATCTATCATCTATAGCTTTATTAAATGTTGGTAGTTTTAGCCTTTTAAATTTATTGCTTTTTGCTTTTTTAAAGAAATTTAACATTATATCAATATCATGGGTTCCAGGTACTCCTCTTGTTAAAAGCATGGAATGAACTCTTTTTGATAAATTTTTACGTTCTTTTCTTGTTTTATAAAAGTCATCTATTGAAATTCTAAAAACATTTAATTTAAAATATTTAATTAAAATAATTCTGATTAGAGAACTAATTGTAGTTTTGCCTGTTCCTTGACCCCCTGCTAAACCCACAAAATAAGGTTTTTTCTTTTCAGCCTTTTTACTGATCCAAAAACATAATGGAATTAAGAACAATTTAATCATTCTTTCTTTATTTTTAAATTTGTCAGCTTTTGTTTCTTGAGATTTGATAAACTTTAAACAATCTTTTTTTACCTTACCAAAGCATAAGCTGAATTGTTGCATGAAAATTATTTTTTATCTAAAGGGTGATTTTGACCATCGTTTACTGGTACGTCCTTCATTTCAAAAGTGTTTATTTCATCAACACAACCAACATTAAATCCTGTCATAGCCGGATTAATTCTTGGATTGTGATGAGTATAAATTCCACACTCAGAACAAAAATAATGTTTAGCAACTTTTGAATGGAACTGATAGAGCTTTAATTTATCTTGCCCTTTTACAATTTTAAAATCTTCATTTTTTACCATCGACATAATTGCTCCTTTTCTTTTACAAATAGAACAATTACATTTTATTACTTTAGCTAAATCTCCGTCTAAATTTATTTCTGCTTCAACTGCCCCACAATGACAAATTAGTTTTTTCATTTATAAATTTTTCATTAAAAAGGTAAGTTTTGCAATATTATCGCTTAGGGAAGAACTGTTTCTTTCAGTTTCCTTAATCAGATTATCAAACTTAAATTTATCAATTTTTTTTGAAGTTTCCATAATACTACTCTTATACTCATTGCTAGCCAGAAGATCCATTAAGTTTATAATTCCTTGAAACCTTTGAAATGCTTTTTCACACATTTCTCCTTTAGTTTCTTTCCACATTTTAATATAACCAACACATGATGAAATAACATCGTCCTCGAATTCAAGAGCAAAACTAATTTCTTTTAAAATTGCAAATTTTTGATCTGTTGAGGCAGCTGATAATTTTGGTTTATAATCTTTATACCTATTTTCATCACTAAAAGAATTACCGATTAAAAGTAAGCTCAAAAATAATGTGACGAAAAGTTTTTTCATTTGCTATTTTTAAACTATCCTTGGTTGAAGTTATCCACAAGCATACAAAATATAGTTTTGATGTTCACGTTTTGATTCACTTTTGATTCAATTACGGACTCAAAATACAACCTCTTGCGTGCATTGTATAAATGCGCTATAAATTAGAACAAAACAAGAACATGAAACTAACTATTCCCTATTATCTGCATAAAGCCGGTGCCGGTTTCCCATCACCTGCAACTGATTATATCGAAGAAGATATCGATTTGAACATGCATTTAATCAAAAACGTTCCAGCCACTTTCATTATCAGAGTGCAAGGAAAATCTATGGTGGATGTTGGGATTAATGATGGAGATCTATTAGTTGTCGATAAAAGTTTAAAACCAAAAAACTTTTCAACCGTTATTGCAAATGTTCATGATGAGCTTGTGGTTAAAACTTTAGTTCAAGAAAGAGATAAAAAATTTTTATCGTCTGGGTCTAAAGATTTTTCTAATAGAATTTTAATTAACGAAGAAGAAGATATTTTTATTTGGGGGGTTGTAACTTATGTCATCCATTCAACGTACTAAAAAATTAGCCTTAGTTGATTGCAATTCTTTTTATGTTTCTTGTGAAAGATTATTTAATCCAAGAATAAGAAAAAAACCTGTTGTGGTTTTATCCAATAATGACGGTTGTATCATCTCTAGATCTAATGAAGCAAAAGCTTTAGGAATTAAAATGGGAGAACCTTATTTTAAAGCAAAAGATATTATTATTAAAAATAAAGTTGAAGTTTTTTCATCAAATTATTCTTTATATGGAGATCTATCTAGAAGAGTAATGAGAACCCTTAAAAGATTTAACGAAGCAATAGAAGTGTATTCAATTGATGAGGCATTTATAGATTTATCTAATTTTCCAGACTCTGAAGTTGAGAAAGTCGGCAGAGAAATTAGAGAAACAGTTTTACAGTGGACAGGTATTCCAACTAGTATTGGTATAGCTAAAACTAAAACTTTGAGTAAAGTTGCAAATCATATTGCAAAGAAAAAACAATCAGGTGTTACTAGTTTAATTGGTGTAGAAAATCTAGATCCAATTTTAGAAAAAGTTGAAATTAATGATGTATGGGGCGTGGGTAGACAGTTAACAAAATTTTATCAAAAAAATGGAATTTATAATGCTAAACAACTTAAGAATAAATCCAATACATGGATCAAAAAGTGTTCTAATGTTTTAAGTTCAAGAACTGCAATGGAGCTTAGAGGAATTCCTTGTATCAATTTAGAAACTACACAAACAAAAAGGAAAAGTTGTGTTGTTTCAAGATCATTTGGAAAAAGAATTGAAAAGTTTCAAGAATTAAAAGAAGCAGTTGCAAACTATTGCTTAAATGCATCTGAAAAAATTAGATCAGAATCTTTAGTTGCAAAAGCAATTACAGTTTTTGTCAGAACTAGTCCTTTTCAAAGAGACTATGGTTATTATTCAAATGCAAAGACAATTGATTTTCCAATTGCAACAAATAATAGTATTGAAACTGTTAAAACTGCAGTCTCGATTTTAGAAAGTATTTTCAAAAATGGATACCGGTATCAGAAAGCAGGTGTCATGCTTACAGGACTACGTAATGATGATGGAAGAAAAAATTTATTTTCATCAGAAAAAGATGAAAAAATAAAAAGTTTAATGCGATCAATTGATAATACTAATTATAGATATGGAAGATCCACATTAAGTCTTGCAAGTGCTGGTGTTCATAAAAAATGGAATATGAGAAGGCAGTATTCTTCTAAAATAGATACTGCTGATTTTTATTGTTTACCAACAATCAGAGCTACTTAGTAAAATGACAATTTGGTTCAACTACAGTCCAAGAAGCTGAACCAAAAGGCCTTTTTCCAATATTCAAATAATGATGAACTATATCCCATTGATAACTATTGAGACTACTTTTATCTTTAGACCATTCTTTAAGTCTTTGAATATTTTCATGATTAGGAAATCTAGATGCATATGCGTATAACCATCCCCAGTTACTACTTGATCTGCTATTCAAATCTTGTTTTTTATAGTTTTTTGCAGGGCCTGGGTGCTTCATACTCTTTGCATATCTAAAAACGATTTCATTGTTTTCTGTGAAATCTATGAAAAACTTAACAATATTATGATAATTTTTTCCCCTATATTGATAATCCCAAATATTATAACCTTGGTTTTCTGCAAGAATAGCAATAACAGCTAAGGCATTCATGGCTCGGCCTTGATAAAACATCGCTCTTCCACCTCTTCTTGTTTCTATTGGCATACTTCCATCTTTCCTTTGATATTTTATAGCTGCTTCAAAATTTTTAAATGCGGTTCTGAAGAGCTTATTGTCATTGAGTAAAATTCCCAACTGCATATGACTCATCGCAGATGATAAAGCATGATTGTGAGCTCTTTTAGGAGTGCCATTTGCACCTGATCCCGTCTTATAGTTTGAATAACTATACATTAGGTGTTCATTCTTTTTTACAATCTTTTTAAACCAATCTTTAATTATTTTATCTTCATTCTTTGGAATATCTATTACCTGTTTAGCAAATGAATATGCGGCCATCATTGGAGATGCTATATAAAGATTTACAGTTAAGGTATCGTTCCAATGTCTTCCTTCTCCATCTGAAGGGCCTGTTCTTTGTGCAGCGTTAGCTTTCGCCCATTCTAAAATTACTCTTTTAACATTTTGACATGCTTCTATATTTCCACCGCTACATGGAAAACTGAAATCTTCAAATTTATTTAAAGCATAATTAAATCTATTATCAAGACCGTATCCAGAAGGTGCTTCAACTTTTAATACTGGTTTAACATAATTAATATCTGGACTTATTGATAAATCAGTAACACATTTTTTTTTGTCTTTTTTAATAGGAAAGATTATTTCTGGTTTTTGGACTTTTGCTTTCTTTTTTATATCTTTAAAATCTGCATAAGCAAAGTTAGTGCTTAAAATGAAAAAAATTATGAAAAATTTTTTCACTATTTTATATTATCAATATTATTTATATTAGACAGGGCCTTATCAAACTCATCCATGTTCTCTCTTAAGGCTAAATTTGAAATTGAATAAACGGCTATTAGTAAAAATACTAATGGAATTGCAGTTATTATTGAAGCATTACTCTTAATGAATAAAATATATAAAATTATAAATAAAGCTGAACGAACCAAAAAAGTTTTTCTAAAAACACTTATAATGGAGAGTGAATGCTTTATGAGATTATAGAAGCTCATTTTTGAAGGTCCAAAATATCTCACTCCTCTAGTTGAAGGCACTGAAAATAAATCTTTTTCAATTTTAGTTAATGATCCAGAAAAGCTATTCCAGGTAGCTTTTTCATTAATCATTTTTTCAACAGTATTTTTTGGTAAACAGGTGTAATTTCCGAATTTAATTGATTTACCTGTAAAAGTTAATGTAATTAATTTATGCAACTGATAACAGACTTGAAATATAAAGTTTTCAGACCTTTTAATTCTTTCTCCAATTATGGGTTTATTATTAGAATTTTTAATTTGATTTAAAAATTCTTTTATTTCTTCTGGTCTATCTTCTCCATCCCCATCCATTGGGATAACATAATCAAAATCCTCTTTTTCATAAATATATCTTAATCCTGTTGCTATACACCTTGCATGACCTTGGTTTATTTTCATATTTAAAATCTTAATTGAATGAATATTTTTAAAAAATTTATCTTCATCTTTTCTGTCATGATTTGAAGCATCATTAACAATTATGACTGAAATTTCATGGTCTAAACCTGATAGATTATGATCAATATTATCCAATAATTTTGAAACAGATTGCCAATCATTATAAACAGGAATCAAAATTTTGAATTTCATTAATTAATTTTTTTTATCCAATTTTTTTTATTTTCTTCATTTAGAAATGAGGATTTAAAAGAATTTTCAATTAATTTTCTTACATCTTGAAGCTCAAGATTTAATGCTTTTGATGTTTCAATTAAATTCTTATTTAAATATCCTCCAAAATAAGCAGGGTCATCAGAATTTATCATAACTCTTAAACCTTTATCTAGCATCTTCTTTAAATTATGATTTTCAAGTTTGTCAAAAACACATAGCTTTACATTTGATAGTGGACATACAGTTAAGGGTATTTGGTCCTTAACAAGTTTTTCTACTAATCTTTCATCTTTTAGGCACTGAACTCCATGATCAATTCTTTTAACTTGAAGTAAATCTAAACTATCCCAAATATATTCTGGAGGACCCTCTTCACCTGCGTGAGCCACTGTTAAAAAACCTTCTTTAATTGCTTGTTCAAATAATTTTTTAAACTTTAATGGAGGATTTCCTTTTTCAGATGAGTCTAATCCCACTGCAATTATTTTATCTTTATGATTACAAGCTTGATTTAATACTTCAAAGCAAGACTCTTCATCTAAATGTCTCAAAAAACACATTATAATTTTTGAAGAAATACTAAAATCTTTTTCAGCTTTTTTTAATGCCTTATCAATACCATTAATAATTGTTTCAAAACTAACTCCTCTTGGTAAATGAGATTGTGGATCGAAAAATATCTCTGTATGAACTATATTGTCTTGCCTACATCTTAAAATATATTCCCATGTTAAATCAAAAAAATCTTCCTCCGAAATTAATACTTTTGATCCCTCATAATAAATTTTTAAAAAACTGTCTAAATTTTTAAAATTATAAGCAGATCTAATTTCATTTACATTGTTAAATGGAATTTCAACTTTATTTCTTTTTGAAAGTTTAAACATTAACTCTGGTTCTAGACTTCCCTCAATATGAAGATGTAATTCTGTTTTTGGAGATTTGTTTATAAAATCTGTAATTATATCAAAGTTATCCATTAACCTATTTATATGTCCCTACACAAACATCATCAATACAAAGATATTCTTCAGCTATATCAAATATTCTATTATTAATAAATCCCTCCCATCTTGGTCTAGAATTAAGATGATAAGATAAATTTCCCGCTTTCCATTCATCTCCGATAACAAATTGAATAGGTTCATTAAAATCTTGATCCCAGCTCATTTGAACTTTTTTTGCAATTTGATTTCCTGGATAATCAGTTCTTTTGTCAGTTTTTGTAATTGATACGTAAGAATAAAGAATGGGAGATAAAAAAAACAAAAACAAAAAACCATACAAAAATGAATTAATCTTTTTTAAATCAATTTGGGCCTTAAGAAAATAGACAAAAAATAATCCAAAAAATAAATAAAAAGGTGTCATCCACATAGTTCTAATTTTCGATCCAGTTAAAACAGATGTAATAAACATTAAAAAAATTGGTAAAATATTTATAGATAACAAAAATAATAATTTTTTATCTTTCAAATTAAGTCTATATTTTACTTTTTTGATTAAAAGCCAAATTAAAAAGAAGAAAGGAATTAGAATTCCTAACTGTTTAAATAAAAAAATAAATGGATGTTTTAAATGATCTATAATTCCTGTTCCTTCTAGACCAGTTCTATTAAGACCATAAATAATAGTTATAAAATCATTATTAAAAAGCCAAATTAAATGGGGAACCATCAAAACAACAAAAACTTCGATAGTTATCAAATACTTAAAATCAAACTTTTTATTTTTTTTTACAAAAATTAAATAAATAAATAATAAATCAATAGATATTAAGAGATAAATAAATAAATATTTAGAAAGAAATCCGAATGCTGCAAATAATCCTACTAAAAAACAATCTATAAATTTTATTTCTTTAGAATCATAAATTCTCCAAGAATAGTAAACGACTAGAGACCAAAAAGGTAATTGGCAAACATTCACGTTAAATTCTGGAGTGGTGAAATTATAAAAATAAATAGATTCTAATAATAAAACTGAAATTAAGCTTAATTTGCTATTCCCTAAAATTTCATAAGAAAATTTAAATACATAAAAAAAAGCAGTTAACACAAAGATTTGACTTAATAAATAATAAGCCCAATCCTGTGCGCCAAATATTTGAAAAAATACTTCTGGAAAAAATGCACTCATTGGTGGGTGTTTATTAAATCCCCAGTCCAAATTACTTCCCCATGCAAGAGCTTCGATGGTATCTAGTGGTAAATTTTTATTTGTAAGTGATGGAACAAGAGTCCATATTATTAAATGTGATAAAGCAAAAATAAAAAATACATTATTAATATTTCTGTTTAAAACATTCATAAGTAAATATTTACAATAATTAAGGTTGCTTGACACCCCTATTTTGCTGAATATACTCCCTCGAATTCAATTTAAAAAAATGCCTAAAACCAGCAAAGCTAAAAAAAAAATAGCAAAAGTTAAGAACAAAGTTGTAAGTAAACCAAAAGTAAAGGCCGTTAGTAAGCCAAAAGTAAAGGCCATTAGTAAACCAAAAGAGACTATTAAGGGTCCAATCAAAATTTCTAAAACCTATATTCCAAAAGACAATGAAAAATATATGTGTGAAAAACACAAAGTTTTTTTTAGAATGAAATTACAAGAATGGAGAAAAGAGCTAGTCAAAGCAAATAATGAGGCTCTATACAATGGAAGTATGGATGATAATAGTATTTCAGCTGATATTGTTGACCAAGCAAGCTCGTATACTGATAAAAATGTTGAAATGAAAGCAATCAATAGACAAATAAAATTAATCTCTGAAATTGATAAAGCTTTAGCTAGAATTAGAGAGGATATTTATGGATATTGTTTAGATACTGCAGAGCCTATTGGATTAAAAAGATTAATGGCTCGTCCAGTTGCTAAATATACTATTGCAGCTCAAGAAAAACATGAGAAAGATGAAAAGGTTCATGCAGATGACTAAGAGAAAAAAGAAAAATAAAACTATTCATAATCCGATTACTTATAATTTTACCAAAAAGTATATATATTACTATTATGCTTTTTTTTGGATACTTTTGATAGTATTTGTATTTAGCAGATGAATAAAAAACTAATTTTTATAATAATTATAGTCGTAGCGATTGAACTTTCAGGTTATGGAATTTTTGCATCATTATTTAGATTATTAAATTCTATGAGTTAATTACGGCTTTGGTAAAATTTCATTTTTATCCATAAAAGAAAAGCCTCTTTGTACTGCTTCTCTCTCAGATATTTCAATATACCATCTCGAAAGATTTTTATATTTTCTCAAACCTATATCGTGCCATTTATGACGCGCAATCCATGGAAAAGTGCTAATATCAGCAATTGTATAATTATTTCCTGATAAAAATTTTGAATTAGATAATCTTTCATCAAGTTCTTCATATATCCTTTTTGAAATCTTAAAGTATCTTTCTTCACCAAATTGACTTTTACCAGGGTTGTAGTGATGAAATTGGTGATGTTGACCTAACATAGGACCCACATAGCCCATCTGGGCCATTAACCATTGATTAATTTCTGTTCTATCTTTTTCATCGTAAAATTTTCCACTTTTTTCTGCCAAATAAATTAAAATTGCACCAGACTCAAAAATTGTTTTATTACTTTTATGATCAATAATCACGGGTATCTTGCTAAATGGACTTATCTTCTTAAATCCTTCCTTAAACTGTTCTCCATTATTAATATCAACTTTGGATACTTTATATTCGTAATTAATTTCCTCCAGCATAATACTAATTTTTTTTCCATTAGGTGTATTAGCCGAAAATAATTCAATCACCTTTCACACCAAGTCGGTCTTTTATTGTTTTGGATGAGGTAGTAAATTCAAATCTATATTTTTCATTTGGTCTTGCTAATTTAAAGCATGCTCTTGCTGCTAAAGCACCTTCATGAAAACCTGACAAAATAAGTTTAAGTTTTCCAGGATAGTTACATATGTCACCAACGGCATAAATACCTTTTTGATTTGTCTCAAACTTTTCTGTGTCTACCTCAATAGTTTTTTTATTTATGTTTAAACCCCAATTTGCTATGGGACCTAGCTGCATAATAAGTCCAAAAAAACCTAATACATAATCTGTTTTGATTGTTTTAATTTCTTTATCATCACTTTTAATATCTATGCTCTCTAATTGATCATTTCCTTTTATTGAATTCATTTGATATTTGGTAAAAAGATTTATTTTTCCATCCTTTGCTAGCTGATGTACTTTATCTACAGTTGATTGGGCTCCTCTGAAATCATCTCTTCTGTGAACTAAATTTACTTTTGAGTTTTTTGATAATTCTACTGCCCAATCTAAAGCACTATCGCCACCACCAAAAATAGTAATATTTTTACCTTCAAACGTTTTTTTATCCTTAATAGAATAAAAGATTGATTTATTTTCAAATTTCTCACATTCTTTAACTGGAAATTTTCTGGGCTCAAATGAACCAACTCCACCAGCAATTATTACATTAGGGGTTTGGAAAATAGTTCCACTGTTAGTTTTTACAATCCAGTTTTCATTTTCTTTTTTAAGTTCATCTACTCTTTCATTTAAATGAAATTTTATATCAAATGGTTTAAGCTGATTTATCAAATTATTTGTTAATTCTTCACCAGTACATTCGGGTACAGCAGGAATATCATAAATTGGTTTGTCTGGGTAAAGTTCAATACATTGACCACCAATTTTATCTAAGTTGTCAACAACTTCACAATTAAGACCAATCAATTTTAATTGGTGTGCTGTAAATAAGCCTGTTGGTCCAGCTCCAATAATTAATGCATCTGTTTTATTCATCTTATCCCTGTTTAGATGGAATATTTACTGTAAGACCATCTAGTTCATCTGAGACTATTATTTGACAACTCAGCCTACTATTTTTTTTTGGTTCAAAGGCCATGTCTAACATATCTTCTTCTCCATCTTCTTTGGATGAAATCTTATCAAACCATTCATCATTAACATAAACATGACATGTCGCACAAGCCATACCTCCTCCACAGTCTGCATCAATACCTGGTATATCATTTTGAACAGCACCTTCCATGACGGTTAAGCCATTCTGAACTTCAATAGTATGATTTTGATTATCATGAGTTATGTAAGTTATTTTTGCCATGAGTTGTATATAGTGTTGCAAAAAAATAGGGCAAGTATGTGAAAACATACTCGCCCTAAATTATATAATTATTTAGTAATTATCTGCTTCTTGCACCAGCTGAACTTACTGCAGCAGCCCAGATTACTAGACCAAATGCAATTTTGTTAATAAAGTCAGCTAAGTTGTAAACCACGTTAAGTGAGTTAGCATCTACACCACCTGTTAAGTAACCAAATACATAACCTAATGGATAAATTGCCCAACCTACAGTTACAATCATTCTCATTGCACTGAATGCAGTTACTAGAGATTTGTTACCACTCTTAGCAGCAGCTTTTCCAGCTTCACCTGAGAATATTTCATAAAGAATGTATACCCAACCAGCCATACCGATAATGAAACCAAGTGTAGCGTTGATGTATCCTGCTTCTCCTAAATATCCACCGATTAACATTACTAATGAACCGATTAACAATCTCCAGAAAATTCCAGAATTTGCTTTTCTTACAGCTACTAGAATTAAATAGAACTCTATCATCTGTAATGGCACAGTAATTAACCAGTCAATATATCTATATACTGTTGGTGAATCGCCAGTCATCACCCACACTTCTCTCATGTACATGTAGTGGATGAATGCAATACCAGTTACTAGCCCTGCAACAGTTACTGACGTTTTCCAGCCAGGAGCAACAGTGTTTCTCTCCATGAAGAAGAACGCTGTAGCAGCCAACATACCCATTGAAATTATCCAGAAAGATATTCCAACGAAGTCATCTTGAGCTAACATCGTAGCAGAAGCTGCGTTTGCTACACCTGTAATTCCCAATAGGGCTACAGCTGCTAAAGCAAACAGTTTAAGTTTTTTCATAAAAAACTCCCTCTTTAGTTAGTTTTTACTTATTTAGTTTATATAAACTAAGCTTAGGCTTCCCTAAGCCAAAGTTGAGCGTTAAATACCAAATATATAGAGATTATTGAAGACTTAAATGTCATTAATTTACATTGATTTTACTTACTTTTTAAAATTAAATACAATTTATAATTTAAAAATCTAATAAAAAGGCACAATCGAATCAAAAAAATCTATGTCAGACAAATTTAATGAAATTTACCAAAAATCGATAAACAATCCTGAAAAATTTTGGAAAGATGCATCGGAAGATATATTTTGGTTTAAAAAACCCACTAAAGTTTTAAATAAATCTAACCCACCTTTCTTTAAATGGTATGAAGATGGAATAACAAACACATGTTACAATGCATTGGATGTTCATATTGATCAAGGAAAAGGAAATAAAACTGCTTTAATTTACGATAGTCCTATTACAGGAAACAAAAGTAAGTTTACTTATGAAGAATTAAGATCAAAAGTATCAAAATTTGCAGGTGCACTTAAAGATCAAGGTGTCAACAAAGGTGATAGAGTTATAATTTACATGCCAATGATACCCGAAGCAGTTGTTGCAATGTTAGCATGTGCAAGAATTGGTGCAATTCACTCTGTAGTATTTGGTGGATTTGCTTCTAATGAGCTTGCAAGTAGAATTGATGATAGTAAAGCAAAGCTTTTAGTTACTGCTTCTTGTGGTTTCGAACCTGGTAGAACTGTTGAATACAAACCTCTTGTAGATGAGGCCGTTAAACAAGCTCAACATAAAATTAGTAAGATAATCTTATTCCAAAGAAAAGGTCACGAAGTTAAATTGAATTCTCCAGTAGAAATGAGTTGGGATGAAGCTCTTGCAAATGCCAAAGATACTGATTGTGTAGAAATGAATTCAAATGAATTTGCTTATATACTTTATACCTCTGGAACAACAGGAACACCTAAAGGTATAGTTAGAGATATTGGTGGTCACATCGTTGCATTAAAATGGACTATGAAAAATATATACAACATTGATGAAGAAGATATTTGGTGGTCAGCTAGTGATATTGGTTGGATCGTTGGTCACTCTTATATTGTTTATGCACCACTGTTCAAAGGATGCACAACAGTTCTATTTGAAGGTAAGCCAGTTGGAACACCTGATGCGGGAGCATTCTGGAAAATTATTTCTGATTATAAAGTGAAATCTTTATTCACTGCACCAACAGCTTTTAGAGCTATTAAAAAAGAAGACCCTGAGGGTAAGTTTTTTTCAAAATACGATTTAAGTAATTTTGAAAGTTTATTTCTTGCAGGGGAACGAGCTGATCCAGATACAATAAAGTGGGCAGAAAATTTACTAAAAGTTCCAGTAATTGACCACTGGTGGCAAACAGAAACAAGTTGGGCGATAAGTTCAAATTGTACTGGTATTGAAATGATGAAAACTAAATATGGCTCAGCATGTAAAGCGGTTCCGGGCTATGACGTAAAAATAATCAAATCAGATCAAACTTTGGCAAAGCCAAATGAAATGGGAGATATAGTTGTTAAGCTGCCTTTGCCCCCAGGAACATTCCCTACTCTTTGGAATGCTGATCAAAGGTATAAAGAAAACTATATGTCAAATTATGAAGGTTATTATCAAACTTATGATGCAGGACACATTGATGAAGATGGATATATATGGATCATGTCTAGAACCGATGACATCATAAATGTAGCTGGTCATAGATTGTCAACTGGTGCAATCGAGGAGGTTTTGTCTGAACATCAGTCAGTTGCTGAATGTGCTGTTCTTGGAATTGCAGATAAATTAAAAGGTCAATTACCAATTGGATTAATTGTTTTAAAATCTGGCGTTGATAAAGATAACGATACAATTTCTAAGGAATGTATTCAAATGGTGCGTGACAAGATTGGTCCTGTAGCTGCATTTAAAGTTGCAATAGTAATTAAAAGACTTCCAAAAACAAGATCTGGAAAAATTCTAAGAGGAACAATTAGAAAAATTGCTGATAATGTTGAATATAAAATGCCTCCAACTATTGATGATCCTGCTATTCTTGATGAAATAAAACAAGACTTGATTGAAAACAAAATACTAAATAATGGTTAAAACATATTCCTTTTTACTTATTGCTATATTTTGTGAGGTAGCTGGAACCATGTTATTGCCAGTATCACAAAATTTTTCAAAAGTTATTCCAACAATTTGTTTAACTGTATTTTATCTAATATCATTCTATTTAATGACATTTGTTATGGATAAGCTTCCTATAGCAATTGTTTATGCTACATGGAGTGGGCTTGGCGTTTTTACAATAGCAATACTTGGGTATTTCTTTTTCAAACAAACATTAGCATGGCAAGCTATTGTTGGATTGTTCCTAATTGTTATTGGAGTTGTTCTTGTTAATAGCTTTACAGGAAAGCTTAATTAAATTCTAAAGGAGTTCCTTCAGGATCTCCTAGAATTTTACCTTCTTTCATTTTTATTTTTCCTGCAATAATAGTTGAAACAGGAGTTCCTTTAAATTCAACGCCATTAAAAGGCGACCATCCACATTTACTTTCAATATTTTCATTTTTTATTACAATCTTTTTATTCATGTCAACAATTGTAAAATCTGCATCGTACCCTTCTTTTATAAAACCTTTGTTTTTTATTCCAAAAATTTTTACTGGATTTTCACACACAAGGCTTATCAATTGATTTAGAGATAACTTTCTCTCATTAATATGATTTAACATAACAGGCATAAGAGTTTGAACCCCTGGCATTCCTGATGGTGAATTAGGATATTCTTTATCTTTATTAACTTTTAGATGAGGAGCATGATCTGAGCCAATGGTATCATTTAGATTTTTTTTAACTGCGTACCACAATTTATCATAATGAGATTTATCTCTAATAGGAGGATTCATTTGAGCATAAGTACCAAGTTTATCATAACAGTCTGGGGCATAAATTGTTAAATGCTGTGGAGTAATTTCAAATGTAATGTTGCCTTTATGTTGTGATAAAAAATCTACTTCTTCTTTCGTAGTTATATGAAGAACGTGGGCTTTCTTATTATACTTTTCAGCAATTCTAACAATTCGTCTAGTGGAAGACATTGCGCATTCAACACTTCTCCAGATTGGATGAGAGTGTACATCACCATTTTTAATTAACTTTTTATTAATATTTAAAATTGCTTCATCCTCAGAGTGAACAGCTACAACTTTAGAGCTATTTTTAAATACTGTTTCAATATCTTTCTCTTCTGCAACTAATAGATTACCAGTTGAAGATCCTGCAAAAAGTTTAATACCACAACAGCCCTCTAATTTTTTTAAATCTGCTAACTCATCAGCATTGTCTGCTGTTGCACCAAAATAAAAAGCATAATTACAATACATTCTATTTTTAGCGAGATCTAATTTTCTTTGAAATTCTTTTTTGTTTGATGTTGGTGGATTGGTATTTGGCATTTCAAATACCGCTGTTATACCTCCAGCAATAGCAGCTCTACTTCCAGAATGAAGATCTTCTGTATCTGTAGATCCTGGCTCTCTAAAATGAGTTTGTGTATCAATACAACCTGGTAAGATAGTTAAGCCCTCAGCATTTATAATTTCTTTAGCTTCTTCTTTAATTTGACCTATCTTTTGAATTTTTCCATCTTTGACAGAAACATCTGTATCTCTTAAATCTCCATCAATATAACATTGTCCATTTTTAATTATAAGATCTAACATTTATGAAAAAAGTAATTATATTAAAAGTCAGACAGAAGCAATTATGAATAAAAGTGTATACATATTAAAAGATCGAGCCATAATTTATGTAAATGGCGAGGATGCAAAAGACTTTCTCCAAAATTTAATAAGCAATGATATTAATAAAGTAACTGAAAAATCTAGTTGTTTCGCATCTTTATTAACACCACAAGGTAAATTTCTTTATGAATTCATAGTGGTTAAACATAAATCAGGGTTTTTTATTGATTGTGAAAAAACTCAATCTGATGAAATATTTAAGCAATTAAATCTTTATAAAATTAGATCAAAAGTTGAAATTTTGAATTTAAGCAACGAATTCGTTGTTGCATGCTTTGGATATGAGAAATATCTATCAATGGAGGACTCAAAAGATATTTTGGGTTTTACTTTCAAGTATAGAGAGGATCCAGTTATTTTAGATCCTAGAAATAAGAATTTGGGTGCTAGAATAATAATAAATCTAGAAAAGCTTTATTTGTCATTAAAAAAATTAGATCTTAAGGATGATAAAATTGAAAATTATTATATTCAAAGTCACAAGCTAGGAATTGTTCCTAAGAATTTGAATAAATTGCAGAATAAATTATTTGGTATTGAGTGTAATTTTGAAGAGCTCAATGGAATTGATTTTAAAAAAGGTTGTTATGTAGGGCAGGAAAATACAGCTAGAATTAAACTGAAGAATAAACTTTCAAAGAGATTATTACCAATTGAAATTATTGATGGAAAATTAATCGAGGATGAAAAAATTTACAATAAAAATGTTGAGATTGGGAAAGTACTAATAAATGAAGATTACCCTTTTGCCTTAATCAAATTTTTAGATAAGAACTTTAATAAAGAGCAAATATTCAAAAGTGAAAATGCAACATTTAAAATTATTAAACCCAAATGGCTCAAAATATAAGTATTTGGTGCGGCCAGAGAGACTCGAACTCTCATGGACTAGGTCCACACGGCCCTCAACCGTGCCTGTCTACCAATTTCAGCATGGCCGCAATATGACCCACAATAAATCAATGACAAGTAGGTTTCAAATTGATAAATTTTAATATGGAATTTAATCAAGAAGTAAGAAAAGCGACAGACCCTATTTATAAAAAAATTTCAAAGGTTATGCCAGAAATTGAGTGGTCAATCCATGCTCCTTATATTCATAAGATTAATAAATTAAAAAAAGAAAAAAACGCTGTAATTCTTGCTCATAATTATCAGACACCAGAAATTTATCATGGTATTGCAGATTTCTCAGCTGACTCACTTGCTTTAGCAGTAGAGGCATCAAAAACTTCAGCTGATATAATTGTCATGGCAGGAGTTCATTTTATGGCTGAGACAGCGAAATTAATGAGTCCAAATAAAAAAGTTTTGCTGCCAGATATGAAAGCTGGCTGTTCTTTATCGTCATCTGTTACAGGTAAAGATGTAAGATTATTAAAAGAAAAATACCCAGGTGTTCCCGTTGTATCATATGTAAATACATCAGCTGATGTAAAAGCTGAAACTGACGTTTGTTGTACTTCTGCTAATGCAGTTAAAATTGTAAAATCTTTAGGTGTGAAAAAAGTAATTTTCTTACCTGACGACTATCTTGCTAAATATGTTGCCTCACAAACAGATGTTGAAATTATTTCATGGAAAGGAATATGTATCGTACATGATCAGTTCAATGAAAAAGAAATTATTAATATTCGAAAAAATAATCCTGGTATTAAAATTATTGCTCACCCAGAATGTCCACCGGATGTGATTAAAGCAAGCGACTTTGCAGGCTCAACTTCTGGAATGATAAATTATGTTAGAGATAATCAACCCAAAAAAGTAATGATGGTCACAGAATGTTCGATGAGTGATAATATTCAAGTTGAAAATCCAAACGTAGAATTTATTAGACCATGCAATATGTGTCCTCATATGAAAAAAATTACCCTACCAAAAATATTGGAATGTTTAGAAAATGAAACTGGTGAAATTATTATGGATCGAAAGACAATAGATAAAGCCAGATTATCAGTAGAAAAAATGGTTGCTATCGGTAGATAATTTTTTGTGCCTCAAATAAAATTAAGTAAAAACTTTATAAAAAATACTGTTAAACTTGCACTTAATGAAGATTTATATCCATTAGGAGATATAACTTCTAATCTAATAAAAAATAATAAAATAATAAAAGCAAAATTAATATCAAATCAAGAAGCAGTGATTGGTGGTCTTTTATTTGTAAAACATGCTTTTTCATTAATTGATAAAAAGATAAAATTTTCTATAAAAAAAAAAGATGGATGTTATGTTAAAAAAAATTCATTGATTGCAACAATTCAGGGAAATGCTCAAAATATTTTAATTGCAGAGAGAGTAGCTCTTAATTTTTTATCCCATATTTCAGGTATATCTACAAAAACAAATAGATTTGTAAAATTAGTTGGAAAAAAATGTAAAATTTGCTGTACAAGAAAAACTATTCCAAACCTAAGAGTAATTCAAAAATATGCTGTAAAATTAGGAGGTGGGATTAATCATAGATTTAATCTAAGTGATGAGTTTCTAATTAAAGATAATCATGTGACGAGCTCAAATATAAAAAAATTAGTTTCTTTAGCTATCAAAAATAAAAAAGGTAAAAAGATTACTGTTGAAGTGGATAATATAAGTCAACTCAAAGAAATAATTGGATTAAAGTTTAATTGTGTTTTATTTGACAATATGAATAATAGAGATTTAAAGTTAGGAGTTAAACTTGCAAAAAAATATTACGAAACTGAAGCCTCTGGAAACATTAATCTTAAAACTATAAAAGGTGTAGCTGCAACTGGAGTTGATAGAATTTCAGTTGGAAGTATTACGCATAGTGCTCCAGCAATAGATTTTAAAATCGAATTTTAGTTTATAAACTTTGAAAGATCTGGTTTAAAGTAATTGGGCCCTTTCATTACTTTGCCATGCTCATTATAAATTGGTTTTCCATTCTCATCTAATTTACTCATATTTGAATTTTGAACCTCCTCAAAGCACTTATCTAAATCAATTCCAAATGCATGACCCGCTCCATATGTAACGTAAAGGATATCAGTTAAAGCATCAGCAACCTCTAATAAATCTTTAGCATTCATTGCCTCTGTAAGCTCGCTTAATTCCTCTTTTATGAGGTCTATTCTTAATTTATTGATTTTATCTGTGCTAAATGAAGGTTTATTTTTTACTTCTTGGCCAAAAGTTTTCATAAAAATTCCAACCTTACTAAAATTTGACATATTGCTCCTGTAAGTTTTTTAAATTTAATGTATATTTATATTAGTTTAATATTTACTTATTAATCAATGAAATTTAGAAAAGAATTTGACAGTATAGGCTTTATCAATGTTCCAAATGATAAATATTGGGGTGCATCGACTCAAAGATCAAAAAAATATTTTGATATAGGAGAATTTTTAGTAAGACCAGTTTTAATAAAATCGATTGCAATCATTAAAAAAGCTGCTGCGATAGTCCATGCAAAGGACAAACAAATTTTACCACATATATCAAGGGCAATAGTCAAAGCTTCAAGTGAAGTGATTGCAGGTAAGTTAGATGGACATTTTCCTTTAAAAGTTTGGCAAACAGGTTCAGGAACTCAAACAAATATGAACGTAAACGAAGTTATTGCGAATAGAGCTATTGAGATTTTAGGAGGAAAAAAAGGTACCAAAAAACCTGTTCATCCTAATGACCATGTTAACAGATCTCAATCAACTAATGATGTTTTTCCAACTGCAATGCATATATCAATAGCTATCGAAACTAAAAATAAATTATTACCTTCTTTAGAATTGCTTAATAAAGAATTAAAAAAGAAAGTTTCACAATTCAAGAATATTGTTAAAGTTGGTAGAACACACCTTCAAGATGCAACACCTTTATCATTAGGTCAAGAATTTTCAGGATATCAATCGCAATTGGAAGATTGTATCTATAGAATTAAAAACGCATTAAATGAAATATATTCATTGGCACAAGGTGGGACTGCTGTTGGAACTGGAATTAACAGTAGAAAAGGTTTTGATAAAAAGATTATTAATGAAATTAAAAAAATAACTAAAATTCCATTTAAGCCTACAAAAAATAAATTTGCAGCTCTAGCCGCTCATGATCAAATTGTAAATTTCTCAGGTACATTAAACACAACTGCGGTTTGTTTAATGAAGATTGCCAATGATATACGATTTTTAGGTTCGGGACCAAGAGCTGGATATGGTGAAATAATTTTACCTGCTAATGAACCGGGTTCATCTATTATGCCAGGAAAAATAAATCCAACTCAATCAGAAGCAGTTACAATGGTTTGTGTAAAAGTGATTGGAAATCACAATGGGATTACAATGGCTGGTTCACATGGACATTTTGAACTCAATGTTTTTAAACCCCTAATTGCTCACAATATTTTACAATCAATTGATTTACTATCCGATAGTACAAAAAATTTTGCTCTTTTTTGTATTAAAGGAATAAAAGCGGATAAGGCAAAAATAAAAAAATTTTTGGATAATTCATTAATGCTTGTAACTGCATTAGCACCGCATATTGGATATGATAAAGCTGCAAAAATAGCAAAAACTGCTTTAAAAAATGGTACTACATTAAAAGAAGAGACTTTAAAATCGAAATTAGTTAGCGAAAAAGATTATGATAAAATAGTAGATCCAAAAAAAATGATCTATCCTTTGTAGTTATTTGCAAAAAATTCTTTAATTGAATTTCTAAATATTACCTTATTGAAAATATCAATATTTTTAGAATTAAAATAATTAACATAATCATCGATTTTTCTACTTGAATTATTATTTATTTTAAAATTTTCTAACTGAATTTTTCTATCGTTAAGATTAAGTAAAACATCTAATTTAACTTTTTTTATATTTTGTCTAAAATTTCTTTTTATTTGATAATAACTATAAAAAGTGTTTTGATCTTTAAAATTGAGAGTAATGGTACCAGAAAATATAATTTGATCATTTTCATTTAATAATTGTGTATCATCTAAATTAATTAAAACTGAATCATTCCAATTTATTGATGAGTTTTTAATTATAATATTTCCCTCTTCAAAATATGTCTTTAAAGATATATCTTTAAAATAATTAATACCTTTTATTTTATCAAATTTGAAATTTACTTGGGCATTTAAATTTTGATTGTTAAATATTTCAGAATTTATCAAATTAATTAGAATTGAGTCTTCATTAAATATTTTCTTAAAATTCAATTCATTAAAATTAAGTTCAGAAAATAGATAAAATGGTTTAAAATCTAAACTTCCTTTAAAATTATTATCTTCTGAATTAAAACTTAGGTTTTTTTGATTTACTGTATAATTAAATAATTTTGAGTCATTAATAACTTCAAAATTCAAAACGCCTGTTATTTTTTCATCCTTATAATCAAAATCATTTTGAATTCCTAATCTTATCCGGTGTGAATTTAAATTAGTAAACATTTTTTTTATATTATTGTTATTTTCAAGAATCAAATTAAACGGAATATTAAAAATATCAAAATTCGCATTTAATTGATGAACTAAATCTTTATTGTAAAAAAAATTCATATCTTTGATATCAGTAAAAAAAACCACATCATCATTTTTGTTTTTAAAAAACAAAATACTATTTTTAAATTTAATACGATTTTGAGTTTTGTTGTAATTTAAAATTTCATCAAAAAGTTTAGTATCCTTATAACTTATATTAAATTCAGTTTTTTTAAAAAGTAAATTTTTAATTATAAGATTTTCTATTGATTGAAAGTTTTTAATTGAAATAAAAATTTTAAAATCTTTTGATTTGGCTACATCTTTTTCATTTAAAATTATAGATGTATTTTTTATATAAAAATGTGGTTTTGGAAAGAGACCATAATTTAGATTTTCCTCTAATTTAACCTCCAAATTGAATTTTTCTTGTATCTGATTTTTTAATATATTTCTTACAAGATCTTTATCGTAAAAAGTTGGTATTAAAAAATAACTAATAATTGAGATAAGAATTATTGCAAATATAATGGTTATTTTATTATCGAGGCTCTGAAAGTTGATTTTTTTCTTTTTTTTTAGAAGTACTAAGCTCTCTATTCTTTGAAAAAAACTTTCTATTAATTTAATTATTGATATTAGTAATTTATTGATTTTTTTTAATAACATATTTTCAAAACTTATAATTGAATAATTAAAATGGTAAACTCAGATTATTTAAAAAATTTAAATGATGCCCAAAAAGAAGCTGTTATTCATCTAGATGGGCCTCTTTTAATTGTTGCTGGAGCAGGCTCTGGTAAAACTAGGGTTTTAACGAGTAGAATAGCTCATATCATTGCAGAAAAAAAAGCATTTCCAAATCAAATCTTAGCAGTCACTTTTACTAATAAGGCCGCAAAGGAAATGCAGGACAGGGTGAGTAGAATTCTTAAAGCAAGTGCGACTGGTCTTTCTTGGCTAGGAACATTTCATTCTATATGTGCAAAATTATTAAGAAAGCATGCTTCAGCTGTAAATTTAAATTCAAATTTTACAATAATAGATACTGATGACCAAGTAAGATTGATTAAAAATATATGTAAAGCAGAAAATATTGATGTCAAACAACTTGCTCCAAGATATATCCTTACAATTATTGATAAATGGAAAAATAAAGGTCTTTATCCAAATGAAGTAACCACAAACCACAAAGATACATATGAAAAAATTATTCTTCCAGTATATAAAATTTATCAAAATAAATTAGTTGATTTAAATGTATGTGATTTTGGAGACTTAATATTACACACTGTCAAAATTTTAGAAAATAACAAAGACATAAGAGAAATATATTCTAAAAATTTTAAATATATCTTAGTAGATGAATATCAAGATACAAATTATATTCAAAGCCGTTGGCTAAATCTTTTAGCTGAAAAAAATAAAAATATTTGTTGTGTTGGAGATGACGATCAATCAATTTATAGTTGGAGAGGAGCAGAAATAAAAAATTTTTTAGAATTTGATCAAGTTTATAAAAATACTAAAGTTATAAGACTTGAGGAAAATTATAGATCAACCCAAAATATTTTATCAGTGGCATCAAAATTAATAGAAAATAATCAAAATCGAGTTGGTAAAACTTTAAGAACCTCTTTGGAAGAAGGAGAATTACTAAAGTTAAATTGTTATAAAAATGGTAAAGATGAGGCAATGGGTCTTTCGGATGAAATAGAAAAAATTAAAAAAAAATACTCATTAAATAACATTGCCATTCTTGTTAGAGCTATATTTCAGACTAGAGAATTTGAGGAAAGATTTTTAAAAATTGGATTACCTTATAGAATTATTGGGGGTACTAAATTTTACGAAAGAGCTGAAATTAAAGATTGTGTCGCATATTTGAGAATTATCAATCAAGATAAAGATGATCTGGCATTTGAAAGAATTGTCAATAATCCAAAACGATCAATTGGTGATAGTAGTTTAAAATTAATACACGAATACGCAAAAAAAGAATCCTTAAATTTAGAATTTGCATCAAGGAAAATGATAGAAAAAAATTTAATAAAACCAAAAACTAAATTAGGTTTATCAATTTTTTTGGAATCAATTTCAAAGTGGAGAAATGATTTAAAAATTAAAAAAATTTATCATGTAAAATTATTACAAACAATATTAGATGAGTCTGGTTATTCGGCAATGCTTAAAAATAAAAAAGATGTTGAGAATGAAAATAGACTTGAAAATATAAAAGAATTATTAAGTGCAATGAAAGAGTTTGATAACTTGGAAAGTTTTTTAGAGCATGTTTCACTAGCAACATCCATAGACCAGGATTGGAATGGTCAAAAAATAAATATGATGACAATGCACGCAGCCAAAGGTTTGGAATTTGATTTTGTTTTTCTTCCCGGATGGGAAGAGGGTTTATTTCCTCATCAAAAATCAATAGAGGAAAAAGGTCATAGTGGTCTTGAAGAAGAAAGAAGATTGGCTTATGTGGGAATAACCAGAGCAAAAAAAAATGCTGTAATATCTTTTTCAATGAATAGATTTTATCAAGGTGATTGGATTGATAGTATGGCGTCAAGGTTTATTGATGAACTTCCAAAAGACTATTTAGAAAAAAATTCTTTTTTTGAAGAAGATAAAAATATCATTGATGAATTTGAATTTAATCAAGATTTTGAGGAAAATGATGATGAAAATTTAAGAAGTCCTGGTTGGATAAGATATCAAAAAAGAATCAAATAATGAAAATTTTAAAAGAACTTAAAAAAAAATTCGATGAATATAAAATTGATGGATATGTAATACCAAAAAATGATGAATTTTTTTCTGAATATTCAAATAAAGATCGATTAAAAATTATTTCAAATTTTTCTGGATCTGCTGGATATGCGGTCGTCTTAAAGAAAAAAAATTATTTGTTTGTTGATGGTAGATATACATTACAGGCAAAAATAGAAAGTGGGGAAAATTTTAAAATAATTGATTATAATAAACTGATAAATTGCAAGATATTTAAAAATTTAAAACTTGGGATTGATGCTAGAATATTTACGAAAAAACAAATTAAAAATTTTTTTTCTAAGAATAAAATTAAAATAATTAAAAGAAATTTAGTTGATGAAATATCTAATATTAATGAAAATAAAAATCACCTTTTTTACTCTTTAGATACCAAGATTGTAGGTGAAAGTCATAATAAAAAAATAAATAAAATTACAAATTTTCTTAAAAAAAATAAATTAGATTATATATTTATTACAGCTCCTGAAAATATTGCGTGGTTATTAAATATAAGAGGTCATGATAATCCTAATAGTCCAATTCCTAATTGTAATTTAATCTTAAGTAAAAATAAAAAAAAATTTTTAATTGCTAATAAAAAAAAATTAAAAAAGTTAATTAATGAAAAAAAAATAAATAAAAGAGAAATAATTGATATAAAAAATGTTGAAAAACTTTTTGGAAATTTAAAAGGGAAAAATATTTCAGTAGATGATAAAACATTTTCAATTTATTATGAAAAAATTCTTAAAAAAAAATTTAGATTAATAAAAAAAGAAGATCCAATATATCTTTTAAAATCAATTAAAAATAAAACTGAAATAAATAATATGATTAAAGCACATATATTAGATGGTGTTGCTTTAACAAAATTTATTTATTGGATTAAAGAAATTAATAAAAAAAAAATATCAGAGGTTGAGGCTCAAAATAAATTGGAAACATTTAGAAAAAAAAATAAAGATTATTTATTTCCAAGTTTTGAAACTATTGCTGGAAGTGGGAAAAATGGAGCTATTGTTCATTATCGAGCAAAAAAAGGTAATACTAAAAATATCGAAAAAGATGAAATTTTTTTATGTGACTCTGGAGGTCAATATAAATACGGGACAACAGATGTTACGAGAACTATTTGTTTTTCTAATCAAAAATCATATATAAAAAAAATTTTTACTAATGTTTTAAAAGGTCATATTGCTGTAGCGAATACGGATTTAAATAAAAAAAAAATTGGAAAGGAAATCGATATAAGTGCAAGAAAATTTTTAAAAAAAGATGGCTTAGATTATAATCATGGGACTGGCCATGGGGTTGGTTTTTTTCTTAATGTACATGAGGGCCCTCATGCTATTTCAAAATTTAATACAATTAAGATTACAGATGGTATGATTGTAAGTAATGAACCAGGTTATTATAAAAATAATAAATTTGGAATAAGAATTGAAAACCTTATCTACGCAAAAAAAGATAATAAAAAATTTATTTTTAAAAACTTAACATTAGCTCCGATTGATAAGGATCTAATCAATTATAATTTTTTAACTAATAAAGAAAAAAAATACTTGTTCAACTATCATCTTGAAGTTTATTCAAAAATATCACCTTATTTAAATAGAAAAGAAAAAAAATGGTTAATTAATTTTATTCAATAATTTTAATAACTCAGATTGATTTAAAATTTTAACTTTTAGTTCTTTTGCAGCATCGATTTTTCGTTTAGTAGGTTTATCTCCTACAATCAAATAATCTAATCTTTTAGATACATTGCTTATGATTGAACCAGAATTTTTTTCAATTAATGTCTTTGCTTCTGAACGACTCATATTTAAAAGTTTTCCTGTTAACATGAATGTCTTATCTTTTAATATTCCGTTTTTTTTTATTACTTGTGTTTCTTTTACTGATAGTAAATTACTAAGCTCTTTAATTATTAATAGATTTATTTTGTTTGAGAAAAAATTCTTTATTGATTTTATTTGAGTTTCTCCAATACCATCTAAATTTGCAAGGTCATCAATCTTATTTTTATTAAATAAATTTAAGAAATTTTTGATAGATTTTACATTATGAGAAATTAATTTAGCTCCCTCAAATCCAATATGTCTTATTCCTAAGGAATATATAAATCTTTCTAAGGAAATTTTTTTTTTTGTTCAATAGAATATCTCAAATTAGCAGTTGATTGTTTGCCCCAGCCATCAAGATTTTCAATTTTGTTAAAATCTAATTTAAATATGTCAAATGGGAGTCTTATAAATTTCATGTCCCAAAACTTTTCAACAATTTTTTTTCCTAAACCATCAATATTAAATGCTTCTTTTGATACAAAATGTTTAATTTTTTCAATAGCAACTTTTTCACATTCATAACCTTCACTAGAACATCTTCTAACAGCATCATTTTTTTTTTGTAATATTATTAAAATCCTTTACAGTCTTTGATCCACACGATGGACATTTGGAAGGAAAAATAAATTTTTTTGAATTTTGGGGTCTTTTTTTTTTATCTACTGACACAATGTGAGGAATAACATCCCCTGCTCTCTCAACAATTACGGTGTCACTAATTCTAATATCTTTTCGATTAATTTCATCTTCATTATGTAACGACGCATTAGAAACAATTACTCCACCTATATTTATAGGTTTAATTTTTGCAACTGGAGTTAAAGCACCTGTTCTTCCAATTTGTATTTCTATATCAAGTATTTGCGACACTCCTTTAATAGCTGAAAATTTATGTGCAATCGCCCATCGTGGTGAATTAGCAACGTGACCTAAACGATTTTGAAGATTAAAATCATTTACTTTATAAACTACCCCATCAATATCAAAATTTAGATTTCCTCTTTTTTTTTCTAGATCTAAATAATTTTTAATTAAATCATCAATAGTATTAAATGTTTTATTATATTGATTAGTTTTAAACCCCCATTTGTTTAATTTTAATAGAAATTCACTCTGAGATTTAATATTTAATTTTTTTGCATATCCGTAAGTATAGGCGATAAATTTTAATGGAATTTTTTTTGTCTCCTCTGGGTTCTTTTGTCTTAATGATCCTGAGGCGGCATTTCTTGGATTGCTAAATTTATCAGATAAAATTTGAAAATCATCATTTTGAATAAAAACTTCTCCTCTTATATCAATCTCATCAGGAAAATCTTTTTCGATAATATTAATAGGAATATCTTTAATAGTCTTTAAATTTTTAGTTATATCCTCTCCTTCTTTACCATCTCCTCTAGATAAGCCGGTAATAAATTTTCTGTTTTGATAAATTAATGATGCAGATATTCCGTCTATTTTTGGCTCAGCACTAAATTCAATATTAAAATTCTTTTCTAAATCAAGATAATTTATAATTTTTTTTTTAAAATTTTCTAAATCTTCTTTAGAAAATGCGTTTGCTAAAGAAAGCATCGGTATTTTATGTAATACTTTTTTAAAATTTTTTGATGGCCTAAAACCAACTTGATTAGATGGTGAATTCTTATCTTTTAAAAAAGAATATTTCTTTTCTAAAAGAATAATTTTTTCTTTTAGTTCATCATATTCAGCATCACTTACAAGTGGTTTGCTGTGATCATAATAATGCTCATTCAGTTCAATGATTTTTTTAATTTTTACTTTATAGTCTAATTGAATATTTTTTTTGTTCATCTCAATCAAAAAGAGATTTAAGTCTTTTTAAAATAGTATTTTTTTTTTTATTTGAAGCTTTTTCAATTTGTTTTCTCCTTTTTTCATAATTTTTATCAAATAAGCTGTATGAATTTTTATACCAACTTGAAGATTGGTAGTTATAACCCAATAATACAGCATATTTTTCAGCTTCATCTACAAGGCCTAAAGTATAATAAACCTCGACTAGTCTATGAAGAGCTTCAGCAGTATATATAGTTGTATCATAATCATCAATGACTGTTCTAAATCTATTAATAGCTGAGATCCATTTTTTTTTTTCATAGTAATATCTTCCAATATACATTTCTTTTGAAGCCAATATATCGTTAATCAGTCCGATTTTAAATTCAGCATCTAAAGCATAATCTGTGTTTGGGTATCTTTTTAAAATTATTTCAAATGTTCTTTTTGCATTACTAATTGCTCCTACATCTTTTGTTTCATCAACTATTTGTTCAAAATAAGAAATTGCTAAAAGATAATATGCGTAATCTAAATTTTCATGAAGAGGGTAAACTTTTATAAATCTTTCTAATTCAGCAATAGCATCTCCATAATAATCCTGTATATAATATGAATATGCAGCCATTAAAGATGATCTTGGAGCCCATTCTGATTGAGGAAATAATACTTCTGCTTCATTAAATTTTTTTGCTGCAAATATTACATCGCCTCCTTCAAGTGCTTCTTTTCCTTCCCGGTATGCTTCTAAAACTTGGAGTTCAAGACTTTTTTCTTTTATGATTGACTTTGTTTGAATTTCTTTAGAACAGGAATTCAAAACAAATAATAAAATTATTAAAATTAATAATTTTTTTTTTAACATGTATATTTTATACATATCTAAATTAAAATTATAAAGTTTATTCTAACTTTTATGCTATGGCTTGAAAAATGCTTCTTTTAATAAGGTTATGAGGTAGATTTTTTTCTTGAATTTCAATTATTGAAAAATTGTCTTTATCTTCAAATAATTTTCTTAGAATCTGGTTTGTTAAGTAATGTCCACCTTGAGAACATTTTAGGTTTGCGATCATTCTATAACCAGTCGTATAAAGATCTCCTATACAATCTAAGATCTTGTGATTAACAAACTCTTTTTCATTTCTCAATCCACCTTTATTTACTATTTCATTATCTTTAACAACAATTGCATTTTCAAGGCTTCCACCTTTAGCTAATCCATTTTTCTTAATTTTCTCTATATCTTCATAAAGACAAAATGTTCTAGAATTTAATACATCTTCCAGATCATCAGAATAAACATTTATTTCATTCTTTTGATTACCTATAATTTCATTATTATACTTTAGTTGAAAATCAATATCTAAACTTAATTTTGATGGCTCAATTGAAATAAATTTTTCTCCATCTTTGAAGGTAACTTTTTTATTTATCTTAATAATTTTTATTGGTTTATTACTAACTTCAAATTCAGCTGAGATAATCTTTTTAATAAATTCTTTCGCTGATCCATCTAAAATAGGAACTTCTTCATTATCTATTTCAATTATTACATTATCAATACCTAAAGCAAATAAAGCTCCCATTAAATGTTCAATTGTAGAAATCTTAACTCCATTGTTATTTGATATTGTTGTATTAAGAGAAGTATTACTTACATTCATAAAGTTTGGATAAACTAAGTTGTTATTTTTTAAGTCTGTTCTTTTAAAAACTATTCCTGTATCGGGATCAGATCTTTTTAGACATACATTAGCTATTTTACCACTATGAAGCCCAACGCCCTGAAATTTTACAGGATTTTTAATTGTTTTTTGAGTTAATATTGACACAAGCAATACTTAAACTGGGTTAAGAAAGATTTAAAAACAACAAATGTTACGAGAAACTACAAGTTAACTGAAAAATTCAAAAAATTTCTCAAAAAAACCTTTATTTTTAGAGCTTTTATTAACTATAAAAATCTCATTTTGGTTGAGTCCATTTACAATATTCTCCGCTATATTAAATATATTTTCATTATTTAGGCTATCAAATTCTTTCAAATAATTTGCACAAAGTATTTTATTCACTGAAATTTGGTATTTGGAAAGAATTTCCTTTAAATTTTGAATAATAAAATCTCGTAAACAAATAAATTTAATTTCTAAACATAAATTGTTAAAATTTTTTTCTACAGGTAATGAGGAATAAATCTCATTGTCTATAATATATTTATTTATCATCATATGAATTAT
>QCHE01000002.1 GCA_003278065.1 Pelagibacteraceae bacterium AG-390-O04
TATCTGCTTTATTAATACCTGCAACTTTCACCGGCTTTTTCATTGCATCTCTTCTGAAAGGTTCGCCTAGCTCTTGATTTAAAATTACCTCTATGAATGTAGTAATTCCTTTTTTTTGGTCCTCACAAGACTGTTTAATAGCAGCTGTAGTTTCTTCCATATTCCTTACTGTTACCCCTTTTAAACCACAAGCATCGGCAACTTTTGCATAACTTAAATCAGGATCTAGCTCTGTTCCTACAAAATTATCATCAAACCATAAAGTAGTATTTCTTTTCTCAGCTCCCCATTGATAATTTCTAAAGATAACCATTGAAATTGCTGGCCATTCTTCTCTAGCACATGAGCTCATTTCATTCATGCTAATTCCAAAAGCTCCATCGCCGGCAAAACCAATAACTGGGGTATCAGGGCATCCAATTTTTGCTCCAAGAATTGATGGAAAACCATAACCACATGGTCCAAATAATCCTGGTGCTAAATATTTTCTTCCTTTTTCAAAAGTTGGATAGGCATTTCCAATTGCACAATTATTTCCAATATCACTAGATATAATTACATCGTCAGGCATTCCTGCTTGAATTGCTCTCCATGCTTGTCTTGGCGACATTCTATCAGAATCTCTTTCTCTAGCTTCTTTATTCCAAACTGTGCCCTCATCATCATCTTCATGATCCAAGCTTGATAATTTTTGCAACCATGCTGACTTAGTTTGATGAATAATATCTTTTCTTTTTTGTCTATCAGCGTCTCCAGCTGTTGGGGAAAGTTGTGTTAAAAGTTGTTGAGCAACTAATTTAGCATCACCGCATATTCCAACAGTTACTTTTTTTGTTAAACCAATTCTATCTGAATTCATATCAACTTGAATAATATTCGCATTTTTAGGCCAATAATCTATTCCGTAACCTGGTAGAGTTGAAAAAGGATTAAGCCTTGTGCCAAGTGCCAAAACAACATCTGCTTTAGAAATTAATTCCATTCCAGCTTTTGATCCATTGTAACCTAGTGGTCCAGCTGCCAATGGATGACTTCCTGGAAAACTATCGTTATGCTGATAACCAGAACAAACTGGTGCATCTAATTTTTCAGCAAGTTTTTTACAATCTTCGATAGCACCACCAATTACAACACCTGCTCCAGATAATATTACTGGAAATTTTGCTTTTGATAATAAATCAGCAGCTTTTTTAATTGCATCAACACCACCTGCTTGTCTTTCTAATCTAACAATTGGAGGTAAATCTATATCAATAACTTGTGTCCAATAATCTCTAGGTACATTTATTTGTGCTGGTGCAGATCCTCTGATTGCTTTTTCAATAACCCTATTTAAAACTTCAGCCATTCTAGATGGATCTCTTACTTCTTCTTGATAACAAACCATATCTTTAAATAAGTTCATTTGTTCAACTTCTTGAAAACCACCTTGTCCCATTGTTTTGTTTGCTGCTTGAGGTGTTACTAATAAGAGAGGTGTATGATTCCAATAAGCAGTTTTAATTGGTGTAACTAATCCTGTTATCCCAGGTCCGTTTTGAGCAATCACCATCGACATTTTTCCAGTGGCTCTTGTGTAACCATCTGCAATTAAACCACCATTTGTTTCATGAGCAACATCCCAAAAAGTAATTCCTGCGTCTGGGAAAATATCTGAGATTGGCATAAACGCTGAACCAATTATTCCGAAAGCATGTTCAATGCCATGCATTTGTAAAACTTTTACAAAAGCTTCCTCTGTTGTCATTTTTGTCATTAATAGAACCTTTCTAAACTAGTAAGTGATATAATTTTTTTTTAAAAACTATTTGTTAATTTCCGCGATTAATATATAAGATTTTTAAAAATTCAAATAAACAAATCGACACTATTTATGGCTACAGATATCATAATTCACGATGAAAAAGACAACGTAGGTGTTGTTGTTATTGAAAAAATTACCCCAAAACAAGACTGTAAGTGCTGGATTATGGAAAATGATACATCCAAAGATATTCAATCAGCGGATGAAATCCCATTAGGTCACAAAATTGCTATGGTTGACCTAAAAGAAGGTGATACAATTCTTAAGTATGGTCATGACATAGGTAAAGTGGTTAAATCAATTAAAAAAGGTGAGCATGTTCATGTTCATAACGTAAAAACTAAGAAGTGGTAATTTATGGAAATTCCAAAAAGTTTTTTAGGTTATAAGAGAGAAAACGGCAGAGCTGGTACTAGAAACCATGTTATTATTTTGCCAGTTGATGATATTTCAAATGCGTGTGCAGAAGCAGTTGCTAACAATATTAAAGGAACTATAGCATTACCACATTCTTATGGAAGACTTCAATTTGGAGCAGATTTAGAATTACACTTTAGAACAATGATTGGAACTGGATGTAATCCAAATGTTGCCGCTGTAATTGTTATTGGTATTGAACCTAAGTGGACTAAAAAAATTGTTGATGGAATAGCAAAAACTGGAAAACCTGTGGAAGGTTTTCACATCGAGCGTACTGGTGATATTGGCACAGTTATGAAAGCATCAAAAAAAGCTCAAGAATTTGTAATGTGGGCTTCGGAAAAACAAAGAGAAGAGTGTCCAATAAGTGATTTATGGATTTCGGTTAAGTGTGGAGAGTCTGACACAACTTCTGGTTTGGCCTCAAACCCAACTGTAGGAAATTTAATGGATAAACTTGAGCCACTAGGTGTTCACTTATGTTTTGGTGAAACATCAGAACTTACTGGTGCAGAAAAAGTTTGTGCTACAAGGGGAGCTACTAAAGAAGCTTCAGATAAATTTATGAAAACTTGGAGTGCTTATAACGATTTTATTTTAAAAGAAGCAACTGATGACCTTTCTGAGAGTCAGCCAACTGCAGGAAATATTGCGGGTGGCTTAACTACTATTGAAGAAAAAGCTTTTGGAAATTTTCAAAAAATTGGAAATTGTAAATTTGTTGATGTTTTAGAACCAGCAGAGGAACCAAAAAAAGGAAAAGGTTTATACTTTATGGATACTTCATCTGCTGCTGCTGAATGCGTTACTCTTCAAGCTGCCGCAGGTTTTAATATTCATTTATTCCCAACAGGACAAGGTAATATCGTTGGTAACCCAATTGAACCAGTTGTAAAACTTACTGCTAACCCTTTAACTGTCAAAGGTATGGGTGAACATATTGATTGTGATGTATCTAAAATTCTTTCAAGAGAGATGAATTTGTCTGAAGCGGGAGACAAACTTATCGAGACAACTCTAAGAGTCGCTAATGGAAGATTAACCTGCGCTGAAGCTTTAGGTCATAAAGAATTTGTTATGACTAAACTTTACAGAAGTGCTTAAATAAAAAATCTTATCAATGTTATACAAAAAATATTTGGTGGTTATACCAGGTATTATACTTGCTTTTGTTCTTTACACTCTTTCTCAGGGATTTAATAATATTATTGGTATTGAGTTACTAGGATATAATAAAAGTCCTATTTCGACAGCAATGATAGCAATATTACTTGGAATGTTTTTTGGAAATATTTTTAAAGTAAGAGATAGTATTCAAAAAGGGTTAGATTTTACTAGAGAATACATTTTAAAGCTTGGTATTATTTGTCTTGGTATACAATTAAAACCATTTGAATTTTTAGACTTTGGTAAGATTGCTATACCATTAATAGTAATATGTATAATTAGTGTTTTAATAGTTATAAAACTTTTAATTAAAGTACTTAAAATCCCTACAAGAATGGCTTATTTGATTTCTATTGGAAGTACAGTTTGTGGAACTACCGCTATTATGGCAACTGCCCCAGTAATTAAAGCAAATAAAAATGAAGTGTCTTATGCGATAGCTAATATAACATTATTTGGAATACTTTCTATGTTGATATATCCTTATTTTGCAAATTTTTACTTTGATAGTGAGCCATTATTAATTGGACTTTTTTTAGGAACATCTATTCACGAAACATCACAGGTAGCTGCTGCAGGACTTATTTACGAACAACAATTTAATAGCCCTGAAACGTTAAATATTGCAACTGTCACAAAACTTATAAGAAATACTTTTTTAATCATCATGATCCCTTTGTTTGCATTTCTATATAATAGAGGTCAAGTAAAAGAAAAAAATTATTCATTAATAAGTATTTTTCCTTATTTCGTCTTAGGCTTTGTTAGTATGATTGTATTAAGAAATGTTGGGGATGAAATGTTTACTTTAAATTCAAACTGGGTTGACATAATTAAAATCATTAAATTTTCCTCAAAAATTTTCTTAACTATGGCAATGGCTGCTATTGGTTTATCTACAAATTTAAAAGACATTAAAAGTATGGGATACAAGCCTTTTGTTGTTGGTTTTATAGCAATGTTAACAGTCGGAATAGTTTGTATAATTACGATTGAAAGTTATTTAAAATTTATTATTTAGCAGGTTTACTAAAATATTTTTTTCTTAAATTAGACAAAAATCTTCTAATAAATGCAGCTGAAATTCCTAAACTAACAGCAAACAAAATAGAGAACAATCCATAGAAAAATGGCATATCTTTAGAAAATTCTAAAATAAATTTTGAGAAAAAATTTAAATCAGCACTTGCTATTTGGGAAATTTCCTTTTGAATTTGTTCCGCAAAAAAAGTATCATAAGCAATTGCTATACCAACAATTAATAATAAAATTGCTAACAGTGCTTTAAGCCCTGAACTGTCGATTTTTTCTCCAAGTTTTTGACCAACTTGAACTCCTATTATAGACCCCACAACTAACATTACAACTAGCATGAGATCAATTGATCCATAATTAAATGAATGAAGGAATGTAACAATAACACTTACAAAAATAGTAACAAACAAAGAGGTTCCGGGTACTAGTCGTGTTGGCATTTTTATAATATAAATCATTGCAGGTACGAGAATAAAAGCACCACCTATTCCCATTATTGCTGCTATGAAACCAACTGCTAAACCAATTAAAATTGGTGTAAAAATACTTTCATATAATTTAGATTTTGGAAATCTCATTCTAAATGGAAGACCATGTATCCAATAATGAACATGTAATTTTTTTTTTTCAATTACATTTTTTTTTGCTTTATCAATTTCACCAAGACTTTCTACCAACATAAGTGTGCCAATTATTGCTAGAATATACATGTATGCCAAAGATATAACGGTATCAATTTTTCCTATACCTTTGAAATAACTAAAAGTATAAATACCTAAAGCAGTTCCTATAGAACCACCAATTACTATCATAAAACCCATTTTATAATCCAAAGTATTTTTTAACCAATGGGTAGTGGATCCTGATACAGATGTAGCTAAAATATTATTTGCCTCATTTGCAACTGCATAAGCAGGGGGAACTCCTAAAAAAATTAAAAATGGAGTCATTAAAAAACCACCTCCTACACCAAATAAACCTGATAACACTCCAACTAACGCACTTAATAAAAGAATTTCAATTGGATTAACAAATACTTGAGCAATTGGTAAAAAAACATCCATCTTAAATAAAGAACCTAATTTTGAGTTTATTTAAAAGTTATAAAAGTTCCAAACAAGATCACGCCCCAACAAGCTGCTATAGCTGAAAAAATCCCTGTTTTAATAAAAGTTGTTTTTTTGTTAGTTATTTTTTGAAAGATTTTTATATTTGAAAGGTGCATCTCTAATTCTGAATACACCTAGTAAAAAAATTGTCAAACTTAAATTGATAAAAAAAGTCTTTTTTTTTTAATATATAGTTGCTCCAAAGACCTTAATCTCTTTATCCTCAACTCCAATAACTAACCTTCCTAAGAACTCTCCTGGAATTTTTTTATTAGTTTGTTTAATAAGAATGGTTATATACTCTCCTCTTCGCAGAGTGCCAAAAGGTTCATAGGTTTCTTTGAGATTTGTGATAAGTTCGTTATTAGCCCATTGTTTTCCAAGCTCAACTTCGTTTGCTCCAAACAACATTTGCGTTGAAAAATCTCTGGTAAAACCACCATAATCCTTAAGATTAGACGATCTAACCAAATTTTCCCAAAATGGTTTGCCTATCGCAAATATCTCTTCATCAGATTTAGCTAAAAGATCCATGTATGATTTATTGCCTACTATTCGTCTTTAAGAGGCTTTTTTCTTCTCATTCTCATCTACTATATGATACACAGGAACTTTTTCCATAGTGAATTTGCCTGTTTTAGGATCTCTTCTTGAGACAGTTAAACAATGCCAATTTTCATCATCTAACTTCATATGATCCCCTCTATAATAGTATCCTGGCCAACGAGTTTCTTCTCTAAATAAAGTATGTTCTGTAACACATTGAGAAGTTAAAGCTCTATGTTTTAACTCCCAAGCTCTCATTAATTGGTGATAATCTTCAGCACCTACTTTTTCTAGGTCTTCTTGCAACCAATCTAAAAGCTCTAAACCTCTCTTCAACATATTTCCATTAGTCATGTAGTTTGATGTAATACCACCAACATATTCATCCATTATTTTTTGAAGTCTTTGTAAGCCTTGAATTGGCGAAATATAGCTAGGCGAAACAGTTCCTCCTGTAATTTCATTTTGGGCAATTGTATATGTATCTAAAGGTTTATAAACTGCAGTTTTAAAATCTTCACATTGTTTGTCAGAAACATTTATACCATCAGCTTTTTTGTCTTCTATGTATTTTACTGCTGCTTTTGCAGCTAATCTACCTTCAGTAAAAGAGCCAGATGAAAACTTATGGGCACTTCCTCCAACAGTATCACCTGCACCAAATAAACCGTCAATAGTTAACATTCTATTATATCCCCAGAAATATTCTGGTGGAGATAAATCCTCTGGTCCACTAACCCAAGCTCCTGAACAAGTTGCATGTGAACCCATAACATAAGGTTCTGATGTTGTTAATTCTGGATTAGTATATTTTGGATCAATATTTTGTGAAGCCCAAACTACAGCTTGACCAACTTCTTGAATAAATGCATGATTTCTCAAACATGTTGGAGTTGGATGGTGATCAATGTATTCTCCAACTAATTCTTTTGTTTGATCATACCATTTCTTCTCATAATTCTCTCCATTAGCATTTTGAGTATATGTTTTTAAATGTAAAAAATATGCTCCAACAGGACCATACCCATCTTTAAATCTACATAATACAATTCTATTTTCCATTTGAGTCATTTTTGCACCAGCTGCAATCGGTAAAGCATAAGCCGAACCATTGCTCCATGGTGCATACCAAGTTCTACCCATTCCTTCACCAACTGCTCTTGGTTTAAAGATATGTGAAGCTCCACCTGCTGCAACAATTACAGTTTTTGCTCTAAAGACATGAAAATCTCCAGTTCTCATATTAAATCCAACAGCTCCTCCAATTCTATTTTCTTGAGCTTCGTCCATTAATAAATGTGTAATCATTATTCTATTGTAAATTTTATCAGCGGATTTTTTAGCAGCCTCTGCAACAATTGGCTTATAACTTTCTCCATGGATCATAATTTGCCACTTACCTTCTCTTAAATATCTTCCAGTTTTTTCATTTTTCATCATAGGTAAACCCCATTCATCAAACATATGAACTGTTGAGTCTACGTGACGAGCCATGTCATATCCTAAATCTTCTCTAACCATTCCCATCAAGTCATTACGAGCATATCTTACGTGATCTTCTGGTTGGTTTTCATCCCATTGCATTCCCATATAACAGTTAATTGCATAAAGTCCTTGGGCAACAGCTCCACTCCTGTCAATATTTGCTTTCTCAACACAAATGATTTTTAAATCTCTTCCCCAGTGTCTGGCTTCAAAAGTAGCACCTGTGCCTGCCATTCCTCCACCAACAACTAATACATCACAATCTTCAAAATGAGTTTTATGTTTAGCCATTAGTAATAAACTCCTTTTTTAAATGAATCTTTTGGAACTGAAGGTAATTCTTTATCTGTATTTAGACCTTCTGGCTCAGTATAAAGTCTTTGAGAATTAATTTCCCCTTGATTAGGCTTATCGCCTTCTGAAAGTTTTGGAATAAACTTACCCCAAGGTTTAGTTGTTATTGGAGAAACAAAATTTTTCTCTGTTCCATTTCTAAACTTAATTTTCCAAGAGATAGTTCCTTTTTCTTCTTCTCTTCTAACCCTAACACTATGACCCATAGGTGCAAAGTCAGCATAACCTCTAACATCAATAGCATGATTAGGACAAGCTTTCACACATGAGTAACATTCCCAGCAAAAATTAGGTTCAATGTTTTTTGCACGTCTAATATTTTCATCAATGTGCATAATATCTGATGGGCATATATCTACGCAGTGACCACAGCCATCACACCTAGTCATGTATACAAAAGTTGACATAATTTTTATTTTTCTCCTTTTTTTAATAACATATTAATAATGCTTTGGCTCTTCTCTTTTTATACCCAGGCCAAATTGCTCAGGTGCATCTGCTGGTGGTGGTAAATTATCTCTTGAACCATCAGCTTCAGCTAAATTTTTTTTGTATTGCTGCTCCAGGTTTATAAAATATATGCGCAAACTTTGACCAATATACACCACCAAAAAGAATCAAGTTAGAAGCAACAAATAAAATTAAAAATAAATAAGATAAACCCATTTGATTATTAAATTGAGTATAAGACCATGCTAATCCAAAAGTTGCACAAGCTAGTAATGCCAATACAAATAAATCTGCTTTAATTATTCTGTACCAAGGGTGAGCTTCTGCGGAAACATCTACTCTTAAAAAAAACCAAAACCAATATCCACCTAAGCAAGTTAAAATTGCACCTACGTGCCAAAGCATTGACCATGTCTCCGAACTCGATTTACCAACACCTGTGTAACAAAAAACTAAAACTGTAGAAGATATCCAAAATAAAATTGTTCCATACATTCCAAGTACATGGGCTAATCTTCTTTTTCCAAAACCAAGTTCAGATGTTGTTCCAATATCAACAACAGTAGTTTTGGCAATAATTGATGTTTTTTCACCTATCCCTAATTCTTTAGTTGCAGCTAATTTCGCTTTTTTGGCATTGTTAAAAAAGTAAGTTAAATTTTTATGATGAATCATTTGAATAATTGTTCCTAGAGCAATCAAAAGTACCATTGCAATAATAAAACCTTGCATAGCAAGTGGTGAAACTATTTCAGCTAATAAAGAAAAAGGATTATTATTTAACATTTCCGCCTTTAATTAAATTTTTGATTTATTTTTAAAGTTTTATATATATTTCAAAAAAATAGATCAACCTCAAACTCAGGTCAATTTGTCTTTAATAACAGGCTATTTTTTTCTTTTGTAGTGTTGCTTACCTGGAATAACAGATCTTACTCCACCTTGAGGATTCTCTACATCACCATCTCTACGAGGAATTAAATGAAAATGACAATGATGAATTGATTGACCTGAAACTTTACCAATATTTGTTCCTAAATTAAAACCTCTAACTGTTTTGTCTATATTTATAATTTCATTTTTAACAATTTTGATTAAATCATTACATGCTAAAAGTTCTTCATTTGTTAAATCAAAATAATCTTTGATGTGTCTTTTGGGAATAACTAAACAATGATGTTTTGAAACAGGATAAGAGTCATAACTTGCATAAGCAAGTTTATTTTCATGCGCACACCCACTTTTTTTGATATCACAAAATAAACATGGGTTATTTGGATCTATCATATTAATAAAATCTATATGGTGTACACTTATTTTTTATTAAATTATAATATTTTGATAAAACTTTAAATTGTTTTAAATTTTTTCTTTTCCAACCAATTTGTTTAATTGTTTTAACTGAGGCTATACCTTTTCCAGAGCCGACCAATAATATTTCATCGTAATTTTTTAAATCTTTTACAAATATATCTTTTTTGACCAATTTCTTAATTTTACTTTTAAAAAATTTAAGGGTATTGCCTTCATAATAATCTTTTGTAGGTGTATAAATTTTATCATCTTTTATAAATAAAAGATTAGAGGTACCAGTCTCTAATAATTTCTTATTACTAATAAGTGCTATGTCTGATTTGGAATTATCCAATTTTGTTAAATGCTTTAAAATTTTTTTATACTTTAGGTTTTTAAATTGTGGTTTTTCACGTTTTAAACTTATTAACTTAAGATCAAAATCTAACTTTGGACCTATTCTTTTTCTCAAAGATATGGAAATGATATTTCTATTTACTGCAACTCTTAAAAGATGGTTATATTTAACCTTTCTTGATAAATTTTTATTTATTATTTTTATAATGTCTTTATTAAGAGATTTACTTTTGATACCGTATTTTTGAAGAGAATTAATTAAATTTTTTACATGATTTTTAAAAAATAAAATTCTGGGTGGTTTCCCAAAAATCCACATTGTTGTAAAGATTCCGTGATCACCCCACAAATCTTTAAAATCCACCTCTTGTAGATCTTTAAGCCGATAGGATTTTTTTAATAAGTAAATTACCATTTATAGTTAGAAACGATTCTGGGTGAAATTGAAATCCATAAATTTTATCTTTATTATTTTCAAAAGCCATAGCAGCTTTTGATTCTAAACATCTCATAGTTATCTCAAAATTTCTAATTTTAAAAGGTTCTTTTAATTTTAAAGAATGATATCTTCCAACTTTAAATTTCTTACCTTTCTCAAATAATGAATTATTACTAATTACTTTAATATTAGATTGAAACCCATGATAAATCTTTTTTTGTTCTACTATTTTTGCTCCCTCACAATATAGTATTTGCTGAAATCCTAAACAAATACCAATCATCTTCTTTTTACCCTTAAATCTTTTATAAATTTTTGAAGTGGAAGGATAATTTTTAGGATTGCCTGGTCCTGGAGAAAAAATTATTGTTGAGGCCTTTTTTAATTTATCTTCATTTATTATATTATAATTATCACATTCAACTTCATCGTATAATGAAAATTGATGAACTACATTATAAGTAAATGAGTCATTATGATCGATAATATAAATCATTTAAATAAATCAATTAATGCTTTTGCTTTAATATAATTTTCGTTAAATTCGTGATTTGAATTACTATCAACAACAACACCAGAGGCTACAGAGATTTCTGAAAAATTTTTAAAATTTAAAATTGATCTAATAATAATATTAAATCTCATATCACCATTAAATTTTATATATCCAAAACTACCTGTATAAATATTTCTATTTTCTTTTTCTTGTTTATTTAAGAGATTTAAAGTGCTTATTTTTGGACAACCAATTACAGAGCCGCCTGGCATCATGGCTTTTACAATATCAATATTTTTAATTCTTTTTTTTTAATCTACCCTTAATCAGGCTAACATAATGAAATAAATCTTTATATTCCTCAACAATTTTCTGTTTATATAATTTAACAGATCCAATTTTACAAATCCTAGATAAATCATTTCTTTCCATATCTACTATCATGTTGTGTTCTTTAGTTTCTTTAATATTTTTTTTAAAATATTTTAAAGCTTTAATCTTATTTAAGGACTTTGTTTTTTTTACCGTTCCTGCTATTGGTTTTGTAGATATACTTAAACCTTTTTTAGTTATTAAATTTTCAGGAGAACAGCTTATTATTGAATAGTTTTTATCTTTAATCATGAAAGCTTCTGGAGCCAAGTTTGTTTTTGATAATCTAGAAAAAAAGTCTAAAGGATTAATTTTTGATTTTGTTTTATATTTAGTACAAATTTTAATTTGATAAGTTTCACCACTTTTTATTTTTTTCTTAAATTTATTAAAAATTTTTGTGTAAGACTTTTTATTTATATTTATTCTAAAATTATTGTTTTTAAAAATTTTTTCACTTTTATATTTTAAGTTATTGCTTAGATTAATTATTTTTTCAGGCTTATAGAAAATTCCTTTAGGAAAGTTAACATTTTTTTGCCTTGGCACTTTTATGTTAATTAAATTATTTAATAACTCATAACCAAAAAAACCGATGAATAAATCTGTACTTCTTTTTTTTCCTTTATTTTTTTTTTCTAAAAAGCTTTTGATATTCTTATTATTTAGAATTATTTTTTTTGAAAAATTTGTGTATAAATTAAATCCTTTTTGAGATTTATAAATAATATAAGGCTTTCCCGAATTATGTATCGCTGCTAATTGACTTTGTTTATTCAATTTATTCTGTTTTTAATCTTAAAACCGGTTCTTCTTTAATTGGTAAGTGAATTATTGCTGCAAAAACAGATAATGCAATTGCTAAATACCACGCATAATCGTATGAGCCATACAGATCGTGAAATAACCCTCCTAAATATGCTCCAAAAAATGAACCTATTTGGTGACTTAAAAAAACTATACCATATAATAGACCAAGATATTTTGTTCCAAACATATGAGCCACAATTCCACTTGTTGCTGGTACAGTTGATAGCCATAAGAACCCAAAACTAGCTCCAAACAAAAAAGCACTAACATTACTAGCGGGTGTAAATATAAAAAGAATAATAGAAATTCCTCTAAGGAAATATATTACACTTAAAATAATTTTTTTACTCATTTTTGCTGAAAGATATCCACTCAATAATGATCCAAAAATGTTAAATAAACCAATCAATGAAAGAATTGCTGCTGCAGTCCAGTTTTCCAATCCCCTATCAATAACATATTTCGGCACATGTGTTCCAACTAAAGTAATATGAAAACCACATACAAAAAAACCTGACACAAGTAATATATAACTTTTAGTTTTGAAAGCTTCTGTCAAAGCCTCTCTAAATGATTGATCTGATTTTTTTTCTATACTTTCATTATCAGAAGGTGATCTTACAAAGTAAGCAGCAACAATACCTGTTAATAAAAATAGAGAAAAGATAAATATAGTATGATTCCATCCATATTCATTGAGAGAATAATTTGTAAAGATTGGAGAAATAAAATATCCAAAAGATCCTAGTGCAGTTACAAAACTCATCGCAATTGTCCTTGTTGATAATGGAAAATGTTTTCCAACAACTGACATTGGAATACTTATTGCTGTTCCTCCAAGTCCAATTCCAATTAATAAACCCATATGAATTTGAAAAAAAATTCCAGTGTTAGGGCCCGAATATAAAAAATATATTCCTAGAGTATAAAATATGAATGCAGAAATAATAGCTATATGGCCACCATATCTATCTGCAATCGCACCAAAAATAGGTCCTGTTAAACCCCACATCAACATTTGAATCCCAATTGCAAATCCAAATGCTGTATTACTTATTTTTAAACTCTCATTAAAGTCCATGAAGAACAAACCAAAAGTTTGTCTTACACCAAGTGAAATTAAAACTACAAAACATGCTGCAAATAAAGTTATTATTGCAGTCTTAGAACGGAAAAAATTTTCTGATATCATTTTAAATGTTTTAATGCTTGTTTAATATCTGCAATCAAGTCATTAGGGTCTTCAAGACCAATATGGAACCTTACGAGGTGTTCGTCTTTAGATAAATTTAAATATTTTCTTTTTCCTGTTTCCCTAAACTCTTGGTGAAGAGCTAAACTCTCAAATCCACCCCAACTATATCCATAGCCAAAAAGTTTGAGCGAATTTACAAATTTTTTTATAGAATTAACATTTTTAGCTTTTATTTTTAATCCCATTAAACCTGATGCTCCAGAATAGTATTTTTTCCACATTCTAAAATTGTATGAATCTTTTTTGTAAGGATAAAGAAGTTTAAATTTTTTATTTTTTGATAAAAAAGCTGCTACTTTTTTAGCATTTTCTCTATGGCGATCCAATCTAACATCGAGAGTTCGCAAACCACGAGTTATTAGGTAAGCATCATCCGGACCTAACCTTAAACCAGTAATTCTTTCAGCATTATATACTTTAGGAAAAACTTTTTTGTTAACCGCTAAACTACCACCCATTACGTCAGAATGACCTGAATAATATTTAGTTGCAGAAACAATTGACATATCAAAACCAAATGTAATTGGTTTAAAATAATATGGGGTGGCCCAAGTATTATCTATTGCAGTTAAAATTTTATTTTTTCTAGCAATTGAAATGATTTTACCTAAATCTTGAAATTCAAATGAATTACTTCCAGGATTTTCGACAAATATTAATTTGGTCTTTTTAGTAATATTCTTTTCTAATGTTTTCAGATCATTTGGATTATAAAAGATTGTTTTAATATTAAATTCTTTTAAAAATTTTTCAGTTAACAATCTTGTTGGGCTATATACTGGGTCAGCTACAATTATTTCGTCTCCAGGACGTGTAACACTAAATATTGCTAAAAAGACAGATCCGAAACCTGTGGGAGTTGTGAATACATGATAACTTTCCTCTAGTTTTGTCAGAATTTTTTGCAAAATATGTGTTGTTGATGTTCCTTGTCTTCCATAATCATAATGACCTCCTGTTGGATTTTTTTGAGCTTTTGCTTGTGTCTTTCTTATATGTTGCATTGATTTAAATATAATAGTCGATGCTCTTACGACTGGAGGATTTACAGACTGATTATGAAAGTCTTTTGCGGTATGTTTTAAAAATGTTTTAAAAGATTTAGCCATAAAATATTGATATGATTAAAGGACAATGCTATATCCATAACGAAAATTCAATAAATTAATGGAAAGGATTTAATGAGTTATCCAAAGAAACATAGAGGCCGAAGAAAAATGGGCTCTAAAAAAAGAAGAGCTAGAAAAAAGAACAAGAAAAAGTAGGCTAATCCTTAATCCAGCCTCCACCTAGAACTTTATAACCTAAAGCATCTTTATTGTAAAAAACACAAGCTTGACCTGGTGAAATTCCATCTTCAGGTATTTTAAGATCTACGCGAGCACTATTTTGATCACTTAATTTTACTTTTGCTTCTAATAGTTTTCCTGTTGATCTGACTTTAACTAAAATCGAATTATCAAATTCATTTTTATCTACAAGTAAATTTATATTTCTTAATGAAATACTTTTTTTTCCTAGATATTCTTTTGGTCCAACTACAATTTCATTTTTTTTAGAATTAATCTTTAATACATAAAGAGCTTCTTTGTCTGATACTTTTATTCCTTTTCTCTGGCCTATTGTGAAATTAATAATCCCATCATGAACTCCTATTACATTTCCATCTAAATTTTTAATATTTCCTTTTTGAAATGAGTCAGGTCTAAATTTTTGAATTACTGATGCGTAATCACCGTTAGGCACAAAACATATATCCTGACTGTCTGGTTTTTCTGCAACATTTAAATCTAACTTTTTTGCAATTTCTCTTGTTTCATTTTTACGAAGACTGCCTAAGGGAAATCTTAAATAGTCAAGTTGTTCTTTAGTGGTATTAAATAAAAAATAACTTTGATCTCTATTTTCATCTAAAGCCCTATACATATTTGTATTGTTATCTAGTGTAATACTTTTTACGTAATGACCTGTTACAAGAGCATCAGCCTTCAATTCTTTTGAAACTTCAAACAAATCTTTAAATTTCACTGTTTGATTACATTGAACACACGGTATAGGAGTTTCACCTTTCAAATAGCTTTCAACAAAATTATTTATGACACCCTCTTTAAATTTATTTTGATAATATAAAATTTTATGTTCTATATTTAATTTATTAGCTACTCTTTTTGCATCCATTATATCTTGTCCAGAGCAACACTGTTTTGAGGCAGAAACTTCTTTACTATCATCATAAAGTTTTAGTGTAATCCCAATAACTTTATAACCCTGGCTTTTCATCAGACCTGCTACGGTAGAAGAATCTACCCCTCCAGACATAGCAACAACAACTGTTGTTTCTTCAGCTTTCTTATTAATACCTATAGAATTTAATTCTTTTTTCATTTGATGGTATTTATACTTATTTCTAATATAAGTTAAATTAAATGATTTTAGATTATGAACCAGGAGACAAAGTAATAAACCCATCAAATAAAGAATGGGGAATTGGACAAATTCAATCAATAATTAAATATAAAGTTACCGTGAATTTTGAAAATGTTGGAAAAAAGGTAATAAATACTGAAAATATTGAATTAATAAAAATAAATGACAGAAATAAATATTAAAAAAATTATAGAGCAACTAATTGATACTTTTTTTTATGCTGGAAAGATTTGCTTAGAGCTTAGGGATAAAGGATTAATAAAAAAAATTAAAAGTGATAATACACCTGTTAGTAATGGTGACTTAGAAGTAAATAAAATAATTACACAAAAAATAAAAGAGATTACACCAGACTTACCAATCATTTCAGAGGAAATGCCAGATAATAAATCTATAGATAATTTAAAAAATTTTTGGTTAATAGATCCTATAGATGGAACTTATGATTATATAAATAACTTAGAGGAATTTACAATTAATGCCGGATTAATTTTAAATAAAAAACCTGCTGCTGGATTAATATATGCTCCCTCAAAAAAAAGAATGTTTTATTCTTATGGCAATAATTCTGCTTTTGAGATTACTAATGAAAAAATAATTAATTTAAATTCTTCAATAAATTTTGATAAAGATAAAATTAAATTTGTATCATACTCAAATAATATCAAACCAGAAATAGAATTAATTCATAAAAAATTAAATGTTAAAAAATATATTAGAATGAAAAGTTCTTTAAAGTTTTGTGTAATTGCTGCTGGTGAATTTGATGGATATGTTGCTGAGCCTAGGGCATATGAATGGGATATTGCGGCTGGTCATGCAATTTTAAAACATGCTGGAGGTATAATAACTGACTTTGATAATAATGAAATTGAATACGGAAAAAAAAATTTCAAAAACTCAAGTTTAATTTTAAAAGGTAATAATATTATATAATGGATGAACAGCTAAGAATAATATTAATAATAATTGTTTCAGTTTCAATTTTTGGATTGTCTATATTTGTTTTTGTAAAAAATTATATCAAAAGTAAGATTGATCACTTAGTTAAAAATGAAAAAAATAAAAAATTAAAGTAAACTGATAATTTTAAGATATTCATCTTTATCTAAATTCATTACTTTTTTTGAAGTTTCAAAATCAAATCCGTTTCTTGCTAATAAAGATATATCCTTTTTATAAAATAAAGTTCTATTATCTTCTGTTCTTGCTGGGCCAATTCTTTTTCTTTTACAAATTTTAATAGCTGAAAAAAAATCTTGATCAGAATTATCTTCTTTAATTTTTTCCATAGTATCTTTTATAAATTCATCTTTAATTCCTTTTCCTAATAAATAATTTCTTATTTTATTTATAGAATTTCCTCGTTGAATCATGCTTTTAGCTTTACTCTCAGAATAAAATTGATCATTAATAAATTTATTTTTTTCTAAATCTGATAAAACAATATCGATTAATCTATTTACATCTTTCTTTTTAACATTGGTTGCAGAGATTCTCATATATTTTTTTAATAGATATGTTTTAAGTTGTTGTTTTGAGGGAGCATATTTTTCAACATAAGCAAAGGCAAAATTTCGCATCTCATCAACAGTTACTTGAAGGTTTTTTTTTTTATTTCTTATAGGAATCATGATTAGATTTAATATAATATATCTTAATGATTGAACAAATTTTTAACTATTTCACTATACAAACCTTATACATGTGGATTAATTTAGGTGTTCTTCCATTTTGGCTTTTGCTAATTTTCTTTCCTCAGTCTTATTTATGTAGATTTTTTGTAACGTCTATTTTTCCTTTCTTTATATTAAGTGGTGCTTATATTTTTATTTTATACAAATCATATTTAACTAATTACAATTTTGTTGAAAATTTTAATCTGTATTTAGGATTAAATGAATTATCAATATTGTTTGAGGATCTCTTATTCTTAATGTTTTTTTGGACCCATTTTATTGCTATAAATTTATTTATTGGTGGATGGATAGTTAAAGATGCACAAAAATTCTTTATTAATCGAATTTTATTATCAATACCATTAATTATTACTTATTTAATTGGCCCAATAGGTTTATTTATTTATTGGATAATAAGAATTTTTTTCGCGAAAAAAATTGATCTATATGAGTAATTCTATAGATTTTTATTTTGATATAATTAGCCCCTATTCCTATATCGCTTATAAAAAAATTCTTAGAACTCAAAATATAAAATTTAATTATAAACCGATATTACTTGGTGGTCTTCATAAACTTGAAGGAATAACTGCACCAGCTTTCAACACTCATAAAATGAAAAATATGAAAAATGATTGTGAGTTAGTGGCATATAAAAATGAAATAAAATTTTCTTGGAATAGTAAATTTCCTATTAATTCTCTTTATATGATGAGAGGATATCTTGTTTTAGAGGATGATAAAAAAATTCACTATTTAGATTCCTTTTTTAATGCTTATTGGAAAGATAATTTAGATTTAAATGAAAAAGAAAATATTATTAAGCTATTAGAAAATTTAGAAATTGACAGTAAACATTTTTTTGAGGCTATAGAAAGTGAAAATGTAAAAGATAAACTTAAAAAATTTACTTTAGATGCTTTTGAAAAAAATGTTTTTGGAGCACCAACTTTTATTGTAAATAAAAAGATTTTTTGGGGCCAAGATAGATTAGAATATGCTTTAGATGAAATTTTAAAATAAATTTTATATAATTATAATGATTGTGTTGGATCTACATATTTATAACCAAAAACATCTGCCACTGCTTTATAGGTTACATCTCCTTTATGAACGTTCAATCCTGCTAAAAAATTTTTATCATCCAAAAGAGCTTTTTGATAACCTTTGTTTGCAAGTTTTACTAAATAAGGAAGTGTTGCCTGATTTAATGCAAAAGTAGAAGTTCTTGGAACTCCACCAGGCATGTTGGCAACACAGTAATGGACAACATCATCTACTATATATGTTGGATTTCCATGAGTTGTTGGTTTACTTGTTTCAACGCATCCTCCTTGATCAATTGCTACATCAACAATAACTGATCCTCTTTTCATAAACTTCAACATATTTTTAGTTACTAATTTTGGAGCTTCTGCTCCAGGAATTAAAACACCACCAACTACCAAGTCTGCTTCAGACACTAATTTAATTAAATCAATTTTATCACTTTGCTCTGGAATAATTTTATCTCCAAATATTTGAACTAATTGTTTTAATCTTGCTTCAGATTTATCAACAACATGAACTTTGGCTCTCATGCCAGTTGCAATTATTGCTGCATTCTCCCCTACTACACCACCTCCAAGAATTAATACATTTGCTGGTTCGCCTCCTGGCGCTCCACCTAATAATACTCCTCTACCTTTTTGGTTTTTTTCTAAACAATGAGCTCCAGCTTGAACAGACATACGACCTGCAACAGCGCTCATTGGTGCTAGTAAAGGAAGTCTACCATTATCATCTGTAACTGTTTCATAGGCAATATTAATACTTTTTGATTTTATTAGTCCTTCAGTAAGTTCTTTTGCAGCAGCTAAATGAAGATAAGTATATACAATTTGATTTTCCTTAATCATATCCACTTCAACTTTTTGAGGTTCTTTAACTTTAACAATTATTTCTGCATCATTAAAAATGTCTGATGCTTTATTTATAATTCTTGCACCAGCTTTTGTATACTGATCGTTATCAAAACCAGCTTCAAATCCACCATTATTTTCAACCAAAACCTCATGACCCTCTGAAACTAAAGTTTTAACACTCTCAGGTGTTAAGCCTATTCTATTTTCTTGAGGTTTTATTTCTTTAGGAACACCAATACGCATTTTTATCTTTGTTATTTACAAGTAATTTACTAACTAATTTTTTTGGTTTTTTTGATAGTTAGTTATACCTGTTCTAAGTTTATCAATAATTTCATCTATATGTTTCTCTTCACAAATAAATTGTGGAGCAATTATTAAACAATCACCTGTTGCCTTAAAGTTTACTCCAGCTTCATAACAAGCTTTAAAACATTCGTATCCAGCTTTACCAGGTTTATCTTTCATTTTCATGTCAATGCCACCCATCATTCCATAACCTCTTATATTCTCAACAGATTCTAAATCTTGAAGAGAAAATAGTCCTTTCTGAAAATAAGGAGCTAAGTTTTTTGCCCTATTAAATATATCGTCTTTTTCAAAAATATCTTGCACAGCTAGTGCAGCAGCAACAGCAACTGGAATACCTGAGTAAGTATAACCATGAAATAATTCAACTGATCCCATAGGTGATGCATCCATTACTGCGTCATAAATTTCATCTTTACATGCAACAACACCCATTGGTACAACTCCATTAGTAGTAGCTTTTGCCATTGTCATAATATCTGGTGTGACTCCAAACTCTTGTGCTCCAAACTTAGAACCTGTTCTTCCCCATCCAGTGATTACTTCATCAAATATTAAAAGTATTCCGTGTTTATCACAAATCTCTCTTAATTTTTGCAAATATCCTTTTGGTGGCACTAATGTTCCAGTTGAACCTGCAATAGGCTCAACAATACATGCTGCTATATTTTCTGGACCAAAGTTCATTGCTATTCGCTCTAGATCCATTGCTAAATCTCCGCCAGTCTCCGGTTGACCACTTACAAACTTATGCTCAGGTAAATGTGTATGCCTCATATGTTGAACACCTGGCATTAAAATACTTGCAAATGTTTTTACATTGTTAACCATACCTCCTACAGAAACACATCCTATGTTCATTCCATGATATCCACGTTCTCTTCCTACAAATCTAAATCTATGTGCATTTCCTTTTGCTCTATGATACGCAACTGAAATTTTGATAGCTGTTTCTACTGCGGTAGAACCACAAATTGTAAAAAACATTTTATTTAAATCACCTGGAGTATGTTTTGAAATTTTTGTAGCTAACTCAAATGAACCACCAAAACCTTGTTGAAAAGGTTGTGCATAGTCTAATGTTTCTAATTGTTTAGTTACTGCTTCCGTAATTTCTTTTCTACCATGTCCCAGGGGATTACAAAATAAGCCCGAGCTTCCATCAATCATAGTTTTTCCATGATGATTTTTTAAATAAACTCCTTTTGCCTCAGTAATTAATCTTGGATTTTGTTTAAAATCTTTATTAGATGTGAATGGCATCCAATGTTCATTTAATGAATTTGGAACTGAAGTACGGTTTTCTGAACTCATAGAATCTTTCTTTAAATTAAATTTTATTATATCTTAGTTAAAAGTTTCTTTAGACTAAATAGGTATAATTAACCACCAAAATAATTGACGCAACTGTAAGTTGTATCAAAATAGACACTTTTTTGTTTTACATCTAAGTAAAATTAATTTTTACTGTCACTATTATAAATCAACAAAGAGGATTAAATGAAAAAAATAATTAGTTTTATTTTAGGATGTTTTGTAGCTCTTAACTTAAGTATTTCAGTTGCAAATTCTGCAGCTAACGAAGTTAGAGTTGCTTACTTTCTTGAATGGCCAAGTCCAAATTTAGAGGATATGCAAAAAAAAGCATTTGCAAAAGCGCTTGGAGTACCAGTTAAATGGACAAACTTCACTAACGGTGGTGCAATGACTGATGCAATGTTAGCGGGAGATATTGATATTTCTTACTCACAAGGATTAGTGCCATTTATTAATGCGGTAAAATCTAAAGCACCAATCAAATTAGTTGATATTGCTATGGAATACGGAATGGGAGGAACAACTTGTGTTACTTCTAATGCTTCTGGAATTACAAAAGCAAACGCTACTGAATTAGAAGGTAAAAAAGTTGCTGTTCCACTAGGAACAATGGCTGAGTATGTTTTCGATGAAAGTATGAAAGTTGTTGGAGCTGACAGAAAAAAAATGGATATTATTCAAATGGATCCTGAAGAAGGAGCTGCTGCTTTAGTAAGTGGTGATGTTGTAATGGCATGTTTATTTGGTGGTAATTCTATTAAAGCTGCAACTGCTGTAGGTTCAAGATTACTTACTGTAGATGAAGCTAGAGCTGCTGGTATTTTAGGAATAGATATTACTTCAGTAACTACAAAGTTTATGAAGGAAAACCCAGGAATGCTTAGAACTTTTATAGAAGTAACTCATGAAGCTAATGCTAGATACAAAGCTGGCAAAAGTGATATGAACGTTATGGCTAAAGCTTCTGAAATGAAAGTTGGAGACATGAAAGACACTTTAAGTGGCTTTAAATTCCTAACTCCAGAAGAAACTAAACAATCTATGGAAAGTGGAAATCTTGATGCATTTCTAAAAGGTATGGGAACTCCAAGAGGAAATGTAGACACTAGTTTCTTACCTCTATAATTTTTATAGAGATAGAAAAATTTAATAGGCGCCAATTTAATAATTGGTGCCTATTTTTTTAATAAAATTTTTTTATAAAGTTATTTATGAGTGATTTAGTTTCTCAAAATCTAAATATGATTTTTAAAACTCCAAAAGGAGAAACTGTTCACGCATTAAAAGATGTAAATTTTACTCTTAAAAAAGGAGAGCTATTAACTGTTCTCGGACCATCAGGTTGCGGAAAAACAACCTTATTAAATATTACTGCTGGATTTATCAGACCGACATCAGGAAGTATAACTTTAAATAACAATGAAATTGATGGACCAGGTGTTGAACGAGGAATGGTTTTTCAACAAGGAGCTTTATTCGAATGGTTGACCGTTGCAGAAAATGTCAATTTTGGATTAAGAATGAAAAAAGAAGATCCAGTTAAAACATCAAAAAAAGTTGACGAGTGGTTAGACATAGTTGGTTTAAAAGGTTTTGGAAATACTCCAACCTATCAATTATCTGGAGGCATGCAGCAAAGAGTTGCTTTAGCAAGATGTCTTATTAATGATCCAGATTTAATTTTAATGGACGAGCCATTAGGAGCCCTTGATGCTCTAACAAGAGAAAAAATGCAGTCCTTAGTTTTAAAAATTTGGAAAGAAACTGGTAAAACAATTATCTTAATTACACACTCAGTTGAAGAAGCTTTATTATTGGGTGAAAGATTATACGTTATGGCTCCTCGTCCAGGTCGTATACATAAAGAATATAATCTTCCATTTGCGTCGATGGGACTAAAAGAAGACTTAAGAGAAATAAAAAAGAATAAAGATTTTTCAGCAAAACGAGAAGAGATATTAGAAATGATTTGGAATATGGAAGAGGAAATTATGGGGAAAGAAAATTAAATGCTTACTCAAATAATTACATTTCTAATCTTTTTTGCTGTTATTGGCTGTATTCTTTATGGAAGACGTTTAATCAAAACCGAGAAAGTTGATGCAGTTTTTGGAAACCCTGAACGTGCATTAGGTGGAACTCATTGGGTAATTGTAGGAAGTAGTTTTCTACTTCTAATTTGGCTTTATTATTCATGGGATATTGCTAAAGGTTTTTATCCAAAATCTGCTAATGAACTTTGTCAGGTAGGCAAAGTAAATGACGCACTATTAGGATTAAAATACCAATTTCCTATAGAAGAAAGAGAGTTAAAGAGCACTTCACAAATTAAACAAGAAAATAAGAACCTTAAAAAAATCTCACTAGAAATACAAAATTCTCAAGAGCTTGATAATCAACAAAAAACAATTCTTGTTAGTTTTATTAATAAAACTAATCAGTTAATTCCGTTGTTGACTAACGAAGATTTATTAGAAAATGAGACCAGACAAAAAATAGATGATATTACTGGTAAAATTAACCTTCTTACTGAAAATTTTAAAAAACCTGATTATCCATTTGAAACTGAACAAGAACTAAATGATAGACTTAAAGCAGTAAGCGAGGAAGGTGGTTGGGGGATTACAAAAATAGATGCTGGTTCAGGGAGTATTGAAAATACAATAGAAGTTCCATTAATACCAGCAACTGATAGAGGTTTAAAATTTCATACTGCAGCACAAGAGTTAAACTTAATAAGTGATGAATTTTTTAAATTACGAAACCATAACCCTCAATTCAAAAGTAAAATAAAAGAAATTAAAGATGAAATTAAAGTTTATAGAAAAGGCTTAGATGATAGTGAAGAAGTTGCCTCTACATATGCTAAAAATATTGTTAAAATTGCCAGAAGAATAGAGTTCGCTAGTATCTATCCACCTAATGCATTAGATAAAATGCAAAATGCTATTATCAAATTTGATAATGCTCAAATTCAAGCTCAGGGTGGATTAAGATTTATTGATATTCTATTATTTCCTGCTGGAACAATTATCGCAAGTGGTCCAAGTTGTTCTGAACAGGGCTCTGGTAGATGGCTTCCAAAACCATCTGATACTTTTAATAAATTCATTCTAATGTCAAAACCTAGCGTTGGTTATAAAGATATTCCCCTTTTATGGATAAAAATGGTTGATCTTAGTAATGTAATTGGTTTTATTTTACCTGATTGGATTGCAGACATTTTACCAGGTGAATACCCTGTACACACAAAAGATGGGATTGTTAAACAAAACTTTAAAGGGTCAGTTTTAAAAATTGTAACAGGTGATTTTAAATTTTTAAAAGTGCCTGTTCCGTATGGTCATATCTGGGATTCTTTTATGAGGGTTTTTCTTGGATTAGTTTTTGGAATAATTATTGGTGTTCCATTAGGATTATTTATGGGATTAAATAGATTTGCTAAAGGTTTTTTTGATCCTTTAATTGAACTATATAGACCTGTTCCTCCTTTGGCTTGGGCACCCTTAATTATTTCTGTATTAGGTATTGATAATACTGGAAAAGTTTTTCTACTATTTATGGTTTCATTATCAATTATGATAATTTCAGCTAGGGCTGGTGCTTCTGGAACTCAATTGTCAAAAATCCATGCTGCTCACTCTTTAGGTGCATCGAAAAAACAAATATTAAGGTATGTAATTTTTCCTAACTCTTTGCCAGAAATTTTAACTGGAATTAGAGTTGCTGTAGGTATGTGCTGGGGTACATTAGTGGCTGCTGAATTTTTAGCAGGTACTACAGGAATAGGATTTGTAGAAAATGTTGCTAAAAAATATTTCCAATATGAAGTAATCTGGATAACAATATTTATTATGGGAATGCTTGGTCTTTTATTTGATATAACTTTAAGAAAAATAATTGATAAGACAATTCCTTGGCGTGGAAAAGGTTAATTTGAAAATAAATATTATTAAAAAAGAAATAATTAGTATCTTTAAAAAGTTTGGTTTAAGTAATGATCATGCTTTAATTTCTGCAAATGCTTTAATTAATGCAGAATTAGTTGGTGCCTATGGTCATGGTTTGTCTCGACTAAAAATGTATTGTGATCGAATAAAAAAAAAAGTTATTAATCCAAAACCTAATATAAAAATCAAAAAAATTTCTCAATCTATTTCTCATATTGATGCTAACGATAGCATTGGATTTGTTGCTGCAGATATTGCAATTAAAAAAGCTATTCAAAATGCAAAAAAAACTGGTATTGGAATGGTTGCTGTCAAAAATAGTGGTCACTATGGATTGTCTGGATATTACGCAGAACAAGCTGTTAAAAAAAATTTAATAACAATGATATATACTAATGCTCCCCCTGCTGTTGCACCCCATGGTGCTTTAAAAAGTTTATTTGGAACCAATCCAATATGTTTTGGTACTCCAACAGGATCCAAGATTCCTTTTATTCTAGATACATCAATTTCTATGATCAATAGAGGAAAAATTAGAGTAGCTGCAAGAAATAATCAAAAAATTCCCGAGGGTGTTGCCTTAGATAAATTTGGGAAGCCAACAGTAAATGCAAGAAAAGCTCTTGAAGGTGTTCAATTACCAATTGCAGGATTCAGAGGATCAGGATTAGCTTGGATGGTTGATATTTTAAGTGGAGTCTTAACTGGAGGAAATCATGCTGGTAGAGTTAAAGATCCATTTGATGATTTTTCTGGACCACAAAATATTGGACATTTATTCATCACATTTAAAACAAATTTATTTGTAAAAAATTATAATAATAGAATAAATAATAATATTAAAACTATAAAAAGATTACCAAAGATTAAAGGTGTAAAGGAAATAATGTACCCTGGTCAAAATAAATATAAAAGATACAAAATAAACTCAAAAAAAGATATTAAGATTTCAGAAATGATAAAAAAGGATTTAAAAAATTTAAAAATTTAATTATGCTTTCCAGTAAAGAAATACTTTGTCCAAATAATTTATTAAATGTAGCTCATAAAAAAAAAGGTGTAAAAGCTGGAGTGGTAAATGCTGGTAAACCTTTACCAATGCTTTCAGTGCAAGACGCAGTTAATGAAAATTTGATTGAACCAATCTTTATTGGAGATAAAAAAGAAATTATGAAATGTGCGGAAGATTTAAAATGGGACATTTCAAAATATGAAATTATTGATGAACCTATTGAAAATAACACAGCAACTATTGCTGCTAAACTAGCTAGTGAAGAAAAAATAAGAATTATAGTTAAAGGGCATATTCATACTGATATACTCATGAAAGAAGTTTTAAAAAGAGAGTATAATTTATTAGGAAAAACTAGACTAAGTCACATTTGGCATATGACTTTGGAAAAAGATGATAAGCCACTTATCATTACAGATGGTGCATTAAATGTTTTACCTAATGTAAAAACAAAAATGCATATTTTAAAAAATGTAATCAATTTTTCAAATAGAATTGGAATTGATAGACCAAAGATAGCTGTTCTGTCAGCAACGGAAGAGGTTTTAGACAGTGTTCCTAGCTCTAAAGAGGCAGAAGAAATAACAAGACTTGCAAAAAAAGAAAATTTAAATGCCGATGTTTTTGGTCCTTTAGCCTTTGATAATAGTATTTCAAAAAAATCTGCAGCAATTAAAGGTATTAAAAATGATGTGGCTGGAGTGGCTGATGTCTTGCTAGTACCAAGTGTTGAAACAGGCAACAGTCTTGTTAAAATGTTAATTTATTTTTGTGGAGCTTGTGCCGCTGGTGTTGTTGTGGGTGGTAAAGTTCCTGTAGTAATTACTAGCCGATCTGATGAAGCTCAAGCTAGATTGGCTTCTATTGCAGCAGCTATAGTAGCTTTAGACTGATTCTAATTAATAATTCAAAATTATTTTGAATTCTTCATTGAAAAAAAAGAACTTATACTTTAAATACATTTCCATTAATCAATAAAAACAATCAATGGCTATAAAATATTTAAAAAAATCACCCAAAACGTCATCAACAGATGATTCAAAGACTACAGAAATTGTAAAAGACCTTTTAAAAGAGATTGAAAGCTCTAAAGAAGAGGCGTGTATTAACTTAACAAAAAAATTTGATAAATATGAAGGTGAAATTGTTGTTTCCAAAGAAAGAATTGAAAAAATTAAAAAAGAATTAGATCAAAAAACAAAAGATGATATTCAATTTTCTCATGAAAGAGTAAGAAAATTTGCAGAAGCACAATTAAAAAATTATGGCCAAGATTTTGAAGTTGAGCTTTCTCCAGGATTGTTTGCGGGTCAAAAGTTAATACCAGTTAATACGGCTGGTTGTTATATTCCAGGTGGAAGATATGCTCATATAGCTTCAGCTGTTATGAGTGTAACTACTGCTAAAGTGGCTGGTGTTAAAAATATTATTGCTTGTAGTCCACCAAAAGAAGGTATTGGTGCTCATCCAGCAATTGTTTATACTGCCGACCTATGTGGTGCTGATGTAATATTAAACCTGGGTGGAGTTCCAGGAATAGCTGCAATGACCAATGGTTTATTTAAAAATCCACCAGCTGATATTTTAGTAGGACCAGGAAATCAATTTGTTGCTGAAGCAAAAAGAATTTTATTTGGAAAAGTTGGTATTGATTTATTTGCAGGTCCAACAGAAATAGCTGTCATTGCAGATGATAAAGCTGATGCTGAAATGGTTGCAGTTGACTTAGTTGGTCAAGCTGAACATGGTTATAACTCTCCTGCTTGGTTATATACAACAAGTAAAAGATTGGCTGAAGAAGTGATGAAAAGAGTTCCTGAATTAATTGCTGAATTACCAGAAGTGCCAAGAACAAGTGCTGAAGCAGCCTGGAGAGATTATGGTGAAGTAATTTTATGTGACACAGACGAAGAAATGGCAACTATAAGTGATGAATATGCCCCTGAGCATCTTGAAGTTCAAACTCAAAATCTTGAATGGTTTCACAAACGATTAAAAAATTATGGATCATTATTTATTGGAGAAGAAACTACTGTAGCATATGGAGATAAATGCTCTGGAACAAACCATATATTACCCACAAAAGGTGCAGGAAGATATACTGGTGGTTTATTTGTTGGTAAGTTTATTAAAACTTTAAGTTTTCAAAGAATGACAAAAGAGTCTACTAAATCAGTAGGTGCTGCATGTGCAAGAATATCTAGATATGAAGGCATGGAAGCACATGCAAGAACAGGTGACGTAAGACTTAGAAAATATGGATTTTCAAATTAGATAGGCTGTTTCTTTAATTATATAAATTGTAAGTAAAGACATGAAAGCAATTATAAAAATATTTATAAATTTCCATATTTTATCATCTTGAGCATATTTTGAGAAATAAGTAGACATATAACCTATTAAAAAAAAGAAAATAAAAGACGCGATAGAAGCACCAATTCCAAAATATATTTTTTCTTCTAATAAAAAGTTTTTTGAAAAATTGCCTAAAAAGAAAACAGTATCAGAATATACATGAGCATTTAAATATGTAAAACCAAGTGTTCTAAGTGATATTTCTATTTTGGATGTATCTTTTACTTCACTATTAAAACTTATATTTCCTCTAATAGATTTAATTTTTGAAAAGACAAAATAAATTAAAAAAATTATTAATAATATATTTAAGGTTAATTCTACTAATAAATTAAAGTACTGATGGAAAAAATGAAATAAAAGTATACCAAAAAATATCAATAATAAGTCTGAAAGAGAACAGATAAAACAAACTAAAAAAACATATTGTCTTTTAAGACCCTGTTCTATTACAAAAATATTTTGTGCACCAATTGCTAAAATTAAACTTAGCCCGGTAAAAAAACCTAATACCAGGTATTCCATCTAAGCTTAGATTACTCTGAATTAGCTGTTAGAGTTTTTATTTCTAAAATATTTTCGTTAGGGTCCTTTACAAAAAAAGTTTCTTGCTCATATTTTGTACCTTTAAACCTTAGGTAAGGCTCATCATAATATTTAGCCCCTTTTTCTTTTAATCTATTTTTTAAAGTATCAAAATCTTTTCTTGATAAATGAACTCCAAAATGAGGAACAGAAACATTTCCCATATCTACATCGTGTCTTTCACTGTCTAATTTGTGATCACTAGCATGGAGAGTTAATTCATTGCCCCAAAAATCGACATCTGCCCATTCTTGAGCTGAATTGTCAAGACGACAACCTAGTGTTTCACTATAAAATTTTTTTGCTGTTTCTAAATCACCGCAAGGTATTGCTAAGTGAAAACAGTTAGTATTTTTGTACATAATTTCTCCTTTAAAATCTTAATATAAACACTATATAACTTAGACAAATTTTTATATCAAGCTTACAAATTTATGAATGATTTCTTACAATCTATAATTGACAGAGACCCTGCGGCAAAATCTAAGTTAAGTTTGATATTAACTTACCCTGGTGTAAAAGCTATTTTTTTTCACAAAATTGCAAATTTTTTCGCAATAGCAAAGTTTTATTTAATTGCAAGAATCATATCCCAATTCTCAAGATTTTTAACTGGAATAGAGATTCATCCAAAAGCAAAAATTGGAAAAAATTTATTTATTGATCATGGTATGGGTGTAGTGATTGGTGAAACGTCTGAGATCGGTAATAATGTTACTATCTATCATAATGTTACTTTAGGAGGAATTGCGCCAAGTATTAATTCTAACAATCAAAGAGATATGAAAAGACATCCTACTTTAGAAGATAATGTGGTAATCGGATCTGGTGCACAAATTTTAGGACCAATTACAATAGGAAAAAATTCTTTAATAGGATCTAATTCAGTAGTAACAAAAAATGTTCCAGAGAAATCTGTAATGGCGGGTATACCTGCAAAAAGAGTTGGTGATGCAAACAAAGGATTTAAACCTTATGCTGTTACTGATGAAGAAAAAGAATAATGACAAATATAAGAAATAATTTCATCGACTCGATTGGTAATACTCCTTTAATAAAATTAAAAGCTGCATCAGAAATAACAGGATGCAACATATATGGAAAAGCAGAATTTTTAAATCCAGGAGGTTCTGTTAAAGACAGAGCGGCTTTGGCTTTAATTAAAGATGCTCAAGAAAAAAAATTAATTTCAAAAGGTGGGGTTGTTGTTGAGGGAACTGCGGGTAATACAGGTATTGGATTAGGTCTTTTAGGTAATTCACTTGGTTATAAAACTATTATAGTAATGAATGACAATCAAACTCAAGAAAAGAAAGATACTTTAAAAAACCTTGGTGCAGAGTTAAGACTGGTTCCAGCTAAACCATATAAAGATGATGGTAATTATGTAAAGGTTGCTGCAAGACTTGCTGATGAATTAAGACCCTCTAACAACAATGGAGTTGTCTGGGCTAATCAATTTGATAACACAGCTAACGCAAAAGGTCATTATGAAGGAACAGGAAAAGAAATTTGGGAACAAACTGAGGGTAAAGTAGATGGTTTTGTTTGTTCTTCAGGCACAGGTGGAACAATTTCAGGGGTTAGTAACGCTCTTAAAGAAAAGAATAAAAATATAAAGATTTATTTATCTGATCCAAAAGGTTCTGCTCTTTACAATTATATTAAGAATGGTGAATTAAGATCTGAAGGAGGTTCAATCACAGAAGGTATTGGATCAAGTAGAATTACAAAAAATTTTGAAAATGCAAAAATTGATGATGCTTTCTCAATTGATGATCATGAGGCCTTACCTATACTTTATGATCTAATACAAAACGAGGGCTTAAGTTTAGGTACGAGTTGTGGAATTAATATTGCTGGTGCTATTAGGCTTGGAAAAGAATTAGGCCCAGGAAAAACTATTGTTACTATTCTTTGTGACAAGTCAGATAAATACAACTCAAAGATGTTTAACAAATCTTTTTTAAAAGAAAAAAAACTACCTTTTCCTAGCTGGCTATAATATCGCATACCAGCTATGTAACAAAACTGTTACTTTTTTAGCATACATTTAATTAACTTTATAATTAAATAAAGATTAGCGGAGATCTTTATTTGAAAGGAGATACTGTGCTAATAAAAAACATTTTAAAAATCTTTGCTACCTACTGTATAGCAATTTTAATATCTACTTCATCAATTGCTGGTATGAGTGACAATGACAAGTCTAAAGCTTGGGATTGCGTTGGTATTTATATGGCTAACTACTTTCTTCCATCTGGTGAAACATTTGAATACGCCATGAAAGAAAAATCTATATCAACTGTAAAAGTATTAAAAACTTATGCTCTTGAAATAGGTATTCCTGAAAAAGAGTGGGATGAAGGAGTAAATAAAGCAGTAGATAAACATTACGGCTCTAAATATGACAAAGCTAAAACCGATAAATGTCATACATTTGTAGAGGCTTTGGTTCCAAACGGAGCTGAAAGAGTGAAAAAAGTAATTCAAACTTTATATTAAATATGAAAAAAATAATTTTAACTTTATTGTTTGTATATTTTACATTTTCTGCTTTTGCAGATGGTCATTTAAGCAAAGCAGATAAAGAGAAAACAATAGAATGTACCGGAATTTATTATGCTAATAGCATGATACCCCAGGGAGAGCTTGAATTAGAAAAAATTGTTCACTCTTTTGCAGCTAAAAAGTTTTTAAATTCTTATTTGTTAAAGGAAGGCGTTAAGGAAGAAAAACTTAACGAAGAATTATTAAAAGTTGTCGATATTCGTTATGGTAAACCATATGAAGAAGAAACAACAAAAAAATGCGATGAATTTATCTTTAAATTAATTTCTGGATCTAAAGATGAAATCAAAAAAATAGCGGAGTCAGGAATATATTAATAAACAAGGAGAAAAATGAAAGTAATTTACACAAGAACAATGAGAGTAAAAGACGACGGCTTAGGAAAAGCAATGGAAATTGGAAAAGGTTTAGCAGCAGTTAGAAAAAAACATTATCCTAATCATGACGTCTATTTTTCTTTTCAAATGGGTGGAGACCCAAGAACAATAAGAGAAACTTTAATCGGACCTATGTTTGAAGGTGATAATGATGCTGACGCTAAAATGTCTGCAGATCCTGAATATATTAAACTTTTAGAGCAATTGAAAGAAGTTGCAATAGAAGGTACTATTGAAGATGAGATAAGACCAATATTTAGTTAAGGAATTTAAAATATGATAGAAAAATTTAATGGAATATTTTATTTAGCAGTTTTTATAATTCATTTTATAGGTTTCGCTTATTATGGATTTAGATGTGTTTTCCAAACTAAATCCTTTTTAGATCAGTATGGTATTGATGATACTGGTGCAGGGATGGTTAGATTTTTTGGATCAATATTTTTTGGTTCAGTTGCTATGGCTATTTATGTAGGTTTCATAAGACCTAATGGTTTAGAGGCAACATGGGGATTCTTTAATCTTATATTCTTACAAAACTTGTCAGCTTTTATAGTTGGTTTTTATAACACAAAAATAAATAAACTTGGCCATACAGACAAAACTTCTGATGAAGGAATCTACGCACCATTAGTTCTAACTATATTAAGTGCTGTACTTTGTTACGGTTTAGCTGATAAAATATATGTCTAAATTAAAGGAGAAGTTATGGCAGGAGTAGAAGTAAAATCTTTCGAAAAAGCAGATGAGGTTAATGATAATTTTAATAATGCAAAAATAGAAGCTGTAAAAGTTGGAAACCAAAGGGTAATGAAACTTACTCTACAGCCTGGATGGAAATGGTCAAAAGATATTAAACCAACAGTTGGGGGTGATAGCTGTCAGGCAACACATCTTGGTGTAATTGTTTCAGGAGCTGTTTGCGCAAAACATAATGATGGAACTGAAATAACTTATAAAGCTGGAGACGCATATTCTATTCAGCCAGGACATGATGGATGGGTAGTAGGAAATGAACCGGCTATTGTTTATGAGTTTCATGGAATGTGGGGTGAATAATGTCGATATTAAAAAGATACACTGATGCTATAAATAAGAAAGATGAAGCAACTATGAATGAGCTTTTGCATGATGATTTTAAGTTCACAATGCATAAATCTGGAAATTCTCTTGGAAAAGCTGATGTAATCAAATGGGCAATGAGTGGTGATATCAATCAAGATAAAGCTCGAATCGTGTATGAAAATGATGAAGTTGGTGTACACCATTCAATCGTAACTTTTAATGATGGAAATATAGAAGCTGTAATGGCAGTTTATAGATATAAAGATGGAAAGATTACTAGTTTAGAAACTGGTGCTACTCCAATGTCTAAATAATGTTTCCAAAAAAATATTTTGATTTCATATTCATTTTGATTATGGGTTTTGGCATGAGTTTACTCATGACACTTATAATTACCTATATAAATACAGGAATGGATAATGAATATATGAATAGATTTTTGAAAGCATGGTCAGTAAGTTTGCCTATAGCAATAATAGCTGCACTTGTTCTTGGTCCACCGATAAAAAAATTGGTAGATAAAATTACCAAATAAGAATAATCTTTAAATGTGAGTAATATTGTTGCATACATAGTTCTTATTCTTGCAGTTATTTTAGGTACTGCTGCAAACGGTTTTGCAAAAGGTGCAAACGGTTTTACATTATTAATACCAAGCTTATTAACAGCAATAACAATAGTTGGTTGTATGTTTACATTATCTATTGTGATGAAAACTATTCCTGTTGGAATTACATATGCTTCATTTGCGGGTTTATGCATAATAGCTACAACAATTGTTGGAGTATATAAATTTAATCAAATGCCAGATTTTTATACTTTCCTTGGTTTAACGTTGATTATTTCAGGGGTGTTAATAGTCAACTTATTAGGTAAGACAGGTTAGATTTATGACTAATTTATCTGGATATATTTATTTAATTCTAACAATTATTTTAGGAATCGCATCTAACGGATTTTTAAAATCAACAAATGGATTTACAAACATAATACCAACTATTTTTTGTGTAATTACAATAATCATGGCTATATTTTGTATGGCAAAAGCTATGAACGTTATTCCTGTTGGTTTCACATATGCTACGTATGGGGGTTTAACAATTACAGCAGTGACTTTATTTGGTGTATTCAAATATAATCAAATACCTAACTTATATGGTATTATCGGAATAATAATGATTATAGTTGGAGTAATTCTATTAAATACTCTTGGCAAAACTACTTAGAAACTGGCTTTAAAATTTTTAAAACTTTATTGTGTAGGCTTTTATTTGCTGAGCAAATTATATTTCCAGCTTTTTTAGGATCACTATTATTCCATGTTGTTACTATACCCCCCGCAGCATTAATAATTGGAATTAGAGCATGTATGTCCCAAATTTTATTTCCACATTGAATTACGATATCAAGTTTGCCCTCAGCAAAATGAGAATAACTTAAAGCATCTGAGCATGGAAATTGCATCCGTTTTAATATTTGAGGAATTTTTTTTTGTTTATCTAAAGATAGAATTCCGTGAAAAGCTGCGGACAATCTCATATTTGAAAAAGTTGCTTTACGATTAACTTTTATTTTTCTTTTTTTCCCATTTTCACAAACGAAAGCCCCTTTATCAGTAGTATTAAAATAATATTTTTTTAAAACTGGAAAATTAGCAAGACCTAACATTGGTACTCCTTTATAATTTAAAGAAATTAAATTACTCCATGTTGGATTACCAATCACAAATGATCTAGTTCCATCTATAGGGTCAATGACCCATGAAAAATTACTTTTTGTTTTTTTATAATCAAACTCCTCACCTATAATTTGGTGGTTAGGAAATTTTTTTTTAATTTCTTTACTTATAAATTTCTCAAAAGATTTATCTGCATCTGTAACTGGATCGTAGCCCCTACCCTTTAATTTATTTGAAATTTTAAATGGCTTATTTAATCTTGAAAAATAAAATTTGGTAAGTCTATTCGCTAAATTATTGAGAAATTTAGAGTAATTTTTATATTCTGAAGATTTCAATTTAATCACAAGAAACTAATACAATTTAATTTGTATTGATTAAAGTAAAATTTTAAATAATCATCTAAAAATATGAAAATTAAATTATCTGATAATAAAGTTTTTTTTGAAAATAATGGTTTAAAAAAAGAAATTCATCCCTTTTGGTTGAGAGAACGAGTAAATGGTGAAAACTTTGTTGATAAAGGAACACAACAAAGATTATTCGACCCAACTGAACTTAAAGGAAATATAGAAATTAAAAATGTAAGCTTATCAGACAGATACTTAAAAGTAACTTTTGATGACGGTGTTAAAACTGAATTAACCATCCAAAGTATTTTAAATGAATTCTCAAATATTAGTGATATTAAATTTATTGAAAAAATCAAGTGGGACTCTTCTTTAAATAATCTCAATAGTTTTGAATTTAATAATAATATTTTTGAAGAAAAAATTATGTATGAGGCTTTAATAAGTTTTTATAAATATGGCTTTGTTATTTTTAAAAATGTTCCAACAGAAAATAATTTTATTGTTAATTTTGCTAATTCGATTGGAAGTATTAGAAGAACTAATTTTGGGGAATTCTTTAATGTAAAATCTAAACCAAATCCGAACGATTTAGCTTACACTTCCTTATCTTTAGCTCCGCACACAGATAACCCTTATAGAAACCCTGTTCCTTGTATTCAAATATTACATTGTATTGAAAATGAGGTAAGTGGTGGTAACTCAACCTTAGTAGATGGCTATACTGTGACTGAAAAATTAAAAAAAGATCATCCAGATTATTTCAAGATTTTGACTGAAATTAAAGTCAGATATCAATTTATAGATCAAGATGTTATTTTAGAAGATTGGTCTGAAATGATTAAATTAGATGAAAATCAAAATTTCAAACAAGTTAGATTTAGTCCAAGATTAGATTTTGTTCCGTTAATGGATAAAGAAAAGTTAGATCTTTATTATGATGCAAGAAATAAGATTTCTGAATTATATAACTCAGAAAAATATAGATTAGAATTTAAACTTATGCCTGGAGATTTATTAATGATGGATAATTATAGATTGCTTCATGGAAGAACCTCATATGATGCAAATGAAGGAAACCGATTTTTACAAGGTTGCTATATAGACTACGACAGCACTGAAGGAAAACTTAAGCACTTAAAAAGAAAATTTAATATCTAACACTATTTATTGAAGCAATTATTCACAAGAATCGCCATTAGTATCCAAATTACAAAAGTTTCTCCATGCGAGAATGAATAATCTGCTCCAGCAAATCCAGCAATAATGTTAATTCCATAAATTATTATTGTAGAGATTATTAAACTTATAATTAGATTTATTAATCCACTTACGTATTTCATATTCAAACAGTATATACATTATATTTCTAATGCAATTTAAAATTTCTATTTATAAAGGAATTTCTTACATTGTGTGAATGATTTTTAATTGCAAGTTTCATTTATCTAAAATTAGACAAATTAGTTTATCATTAAAATTTAATTTTTTTCGGTTAGTAAGATTAATTTCATTAATACCTCTCAAAATTTGATTATTGCTCATACTTAATAATATTGAGATATACCTATTTTTAATCATTTCTGAGTATCTCTTTAATGATATTTTTACCTTAAAAGAAAAATTTTTTTTTTTAATACTTGGATAAAGTTTTGATAAGAACGTAATTATTTTTTTATCGCGATTTAATGAGATCTTGAGTTTTTTCTTCATTAATAAAAAAGTTGGTATCTCATTTTTTGAAGTTTCTAAAGTGAATAACAAAATTTTTCCCTTTTTTTTAAGCTTAGTTTTACATCTAGAGACTAATCTTTTTATTTTTCTAAAATCTAGAAGATGAATAGTTTGTTTAATTAATATTAAATCAAATTTATTCTTATTGCTTTCTAAATATCTAATTGCATCAATCTTTTTGAAACTAATTCTTTTATCTCTATCTTTATGAATTTCTATATCTATACCTATAGGTTTATTCTTTAATCTTAATTTTGAACTCAAAGATCCTAATATTTTACCTCTCCCACAGCCAATATCTAAAATTTGAGAGTCTCTATTTAATCTTATTTGTTTTAATAAAAAATTATTAAAAGATTTGATATATTTTTTGGATGAAAGCCAAGTTTTGTTATCCCAATTCTTTAATGACACGCAATACCAAATTTCTTAAGTCTCCAGTAATTGTATGGCCAAGGAGTTAAAAAACCAACTAAAAGCATAATTGGTATAACCCACCAAGTTAAAATAGCGCCACCAGTTAAAAAATAATCAGTTAAGTTCATTGCAACTTCCATGCTTATCATTGATATAAAGCTCATTCCCATTGCTGTTTTGAAAGCTTTTGAAAAATCTAGATTTTGCTTCATTAAAACTACTGTTTCTAAAATAATACTAGTAATTAAACCATTGATAATTGCTAGCACCATTATTCCTAAAACCGGAAATGGAATGAGAGTTAATTGAAAAAACAAAATTGTTCCAAAGTCACCTATTGCACATCCAAGTAAACACCAGCTAGTATTTTTGGCACTTCTTTTCCACGTATGTTTGCAGGACCAATTAAAATTGGTGACAGCAGTGTTCATTTGATTATTTTATATTAACTTTAGCAATCATTCCAGCTTGATAATGACCAGGAACATTGCAAGCTACTTCAATGTTAACTGCATTTTCAAATTTCCAAATGATGTCTCCTTTTTGTTTTGGCTCTAACAAAACACTATTACTGTGTGAATGACCCATTGACTTATCCATTTTTGCCATCTTCTTCATTTTTTCTTTATCAATAGAGAAGGCAAGAAGAATTCCATTCTCGACCATTTTTATCATCTCTGGCTGATGCTTCATATGCATCATTTTGTTTGCAATATTAAATTCATGAACAAGCATGCCTGCGTTTTCAACTTCAAACTTAACTGTTTCGCCTTCTTTAATCTGAAATGAACTTGGTTCGTAATAATTATCATACATGACAACTTTTATAACTTGTGTTACGTCAGTTTCATTACCTTTTGAACCAATTTTCATATTTTTATCCGCATAAGCGAATGTATTTAAAAGAAATAGTGTTAAAATAATTTTAAAAATTTTCATGATACTAAAATAATATTGTGTTATGTATTTACCATAGGTCAAATTGTACACATGAGAAATAAACTAATATGATTTTTAAACAATTATTTGATACTAAATCTTCAACGTATACATACTTAATTGCATCTGGTAATGGAAGAGAGGCTTTAATAATTGATCCAGTTTTGGAAAATGTTAGTGAATATATAGGTATTCTTAAAGAATTAGATTTAAAATTAGTAAAAGTAATTGATACTCATATTCATGCTGATCATGTAACTGGTGCCTCTAAACTTAAAGATATTACAAAATGCTCAACAATCATGGGTGCTAATACCCCAGCGGAGTCTGTAGAAATAAAAGTAAAAGACGATGAATATATTAATTTAGATAATATAAAAATTAGAGCAATGCATACTCCTGGACATACTTCTGATAGTTACAGTTTTTTGATGAATAACTATCTTTTTTCAGGAGATACTTTATTGATCAATGGGACTGGTAGAACTGATTTTCAAAATGGTAATGCTAAAGATGCCTATAACTCAATATTTAATAAACTTTTAAAGTTACCTGAAGAAACTCTTTTATATCCTGCTCATGATTATAAAGGTCAAAAAGTAAGTAGCATAGGTAAAGAAAAAAAACAAAATCCAAGATTACAAGTTAAGAGTGTTAATGAATATATTGATATTATGAACAATTTAGATTTAAAAAAACCAGCTGAACTTGAGTCTAATGTCTCTAGAAATATAAAATTAGGAGCTTAAATCTAAATTGAAGATTGAATAGCCTTATAAATCAGATCTTTAGTTGTCTCACCAATGCTTCTGTAAACTAACTTTTTGTCTTTAAAAATTAAAAGTGTAGTTTGATACTGCACATCAAATAATTCTGCTATTTCTTTATTTGTAATATCAAACGCAAAATATTCTATGTTATCAAAATCATTTTTAGCTTTATCTAAAACTTTCATTTGGCTTGCACAAGAAGAGCAATATTTGATCCAAGAACTTACTATCACTACTTTGCCATCTGTCTGGGCTTGATCAAACAACTCTTTATCAAAAGTTGTTTCTTTTTCCATCGAGTTTACATTAAATGCAAATATACAAAAAATTAAAATAAATATTCTTCTCATTTTTTAATTTTAGACCCTTTTTTTTCCTTGAACAACCCTGTCTAAGATTAATGCGACAAATAAAATGGCAACGCCTGCAAGAATACCTTGTCCTACGTTAGCATATTGTAGGGCTTCTAAGACATCTTGACCTAAACCTTTTGCACCAATTAATGATGCAACAACTACCATGGCTAAACTTAACATTACAGTTTGATTTACACCTGCCAAAATCGAAGGTGTTGCTAAAGGTAAATCTACTTTTCTAAGCAAATACCATTTGCTTGCTCCATATGCTATTGCTGCTTCTCTTATAGTTTCCGGAACACCTCTTAATCCAAGAACAGTCAATCTTACAACAGGAGTGCCACCAAAAATCATTGTAATTATGACCGCAGCAACTTTTCCTGTTCCAAAAAAAGCAATAACTGGGATCATAAATACAAAAGCTGGCATTGTTTGCATAAAATCCATTATTGGTCTTATCATTGAATAAAACCTCTGACGTCTTGCACAAAAAATTCCTAGGGGTATTCCAATAGCTATACTTAAAATTGCCGCTGTACCAAGTAAAGCTAATGTGGTCATAGCTTTAACCCAAAAGCCCAAAAAACCCATGTAACATAAAAATCCTGCAGAATAAATTGCAGCTCGTGGTCCAGCAGATAATCCAGTTAAAATAACTATTGTAGTTATAATAACTATCCAAGGTGTTTTAACGAACAACAATTCTAAAAAGTCCAAGACTGAACGGATACCAATTGTTATAGCTGTAAATAATGCATCTCCTTTAATGACAGCGTAATTAAATACTTTCTCAACCCAACTAATTGATGTTAATCTAATATCTGGATGAGTTGGAAATTGGTCCATAATTGTTATGAAACCTGGAAAACTGTAATGAACTACAGAGAAAAACATTATCACTGACGTGAAAATAGCACTTAAAATATAGTTCTTTATTTGCATTCCAGGACTAATAGACTTATCGGATAGCCATTCTGAATATCTTTTTTCTAATTTAGAATTTGCAATAATTCCTTGAATTAATTTAATAGAAATTAATAAAATTATTCCAAAAATAGTAATCCAAATTGCAGATGCTTCTATTCGATCAACTTCATTAATATATCCTTGCATTGCATCCTCTAATGATTTGATATTTCTTTTGTAAACATCTACTTTATCTGGATTATTTGTTATAGCGGCCTCTAATTGTTTGTTTCTAAAAGCTATAGTCGATTGAACTTGTTCGATTTTTTGAACAGCCTCAGCTGTAATATTTCCAAATAACCCTCTAATTATCTGAACTACAGCAAAAGTTTCAATGATTAAAAATGTTAATGCCCAATTCCAAATATTTCTTATTCCAAACCAGATTGGACCAAAAATTGCTGCATTAATATTAAATGAAAATGAAAATGCGGGTTTACTACCTATTTTTTGAAACTGCTCAATATAATAATTTGGATTTGTCTTTACAAAATCTGTAATCAGCTCTGATCTCGAGGGGCTGATATTATTTTTATTCTCCATCACTACCCTCAATAACTGCTTTTAAAAGATCTGCCTGAGTAATTACTCCAATTAATTGATTTTTAGAATTTTTAACTACTAACGGTTTATCTTTTGATTTTGATTTTTCAATAAGTTTACTTAGTAATTCATTGTCATTAACAATTTCAGAATCACCCCTTAATTTACCGTATTTTTTCTGATATACTTCTACCGACTGCATAATTGATTTAGCCTGAACAACTTTTAACCTTGATATACCTTTTACAAAGTCTGCTACATATTCATCAGCTGGATTAACTACAATTTCTTCAGGTGTTCCAATTTGTATTACTTTACCATCCCTCATAATTGCAATTCTATGCCCAACCCTTACTGCTTCATCTAAGTCATGAGTAATAAAGACAGTTGTTTTTTTCATCTGCTTTGAAAGTTTAATAAATTCTGATTGAAGTTGTCTTCTAATCAATGGGTCTAACGCACTAAAAGGCTCATCCATTAAAAGAAATTCTGGATCAGCAGCTAAAGCTCTTGCAAGACCAACTCTTTGTTGCATTCCTCCTGATAACTCATGAGCAAATTTATTGCCCCAACCTTGTAATTCAACAATATCTAAAATTTTATTTGCTGCATCCAATCTGTCATTTTTACTAATTCCTCTTATTTCCAAAGGCATTGCAATATTGTCTACAACTGATCTATGTGGCATTAAGGCAAAATTTTGAAAAACCATACCTATTTTTTTGTTTCTTAATTCTTGTAAACTTTCCCTATCAAGAGTCATAACATCTTGATCATTAATTAAAATTTTTCCAGATGTTGGCTCTAATAGTCTATTTATATGTCTTACTAAAGTCGACTTTCCACTACCTGAAAGACCCATCACACAAAATATTTCACCTTGCTTTACATCAAAAGAAACATCTGAAACACCTATTACTGAATTATATTTTTCTAAAGCTTCCGTTTTTGAAATCTTATTATTTTGAATTGCATCCAGTGCCTCTTTTGAAGTGTTGCCAAACACTTTCCAAACATTTTCAATTTTAATTGCTGAACTCAATGAATCCATTATATATTTCTTCTAGAAAAATATACTCGGCAATATTTAATTGCCGAGTATAAGTAATTTAATTTAGACTAAAGTCCTAACCAACCATCAACGGTTGACTTATTTGCTTTCATCCAAGCTCTTGCTACGTCAGCTGGATCTTTTTTCTCAACTGAAATTGCGTAAGCCATAGACGAAACATCGTCTGCTGTTAATTGAAAATTCTTAAAGAATTCTACAATTGCTGGTGATTTTTTTTCCAAAGATGTTCCCCATCCTATTTGAATTTGTTTTAGGGCATCTTTTGAAGCTACATATGATTTGTTATACCAGTCTGCATCCTCTTTTGGTTGAACCATTTTGTATTTAGCTGGATCAAATTTTGGTTCTTCCAACATAACTACATCTGCCATTCCCCAAATTGCATGTGGTTTGTAACAATAGAATGCATATCCTTCACCTTTTTTTATTGAGTCAAGTACTCTTGCATTTTTAACTGCTTCTGCAGCTCTTATTGGTTCAATCCCAGCATCGTATAAACCGTAGTCTCTTAATTTAACTTGGTTAACATTTGCTGACGCCCAACCGTCTGCACCAATCCAAAACTCACCTTTACCATTACCATCACTATCCATAGCTTTGACAACCTCTGGTCTACCTAGGTCTTCGATTGCAGTAATATTCATTTTTTTTGCAAACTGTTGAGAAACACAATAGCCTTGGTTTCCTTCATAAGGTTTACTGCTTAATTTTAAGGTTCCTTTTGGAACTAAGTCATTTGTATAAGCTTGTTGATTTGGTAACCATATATCAGGATGAACTTCGATTTCACCCTTGCTTCTATCAATTGCACCATAAATTGCAGTATTGTTTCCTGGGACAAGCTCTGCTTCTCCCCCCATTTTATCTGTAACAACTGCAGCAAGTAAATTTGCAATTGCAGTAGCCCCTGTCCATCCTGGATCACCAATTTTCACTTTTTCAGCAAAACTTGAAAAAGATGTAAATACAGTAATTAATCCAGCAATTAGAACACTTTTAATTATTTTCATTTTTACCTCTTCTAATTAATTTAAAAAAAAAGTTTAACATTTATATTCAATCCAACAAACATAAATTAAAGATAGTTAAAGGCTTAAGGACAATGATAATTAAGATATTTTACTAATAATTACTAAATAATTTTAAAATCACTTTGTTTAATAGCGTGAAAACCACCATCTATATGGGATATTTTTTTATAGCCCATATCTTTTAATGACTTAGTAGCTAAGGCTGATCTCAACCCTCCGGCACAAAATAAAACAAACTCTTTATCTAAGTCAAATTTTCCATTTCTAAAATACTCACTTTCAGGATCTAACCAAAATTCCAACATACCTCTTGGAATGTGATGTGAATTTTCTACTCTTCCATCTTTATCTAGTTCTCTTATGTCTCTTATATCAATTAAATTACATTTATTTTCTTTTGAGAGTTTATAAGCTTCATCGGTACTAATTGTTTTAATTTCATTTAATGCTTCAGAAACTAAAGTTTGAGATGATTTAATTGACATAAAATTTAAATATCTTTTTTATATATAATAAAAATATTATCAAATAAAAGAAGACTGTTCAATCAAAAGTAAACCTGGTAATAAGATTGATATTCTTTCAGCAGTACTCAGTATTAATAAAAAATAATAGCCCAATATGAAGCTAATCCAGAAAATATTGTTGCAAGTATATTGCGAGTAAAGATTCCAACTATCATTGCAATAATTGACGCTAAAATTTTTGGATTATCTATTAATTGAATTGATCCACTGTTATCTAAAAAAATTGCTGGAAATATTATGGCTGGAAATATTGCTGATGGTACATATGATAAAATATCTTTTACTCTTTCATTGAACATTTCTTTTTTTAATATAACAATCATTGAAAATCTTGTTAAATACGTAATTAATCCACAATAAATTATTAATGCCCAGTTACTCATTTTTTTTTTTTATGATTTTTGTTAAAATTATTGCAGTCATAAGTCCAAATAATGCAGCAACTATTACATAGGCTTTGTATGGAATATAATTAAACCCTAAAGTAGCAACAGTTCCAGATACCAAAATTACTAAAACATTAATCATTTTTCTAAAATCATTTACTAATATTGCTAAAAACGTTAAAGGTACTGCAAAACTTAATCCAAGTTTTTCGGGTATCGCTGCACCTAAAATTATTCCTAAAAAAGTTGAGGACTGCCAAATCAACCAACAAGTAGCTCCACCACCAATTAAATGAAAATATTTATTTTTTTCATTATTTTTCTTAAAATATTGATTAGATCTAGCAAAAGCCTGATCGATAAGAAAATATGAGATAATAATTTTCCAGAACAATTTTAAATCAGAAACATGTTCAGATACTACCGCTCCGTATAGTAAATGTCTTGAATTAACAGCACCAACAGAGCTTATAATCACTAATGAAGATGCTCCTCCAGAAAACAATTGCAAAAGAACTATTTGTGATGCTCCACCAAATATTATTAATGACATTCCCATTGTTTCTAAAGGGCTAAATCCAATATCGATTGCTAAAACGCCAAATATTAATCCAAATGGGACCACTGGTATCATCAATGGACTAACATCAATAATTCCTTTAAGAAATATTTTAAACTTAATATTCATTTTATTAAAAAGCTTTTTATTAGAAGCAAACTATATGATCAATATGAATTGGTCTTTTTATACCAAATTTTTCATCCACCTCATGTTGATGAATATGATGAGAGTGAACAAAAACTGGGATAAGGGTATTACTGGGAGTTTTAAGTGTATAAATGAAATTAGTGCCTCTAAACTTTCTATCCACTACTTCAAATTTTAGATTACTTTTATCATCATGGTGTAAGTCCTCTGGTTGTACTAAAAGTTTTACTTTTGATCCTATTGGAAAGGGTCTAATAAAATTACCAGTTATTGTTCCAAGGTCTTTATTTTCCAAGCTTTTAGGACTTGTTACTTCTGCATGAATAAGTGTTCCTCTATTTAAAAAATTAACTACTTCAATTGAATTAGGTAAATGGTATACGTTATACGGATCATCAAATTGCTTCAGCTCTTGATTTAAAATTATTCCACATTTAGATCCTAAATAAAAGGCTTCATAAGAGTCATGAGTAACAATTATTGTGGTAATCTTTGAACTTTTTAATATTTTTTTTAATTTTTCTTGTATTTCTTCTTTAAAACTCTGATCCACATTGGATAATGGTTCATCTAATAACAATAAATCTGGCTGAGTAACTAAAGATCTTGCAAGAGAAGCTCTTTGTGCTTCACCTGCGCTAATTTCATGTGGATATTTATTTAATATTAAAGAAATATCTAATAACTTTATAATTTCTTGAAAACTAACTTGATGATCTTTTTTACCTTTATTTCTTTCTGTACCTAATAATATATTTTTTTCTACATTGTAATGTGGAAACAAACTATTTTCTTGAAACGCAAGTGATATATTTCTATCTTCTGGCTCAAGATTTATTTTATCTGAAGATAAAACATTTCCTTTAAGTTCTATTGATCCTTTTTTAATTTTTTCTAAACCGGCAATTGTTCTTAAAATAGTGGTTTTTCCAATTCCTGATGGACCTAGAAGGCAAATAATATCTCCCTCATTTTCTATAGCAAAAGATACATTGGATACTTTAGTTTTACCTCCAACCTTAAAATCAACATTCTTAACTTCGAAAAAATTCTTATTCATTGTTTTCTCTTAAAATATATTTTGAACTAATTATAATGAATAAAGAAGCAATTAATATTAAAAATAATGAAGGCACTGCAGCAGCCTCCAATAAATCCTCAGAGGCAGAAATATATGCTGTAGTTGCAAAAGTTTCAAAATTAAAGGGTCTTAAAATTAATGTAATAGGCAATTCTCTCACTATCTCTAATGAGATTAAAATAATTATAAACAAAAGAGAATTTCTCAAAAAAGGAATATGAATATTCATAAATGTTTTTCTTTTAGAGTAGCCTAGCAAATAAGCGCTTTCATCTACTGAAATATTTATTTTCTCATATCCAGATTTTATTCCATTAAAAGCTAAAGAGTAGAATCTCACAAAATAAACTAAAACCAATCCAAGAATTGAACCTATAAATAATTTTTTAATAGATAAAAAACCTAATGACTTAATTATATTTTCATCGAACCATGCAATAAAAGTTATAAAAGCAATTGCTAAAATTACACCAGGAATCGCATAGCCAGAAATTGATAAAGTGGATAAAAAATTTAAGGTTTTGTTATTTGAGACCCTATTGCCATAATTTGATATTAAAGAGAATATTATTAACACTAAACTTGATAAAAAAACTAAATAAAGAGTATTTAGTAAAAGATCCATTATTTGTAGATCAAATAAGTTTTCTGGAAATTTTATTGTCCAATATAACATTTGGCTTAATGGAAATAAAAAACTCATAAAAAATACAAAAAAACATCCTGCAAATGCTAAGATTGCCTTATTGCCAGAAAGTTTAGATTTTTCTTTCTGTTTAAAACCACCTCTTGAATTGAAGTGATATTTTGCTTTTTGTCTGGATAAATTTTCAAGCAAAAATAAGGAAAATATAAATAGTAATAAGAAGAAAGATATTCGATTTGCAAATGCTAAATCGTCAAAAGTTATCCAAGAGTTATAAATACCAGTAGTTAAAGTATTGATTGAAAAAAAATCTACTGCCCCAAATTCTGCTAAGGTTTCCATTGCAACCAAAGATAAACCAGCAACAATTGCAGGTCTGGCAGCTGGTAATATAATTTTATAAAATGATTTAAATTTTGAAAAACCAAGATTTTTTCCTAAATCTATTAAGTTTTGTGGCTGATATAAAAAAGATGCTCTAACAAGAATATAAACATAAGCAAATAAAGAAAAGCTAATTGATATTATTGCCCCAAACATTCCATCAAACTTTGGAATACTTTTATTGTAATTTGCATCGCCAAATAGGCTTTTTAAAATAGTAAAAGCAGTTCCATAGTTTTCAAAAAAGGCTGTTAAAGAATAAGCGTAAATATAAGGAGGAACTGCAAAAGATAGAATTAATGCCCATTTGAAAAAATTATTACCTGGAAATTTATAAAAAGATACTAAGTAAGCTGTTCCAGTGCCTAATATAAATGTTAAAATCAATACTGAGATCAATAATACTAATGAATTAAAAATATACTCTATCAAAAAAGTATTTTTTAAAATTTCGTAATAATTTGATGTGCTTTCAAAGAAACTTGTAAATACAGTAATAATTGGAATTAATACTACAAAAGAAATTAACAAAGAAGAAAGATACCAGCTGTTGAATTTCATATTATAATCCGCCTTATAAATGAAAAAAGTAAAGTGTCCACAATAAATCCCTATTCATTGCGGACACTATTTAAGAAAATCAAAAATTAAATACTTTTAGGATATGCGGAACCTCCTTAGTTTTAATTTGAGACATTTTTCTTTTATTTATTCTTTCATTGATTTTTTTACACTCTTGAATGCATGGGGAACATGCTCTAGGAGACTTATTTAAATCAACTTCGGACATAAATTTTTTTTGTTTTTTCACTTGTTATTTCCAACCCGCAGCTGTCATTACTTCTAATGCGGCAGCTTGATTTTTTCCATAAGAAGATAGTTTAGTTTTCATATCTTGTTGAAAATCTAATCCTAAGTTATTTACTACTAATGGACTTGGTGAAACACCATCAATCATTGGAAACTCAAATGTATTGTTAGTGAAGTGCTCTTGAGATTGCGGAGTTAATAAAAACTCTACAAGTTTAACAGCATTAGCTTTATTAGGCGCTCCTTTGACTAAAGCAGCACAACTAACATTCATGTGTGTTCCTCTGCCATTTTGATTAGGAAAGAAAGCTTTTACTTTCTTAGCTGCCTCTTGTTGCTCTGTACCTTTTTTACCAGATAACATCAGAGCTAAATAGTAAGTGTTAGCTACTGCAATATCAGCTTCTCCTGCTGCTACTGCCATGATCTGAGCTCTATCATTTCCTTTAGAGTCTCTAGCCATATTTGCAACAACTCCTTTTGCCCATTCAGCTGTAGCTTTTTTTCCATTATTTTCAATTAATGAAGCTACAAGAGATTTATTATATATGTTACTAGATTTTCTTATTACTAATCTTCCTTTCCATTTAGGATCAGCTAAACCTTCATAGGACATTCCAGATAATTCAGCACCTGTAACTCTTTCAGGTGAATAATAAATTATTCTAGCTCTTTTTGCTATTCCAACCCACTTACTTGTTCTAAAACTTTTTGGAACGACAGCTTTTATAGCTGCAGATGTTAAACCACCTTGAAGATGACCTTTTGCATCCATAGCACCACATCTTCCAGCGTCAGCAGTGATGTAAAGATCTGCAGAGGAGTCAGCACCCTCTTCAATTATTCTTTTTTCTAAAGCACCTGATTTTCCATTTATCAGATTAACTTTAATTCCGGTCATGCTTGTGAACTTGGAATAAAGCTCCGCATCTGCTTTATAGTGTCTTGCATTAAAAACATTAACTTCATTTGCAACAGCAATTGCTGATACAAATAAAGATGTGATCAGTGTTAATATTGTTACTCTTTTCATTTATTACCCTTTTCTCCGCATGATTGTTTTTGCAAATGATAACTATTCTCAATGAGAATGATTATCAATCGCAATTATGTCGCAGGTTGTACTAGACTTTCCAGTCGCCTATTTTGCTGAATAAGAAATTTCTAAAAGCTTGAACTCTAGCTGTGTTTTTAAGAGATTGAGGGTAAACAAAATGAGCCTCAGTAATAGGTCCCTCAGATTTAGGTAGTACTTTAATTAAATTGTTTGAATTGCTTACCAAATATTCTGGTAGTGCTGCTAAACCTACTCCAGATTCAACTGCTAAAAGTAATCCCATTACACTATTTACCTTCATAATCGATTTTCTTTTTTTTCCATCATGCATACCAAGTTTTAAGGCCCAGTCTGGATTATAAACTGGTGAAGGAGCTCCCTTACCAAAAGAAATAAATTTATGCTTATTTAGATCCCCGATAGTTTTGGGCATTCCATGTTTTTCAAGATATTTATTTGATCCATATATATAGTACTTAATATCAACTAGCTTTTTTTGTATATAATTCAATTGTTTCGGTCTTCTCATAAAAATACCAATATCAGCTTGCCTTGTGCTCAAATCTAGTTCTTTATCATCAAAAACCAATTCAATCTCAATCTCAGGATTAAGACGCATAAATTCTTGAATTCTTGGTGTTAACCAGTGAGTTCCGAAACTTCTAACAGTGGTAATAGTTAATTTTCCTGTGGGTTTATTTTTTTGATCACCTAGTGAAGTTTCTACCTCTTTTAATTTACTTATAACCTCATGAGCAGTTTTAAACACATATTCACCATTTTCAGTCAGAGTTAAACCTCTAGCATGTCTTTCAAATAATTGAACTTTTAAATCCTGTTCTAATGATTGAATTTGTCTACTAATAGCTGATTGACTTAAATTTAAGTTAATAGTTGCGTTGGTAAAACTTCCAGCCTCCGCAACAGCATGAAATATTTTTAGTTTGTCCCAATCCATTATTTATTTAAATCAACTAAAACTCTTCCTGAAATTTCACCTTTTAATATTTTAGGATATGTTTCAATTAATTCTTCTAAGCTTACTGTTTGAATGGATTTTTCTAATAAATTAAAATCAACTAAATTTGCAGCTTCACTCCAAATAAATTCTCTTCTTTTAATACTGCAGTTAGCAGAGTCCATTCCCCAAAGTTTAATTCCTCTTAACATAAAAGGAATTACATTTGTATTAAGCTCATTAGTATTTGCATTTCCACATACAGCTATAATCCCATTAGAGTTGGTTTGAACTATTGCATTAGCTAATATTCTTCCACCAACAGTGTCTACTACCCCGTCCCATAATGCTTTATCAATTAGTCTTGGGTCTTTATCAAATTCAGCTCTATTAACAACAGTTTTAGCTCCAAGAGATTTTAGATAATCTGCTTTTGAATCTTTTCCAGTAACTGCGGTTACATTGTAACCCATTTTATTTAAAGCAATCACCGCAATACTTCCAACGCCACCTGTCGCACCAGTTACCAAAACATTATTTACTTTTTCTCCTAATAAAATTTCCTCTCTAGCTTTAATTGCAAAAGCACTCATCAAAGATGTAAATCCAGCAGTTCCAAGTATCATTGCTTGTTTGGAAGTTAAATTTTTTGGTTTTTTGACTAAGAAGTCTCCATTGACTTTAGCAATTTGAGAATAGCCTCCATAAAAAATTTCACCTACTCTAAATCCTGTTAAAATAATTTCATCACCTTCTTTAAATTTTGAGTTTTGGCTTTCAAGTACTGTTCCTGAAAAATCTATACCTGGAATATGAGGAAATTCTTTAACTAGACGCCCGCCATTTTTTAAAATCATTCCGTCTTTGAAATTTAGATCTGAATAATCAACTTTAATTGTTACATCACCGTGCTTTAAAAAACTTTTGTCTATAGATTTTACTTCTCTTGTAAACTCTTCACCTTTTTGATTTAGAATTAATGCTTTAAATTGATCTGACACTTTAATCTTTTGCTATACTAATAAATCTTAAATATCTATTTTGATAACTAAGATCTTCTTTAAATTGACCTAAATAATAGTTTGTAACTGTTGAAGCTTGTTCTTTTTTAATACCTCTCATGGTCATGCATTGATGAGTGGAATCTATTGTTACTGCCACTCCCTTTGCATCTAAAGATTCCATTAATGTATTCGCAATTTGCATAGTAAGTCTTTCTTGTGTTTGTAATCTTTTTGAAAAAACTTCCACAACTCTAGCTAATTTACTTAGACCTACCACTCTTTGTTTTGGAATATAAGCTACGTGTGCTTTACCTATAATAGGTGCCATGTGGTGTTCACAATGACTCTGAACTGAGATATTTTTTTGAACAACCATATCATCGTAGCCTTCTACATCACCAAAAGTTTTATCTAAAATTTGATTAGGATCCTCTTTATATCCTTTAAAGTATTCTTTAAAAGCCTTTACAACTCTTTTGGGAGTTTCAAGCAAACCTTCTCTTGATGGATCTTCACCCATCCAGGCTAAAATTTTTCTAAAGGCATCTTCAGCTTCTTTATCAGAGACCTTTTCTGTTTCTTGTTCCCTATTTGATTCTTTAACTAATTTCATCGCAGTTTTTATACCTATAATTTAGTAATTTTAAAATATTTAAAATATACCTATATGTGCTACATAATCACTTATTATGTTCAAAAAAAGAGAAAATGTGGTTGAAATTGAAGAGGGAAATCTTCTATCTCCAAAATTCAATAATGATGGGCTAATTCCCGTTATTACAATGTGCTCTAAAACTAAAGAAATTTTAATGCATGGTTATATGAATGTTGAAGCTTTAAAAAAAACTATTGAAACTAAAGAAGCGCACTACTTTAGTCGATCAAGGAATGCTATATGGCACAAAGGAAAGACTAGTGGCTTTACTCAGAAAGTTATTGAAATTAAGATAGATGATGACCAAGATTCTATTTGGTTAACTGTTGATATTGGAGATGGAGCAAGCTGCCATGTGGGATATAGATCTTGTTTTTATAGATCAATACCTTTAGGTCCAATAGATAATGGTAGAGAAGTAAAAATGAAATTTACCGAAAAAGAAAAAAAGTTTGATCCTGAAAAAGTTTACAAAGGTCAACCCAATCCTACTAAAATCTAAATGAATAAAAATCAAAAAAATGTTCTAGGTGAAAATCTAGAAGAATGTTCTTTAGATCCTATGACAGGATGGTACAGAGATGGTTGTTGTAATACAGATGAAAATGATCATGGTTTACACACTGTTTGTGCTAAAGTTACCACAGAATTTTTGGAATGGTGTAAAGAGGCTGGTAATGATTTAATAACACCTCATCCTGAATTTGGATTTCCAGGACTAAAAGACGGAGATGGCTGGTGTGTTTGTGCAACATGGTATGCTAAAGCTGTTGAAGCTGGAAAAGGATGTCCGATTTTTTTAAAAAGAACACATGAAAATACATTAAAAGTTTTACCTATTGAAACATTAAAAAAGTTTGCAATAGATATTTCTTAGTTACATATTTCCATATTTTGGTCCACCGCCACCTTCAGGAGTGACCCAATTAATGTTTTGTGAAGGTTCTTTTATATCGCAAGTTTTACAATGAATACAATTTTGTGAATTAATCACAAATTTGTTAACATTATTTTCCTTTTGAATTTCATATACTCCAGCTGGACAATATCTCTGTGCTGGTTCATCAAATTTATCTAACGTATAACTAATTGGTAAATTTGGATCTTTTAATTGTAAATGAACTGGTTGATTATCAGTATGATTTGTTCCTGTTAAATAAACTGAACTCGTTTTATCAAACGTAATTATATTGTCTGGTTTTGGATATTCAATTTTTGGCATTTCATTTGCTGGTTTTAAAGTTTCATGATCTGCATGTTTATGTTTGAGGGTAAAAGGTAATTTACCTCTGAATAAAATTTGATCTATTCCAGTAAAAATAATTCCTAAAATTAAGCCCCAACTAAAACTTGGTTTTACATTTCTTGCTTTAAATAGTTCTTCATAGAGCCAACTATTTTTAAATTTTTCTTCAAATGTAGATAATTCTTTTTGAGAATTAAGATGTTCATTAATAGTTTCTGCAGCAATAATTCCACTTTTCATTGCGGTATGTGAACCTTTAATTTTTGGCATATTAAGTGTTCCAGCATCACATCCAATAAGAAGCGCTCCTGGCATAAACATTTTCGGTAAACTTTGATAGCCACCTTCAATTAAAGCTCTTGCACCATAAGAAATTCTTTTTCCACCTTCAATTATTTTTTTTATAGCTGGGTGGGTTTTGAATCTTTGAAATTCATCAAAAGGAGATAAATGAGGATTCTTGTAATCTAAACCAATTACATATCCTAAAAAAACTTGTTTGTTTTCAGCGTGGTACATAAAACTACCACCATAAGTGTTATTGTCTAAAGGCCATCCAGCCGTGTGCATTACTAGCCCTTCCTCATAATTTTTTTCATCAATTTCCCATATTTCTTTAAAACCAATCCCATATTGTTGAGGATCTTTTCCTTTATCTAATTCAAACTTTCGAATAAGTTGTTTGCCTAAATGTCCTCTGCATCCTTCTGCAAATACAGTCACTTTTCCTAAAAGCTCAATGCCAGGTTCAAAACTCTCTTTTTTATTACCTTCTTTATCGATACCCATATCTTGAGTAGCAACACCTCTAACTGAACCATCTTCATTATATAAAATTTCGCTTGCTGGAAATCCTGGAAAAATTTCAACTCCAAGTTTCTCAGCTTGTTCTGCAAGCCACCTACACAAGTTTGCTAAGCTAATAATATAATTATTATGATTTTGTTGAACAGAGGGTAATAGCCATGTTGGCCAACTAAATGACTTTGATTTACTTAAGAATAAAAATTTTTCTTTACTAACTCTTGTTTTAATTGGAGAATTTAATTCTTTCCAATTAGGAATTAATTCATCTAAAGCTCTTGTTTCAAAAACATTCCCACTTAGAATATGAGCGCCAATCTCAGATGCTTTTTCTAATAAACAAACATTTAAATTTGAGTCTAATTGTTTCAATTTAATAGCAGTAGATAAACCTGAAGGGCCACCACCTACAATAACAACATCATATTCCATTGTCTCTTTGGACATAATCTAATTTTTTACAGATTCTATTATTTTTGTATAGTGTTTAATTTGTTCAATTCCTCTAAGAACTTAGGTAAAGCATCAAAAAGATCTGCTTCTAAACCATAATCAGCAACACTAAAAATTGGTGCCTCACCATCTTTATTAATTGCGACAATCACTTTGCTCTCTTTCATTCCAGCTAAGTGCTGAATTGCTCCAGAAATTCCTACAGCAATATATAAATCAGGAACTACTACTTTACCTGTCTGACCAACTTGATGATCATTGGTAATATAACCTGCATCCACTGCTGCTCTAGATGCTCCTATTGCAGCATTTAATTTATCTGCAACTGCAGTTATTAATTTAAAATTCTCTCCACTCTGCATTCCTCTTCCCCCTGAAACTACAACTCTAGCTGTACCTAATTCAGGTCTATCTGATTTAATTTCTTCTTTTTTAATAAACTTAGACAATTCTGTTGCATCACCAGGTTCACCATTTTGAATTTCAGCAGAACCTCCTGATGATGGCGCTGGATCAAATGAAGTAGGTCTTATTGTTATACACTTAATTTTGTCATTACTTTTTACTGTCGCAAATGCATTTCCTGCATATATTGGTCTTATAAAAGTATCCTCAGAAATAACTTTTGTGATGTCGCTAACTTGTGAAACATCTAATAAAGCAGCAATTCTTGGCATAAGATTCTTACCAAAAGTATTTGCTGAACAGATAATGTGTGAATAGCCTTCCGAAAGTTTGATGATAACTGATGAATAATTTTCAGCTAAATAATTTTCATAAAGCTCATTATTGATATGTATTACTTTTTTTACATTAGGACATTCAGAAATAGATTTTGCAACAGTGTCTGAATTATAACCTAATACTAAAACATTTACATCTTCGTTTATTTGAGACGCCGCAGAAATTGCATTGAAAGTAAAAGGTTTTACTTCTTTATTGTTATGCTCTACTATTAATAAAACTGACATTATATTACTTTAGCCTCATTTTTTAATTTTTGAACCAATTCTTCTACACTTGCGACTTTAATCCCTGCTTTTCTCTTAGGAGGTTCTTCAACTTTTATTTGATCAATTCTTGGTTTTGTATCAATACCTAAATCAGAAGCATTTATTTGCTCGATTTGTTTTTTTTTTGCTTTCATTATATTAGGTAAAGAAGCATATCTTGGCTCATTTAATCTTAAATCACACGTTACTATTGCTGGAACATTTACCTCAATAGTCTCAAGACCTTCATCAATTTCTCTTGTCACTTCTAAAGATTTTTCTTTAACTTTGATTTTTGATGCGAATGTAGCTTGAGGCCAATTCAATAATGCTGCTAGCATTTGTCCAGTTTGATTACAATCATCGTCGATAGCTTGCTTACCCATAAATACTAAATCAGGTTTTTCTTTTTCAACAATTTTCTGTAAAATTTTTGAAACAGCTAGTGGCTCTACGGTACCTTCTGCTTTGACCAATATCCCTCTATCAGCTCCAACGGCTAATGCTTTTCGAACTGTTTCTTGAGCCTTTTCTTCCCCTACTGAAATTGCTACTACTTCGGTTGCTTTTCCAGCCTCTTTAATTTTTACTGCTTCTTCAATTGCGTTATCATCAGGTGGGTTTGTTGACATTTTAACATTATCAGTAACAATGCCTGATCCATCTTCTTTTACTCTAATTTGAACATTGTAATCTATTACTCTTTTTACTGCGACGAGAATTTTCATTAAGCTCTCAATAATTTATTTTCAACATCGTATGGACTTTCTTCTAAAATTGTAGCCTCATACATTTTGCCCAATATATCAACTTTAAGTTTTTCACCTACATTAGCTAAATCAGGTTTTACCATTGCTAAAGCAATCGATTTATCCAATCTAAATCCATACTCACCACCTGTTGCTCTTCCAACAACTTTGTCATCTTTATATATAGGATTATTTCCTAACACATCTGAGTCGGTAGTATTATGAACTTCAAGTGTTACTAATTTGTTATCAAAACCTTTTTCTCTCCATTTATTTAGAGCCTCAAGTCCTATAAAATTTCCCTTGTTGGGATGAACAAATCTGTCTAAACCAGATTCATAAGGTGAATACTCTATTGATAATTCAGTTCCAACAAGTTTATAAGATTTTTCAACTCTCAAACTATTCATTGCTCTAATTCCAAAAGGTTTAATCCCCAAATCTTTTCCTGCTTCCATCAATTTATCAAAAATATGATTTTGGTATTCAATTGGATGATGTAATTCCCAACCAAGTTCTCCAACAAAATTCACTCTCATTGCATTTACAGGAGCATATCCAACATTAACATTTTTTGCAGTTAACCATTTAAAGTTTTCATTTGAAAAATCATCTGTAGAAACTTTCTGCATTAATTCTCTTGCTTTTGGCCCAGCCACTACAAGTACTCCTGTGCTATTTGTAAGATCCTCAAATATTACCGAACCATCGGTTGGCATCCATTTTTGAATCCAATCATGGTCTAATCTTAAATTTGCACCTGCTGAAACAAGGTAATAACAATTTTCAGCTTCTTTCATAATAGTGAATTCTGAATGGACACCACCTTTTGTATTAAGTGCATGACATAATCCAATTCTTCCAATTTTTTTTGGTAATTTATTTGCAACTAGATAATCTAAAAATTCTTCTGCTTTTGGTCCTTTAATTCTACATTTTGCAAATGCCGTCATATCTAAAAGACCAACATTTTCTTTTACATTTTGACATTCTTTTTTAATTGCATCAAACCATTTAGATCTTCTAAAAGACCAATCATCTTTTTGCTCCATTCCATCTGTTGCAAAAAAATTTGGTCTTTCCCAACCAAACTTTTGACCAAATACAGCACCTAGATCTCTCATTCTTTCATAACACGGCGAAGTTCTTAAAGGTCTTGCAGCAGGTCTTTCTTCATCAGGATAATGTGTAATAAAAACATGGCTATATGCTTCTTCATTTTTAGCTTTCAAATAAGATTTGGTAGCATAATTTCCATAACGTCTAGGTTCAACACCAAGCATATCTATTGTTGGTTCTCCATCAACTATCCATTCTGCTAATTGCCAACCAGCTCCTCCAGCAGCTGTAATTCCAAAACTATGACCTTCGTTAATCCAAAAGTTTTTTAATCCCCAAGCTGGACCTACAATTGGATTTCCATCTGGAGTATAACAAATTGCACCGTTGTAAACTTTTTTAACACCCACTTCACCAAAGGCTGGTACTCTATGTATTGCTCCTTCAATATGAGGTGCAAGTCTATCTAGATCTTCTTGAAATAGTTCGTATTCAGAATTTTTTGAGGGACCTTCTACATAACAGGCAGGAGCACCATCTTCATAAGGGCCTAAAATTAATCCTCCAGCTTCTTCCCTCATGTACCATCTGCTATCACTATCTCTAAGAACTCCCATTTCTGGAAGACCATCTTTTTTTCTTTTTTGAATTTCTGGATGTGGCTCTGTTACAATATATTGATGTTCAACTGGTATAACAGGTATATCTAATCCAACCATTTCTCCAGTTTGTCTTGCGAAATTTCCGGAGCACGAAATTATATGTTCACATTCAATAGATCCTTTATCTGTTTCTACAACCCAACCATCTTTAGTTTGTTTCATTGCTACAACAGTTGTGTTTCGATAAATTTCTGCACCCATATTTCTAGCACCTGTTGCAAGTGCTTGAGTCAGGTCTGCTGGTTGAATGTAACCATCCTCAGGATGTTGAATAGCACCGACTAAATCATCAGTATGACATAAAGGCCAAATTTCTTTTACTTGCTGAGGTGTTAAAAACTTTACATCAACACCGATTGTTTTAGCTACACCAGCATATTGATGGTACTCATCCATTCTATCTTTAGTACTAGCTAAACGAATATTTGAAACTACACTGAAGCCAACATTTTTTCCAGTTTCTTCTTCTAACTTTTTATAAAGATCAACTGCATACTTATGAAGTTGTCCAACAGAATAACTCATATTAAATAATGGTAATAATCCTGCAGCATGCCAAGTTGAACCAGAGGTTAATTCTTTTCTCTCAACAAGAACTACATCTGACCAACCTTTTTTTGCTAGGTGATAAAGAGCACTAACTCCAACAACTCCACCACCAACAACAACTACTTTTGTTTTTGATTTCATTTAGCGATTCCTACTAAATTTTTATTCATAACGAAACAAAATTGTATGAGATCATTAAATTGAACTTCCTAATGGAATGGGGTTGGAAACGACTGTTGTTAACCAACAACCTTGCAAAGGTCCCTCCATAGTGAATTTTTCAACTTGCCAATTAAATTTGTGATAAATCTTCTCCTTATCCAAAATAACTACCTCAAATTGAGCCCATTCGTTGCTACTGCCTAGCGCTGTGATAGTGTGACTTAAATGATTTAAGAGCATTTTATAGGAATTTCCTTTAATCATCATTTTAAAATTAGGTAAAGGTCCTGTATTTTTTTTGTTATTGGGGTGGGCAAAATTCCATGTCTGTTCAATTCCACTATCTTTGAATTTACTATCATTATCCATTAAAGCATTAAGTTGAATTTTAATTACGTCAGCTGGTAAAATTGAATTGTTTGGAAACAACAAATCAGCTTTAGTTAATGAAATATTAACGAAAGAAAATAAAACTACACTAAATGTTAATAGCAGTTTTTTTAACATCTTTGAGGAACTCTTCTCTTTTTTTTTCACTCACAAATGGTACTGCAAAATATCTTCTATAATTAATATTATAAATGCCGCACATATGAAAAACTCCTCTTTTTAATCGTCTTATTGGTAAATTTAGAAAAAAAGTTGTAATTGCTAATCTTGGAGAACCATAAGTGCAAAATATAATTGCTTTTTTATTTCTTAAGTTTCCAATTGGATAACCATAATTTCCAACTAATTGTTTAAATCTAAATGCCCAAGGTGGTGCCAATACTTTGTCTATCCATCCTTCTACAATTGCCGGCATTCTGAAATTCCAAATTGGAGCAATCAAAACTATAGTATCGCAAGCCTCAATTCTTTTTCTGTGATCCAAAACAATATCATCAGGCTCTTCACCAGCAAATACAGGGTCAAATTTTTCTTTATAAAGATCTACAGCATCGACAGAATGTCCTTTTTCTTTAGCTGTATCTATAAATGTTTTTCTTATGGCAGCATTAAAAGATTTATCGTCATAATGGCCATAAATAAGAAATATTTTTTTCATTCAATTAAACTTTAACATAATATAATTATACTTGTGTTGATTAAATTGAATTATATTTTTTGATCAAGTCTAGGTTTCCAAAAAGGACGGAAGAGTTCTATTTTTGGACATCTATTCATTACAACCTTAAGTCCTGCTTCCTCAGCAAGACGAGCTGCATCATGATTTATTACACCTATCTGACCCCATAAAACTTTAGCACCAATTGCAATTGCTTCTTCTGCTACTCCATAAAGATCCTCAGGTTTTCTAAAAACTTCAACCATATCTACAGGTCGATCAATTGCTGCTAAATTAGGAAATACTTTCAAGTTCCTTATCTCTGTAATTTCTGGTCTAGGATTGACAGGTATCATGTCATAGCCAGTTTCATGTAATACTCTTAATACACCATAACTAAATTTAGTTTTATCAGGACTAGCACCAACCATTGCTATTGTTTTTACAGATTGTAAAATTTCTTTTAAATAATCATCACTATAGGGTTCATTGTGATTCATTTTTTTTTAAGTCCTTTTTAGTAGCGATATCATCTTTTAACTCATGGGGTGCAAGTGGGTCAAGAAAAGGATTACGATAAAGCTTATCATGACTTTCAACTCCGATTTCAATCTCACAATCAGTTTTAGGACGGGCCACGCATAAAACAATATATCCATCATTAATTTGTCTATTATTTAAAGCCACCTGAGACCTTTGATCGACTTCTCCATTAATAAGTTTTGCTGCACAAGTTATGCACCCTCCGTATTCACAACCATAAGGGAGATCAACTCCTTGAGAGCGTAATTCTTGAAGTAAAGGTTTTCTGTCTGATACCTCAAAAATTTTATTTTTACGATTTGAAATGGTAATTTTCTTTACAGCCATATATCACTTGTACAATCTCCACCTGGATATCTACTCTCATGACATCTGCTTGGGCCATTAGGTTCTTTACCAAAATCAACAATAAAGTCTTTATTAATTTTCATACCACCATTTTCTACATCGCAGTCAATCATTACCATGGCTCCACCTTGTGTTCTTATTTCGGGATAAAATTGATTATCCCAAGTTGAAAATAAAGAAGTTGTAACGTACATACGTTTTCCATCTAAAGATAATTGATACATCTGTGGACCACCTGCAATTTTTACCCCATTTATAGTTGGTGCCTTTCCTAAAAGTCCTCCAATCCATACTTGACCTGTTAATTTAGGTTTATGAGGATCGGTTATATCATACTGTCTCATGTCTCCATGAAGCCAGTTGTTTAAATAAAGATATTTATCATCCATTGAAACAAGTATTGCTGACATTACTCCTGGGATAGGAATTGGCCAATCAGGATGTGGTTCATTATCAACATCTATAACTTTTTCCCATTCCCACTTTCCCTCTTTAGATTTCCAAAAATGAATAACGTTTGAACTTAGTGCTGCCCCACAAAATCCATGACTGCTATCTGGATCATGTTTAAATTTTACCTCCAGAGGTATTAATCCATCCTCTCCAAGATACATAGTTTCAATTGGCTCTTTTTTTTTAAAATCCCAAATGTGAAGTCTTCGGCCATATTTTAAATGTCCTACTTCTTCCAAATCAAAACCAGGCATAAAAGTGTTAGGCGCAGCCCACTCTGAACTGACCATAACATTATGACGTGGCTGATACCAAAAATCATAACTAAAAGGAATATCTCCCATTGAATTTTCCCATCTACCAACAATCTCAAAATCTTTATTAAGATGTAAGTATCCCCCTGGAGCTTCACCTTTAGCATTACCTAAAAAAGAGATAATGATTTCAGATCCTAAACAATGAACTGTATGTGGTCCTGACAAATTAGTTTTAGATTTGATTTCTGAACCTTTAATTACTTTGTGGATTTTTGGAGCAAATGGATCTGTTGCGGTATCTATTACATGAATATTATTTGATCTGACACCTGGTACTAAAAGATATTTTCTACTCATTCCTGCATCACCGTGACATGAGGAACATGCATTCCATCCCATATGATGTAATTCGTCTCCAATTCCTGGCATCTCTAAACGATGAATAACTTTTGAATAAGTTGGGCTATCCGGATCAACATCTACTGTTGCAAGATAGTCAGGTTTTTGAATTCCTGTTCCGGTATAAATAGCTATTGTATATAAAAGCTTTTCACTAGGGGCTTTAATTGCTTCAGATGGACTAGCATAACCAGGTCCACAACAAATACTATTTTTTTTTCCTAAATCACTCATCATTTACCAGTATTTATTTGATTTTCACAGAACTCTTTGGCTTCCTGTGTAGTCATTGGTTTATCTAATTTTTTACTCCCAGCAATACAAGCATCTATAGCCCTTTGAAAATTATGATCTCTAAAATCTAAAACTATATAAAGACCTACAATGATAAAAATTATAGTGAGAATATTTTTAATTTTCACTTATTTCTCCATTTTGGTTTTCTTTTCTCCAAAAAAGCAGAGATACCTTCTTTGGCATCCATTGCCATCATATTAAGTGTCATCATCTTACTAGTATATCCATAAGCTTTTCTTAATGGCATTTCTAATTGTTTATAAAAAGCCTGTTTACCAATTTTAATTGTTAAATTTGATTTAGATGCAATTTTCTTTGCAACTTTTAAAACTTCTGTATTTAATTTTGATTTTGAATAATAATTATTAATTAATCCAATTTCTTTTGCATAAGGTGCTTTAATAGGATCTCCAGTAAGCAACATCTTCATCATCGGTTTCCTATTAATTTTTCTACTAACAGCCACCATTGGTGTACTACAAAATAAACCTATATTAACACCAGGAGTTGCAAACAATGCATCTTTTGTACTGTAAGCAAGATCACAACTTGCCACTAATTGACATCCGGCTGCATAAGCTGCACCATGAACTTTAGCTATCACTGGTTTTTTTCCTTCAACAATTTGAAGCATCAATTTTGAACAAAGGTTGAAGAGTTTTTGATATTTATTTTTTTTCTTTAAATTTTTAACTTCATTTAAGTTGTGACCCGCGCTGAAACCTTTGCCGGCTCCCTCTAAAATAATAACTTTAGTTTTTTTATCTTTATCGAGGTTTTGAAAAACTTTAATTAAATCATTTAAGTTTTTAAATGATAGTGAGTTATATGTATTGGGCTCATTTATTATAACTGAACATATTCCGTCAGATAAATTTTTAACCTTTATATTCATTAAAAAAATCTATTTTAACTTTCCTTCTTCTCGCATCTTTGCTCTAATTTTTGTCGCTGAAATTTTTTGTACTTCCTCCGACAACACAATCTCCTCAATTTTATAACCAACACCCCTTCCATAACAAATATTAGTTATGTTTGGGACTAACATTATTTTAAAACGTCCCTCAAATTCTGGATTTAGTCTATCTTCTATATTTTTCTTTACTGTTTCAAAATCAAAAGGATTATCATCAACACCTTGCACATCTCTAATCTGAATACAAACTTGTCCTGTTTTTTTTATTATTTCTTTAAACAAAGTGTAATGACCATCATGAAATGGTTGCCATCTTCCTAACATTTGTGCTGTTGGTTTTTTGTTATCCCATTCGTAAGCCATTAACTATCTCCTAATATATTTTGTTATATAATTTTTTAACATCATATGTTGTAACATAAAAGTCATACTTATGAGCTTAAATTAAGCTGTTAGCTACCCATTTATGAAATTGATGAGTTGGTTGGTCCATTACAGGAGAAAAATTTCCTCCATTATATACTGGCGAACTTCTTCCTTCTTGCATTCCTTCAATTGCACTTACATCTTCCATCATAACATCTTTCCAAAATCTTGCGTTTTCTTTCCTTAACTCTTTTAATTCTTCTCCATTGGCACTTTCTTTACCAACGTAGTACATTTGCATATGTTCTCTAGTTTTATTCACTCCAATTGGTTCTAACCAAAAAACATAAAAATGGTCTATATGTAATCCAATCATAACGTTTGGAAAAAGAGCTACATACTCAGAATTTTTCATCATACTTTTATCCCAATTTGGAAAAATGTTGAATTTCTTGTTTCCTTTTACAGGCTGTTCATATTTTTTGCTTCCCTGACCTGCAAATCTATTTGGTAAACCTTGTATGTGGTAATGATCATTTATATTTGAAACTTTGTTTAATTCTGGATGAATTGTAGGTAGATGGTAGCTTTCACAGTAATTCTCTATGGCAAACTTCCAATTACTTTTTACATCTAAAGAAAAGTAGCCATAGTCTTTTGAATGCACAATCAATTCATGATCTTCTTTGTTGATTAATTTAGACCACCTCTGTTCAAGTGGTTTTATATATTCATCAAAATCTATTTCATTTGAATTGATATTAACAAAAATTATATCCATCCAAATTTTTGATTTAACCTCCTTTAAATTACTTTTGGTTTTGTCAAATTTTTTAGACTGGTGATTGTTTAAACCACCAATGTGTGGTGTTGCGACAAGTTTTCCTTCAAAATCATATGACCAAGAGTGATATGGGCATCTAATAAAATTTTTGAGGGAACAAGGATTGTCTAGAATTTTAAAGCCCCTATGACTACATACGTTGTGGTATACTCTAATCCTTAAATTTTTATCTCTTATTAAAATCAATGGAATCCCCAACAGATTGTATGGTATGGCATCACCAGGAAGTGGTATCGAACTACCAACACCAACAACAGCCCACTTATCAAAGAATATCTTTTCTTTTTCGTAAGCTAAATAGCTATTATTTGTATAACATTCATTTGGTAAGCCATTTGCGATTTCTATTGGCTTATCAACATTGTTCAGTTTTTCAATATCTAGTATTTCAGCAAGAGGGAAATTTTTATGATTTTGATCCACAGAAAAAATTACCATGAGCATAATTTTTGGCAACAAATTTCGTCTCAGTTATAAATGAATTTCTTTGACAGCTTTTTCAAAAAAGATAATGATAAGTAAATGAAATTTTCTTTGGAAATTGGTCCTCAAACTGACCTCGACACAATACCTCCTGTTAGTGATGTTTATATCACTATGTTGCCAGGTGGGGATTATAAAGAGACCGCTCAACAAGCAGTTGAGCTAGTTAAAAAGGGCTTTAATCCAGTGCCTCATTTTCCAGCAAGGTCAATGCATAGTGAAAATGAATTAAAAGATTATGTTTCTAGATGTAAAGATGGAGGAGTAAAACAAGCTTTAGTAATTGGTGGTGGTCGAGAGCCAGTTGGAAAATTTGATAGCTCTTTTCAACTTTTAGAGACTGGTTATTTTGAGAAGATGACAATAGGAATTGCTGGACACCCCGAGGGGAGTCCTGATATATCCGATTCAAATTTAGAAAAAGCTATGATAGATAAAAAGCCTTATGCTGATTATATAGTAACCCAATGGTTATTAGATCCTCAGCCTATTATAGATTTTATTTCTAAACAAAGCGTACCAGTGCATGTTGGAATTACTGGCCCTCTAAAAATATCGAGCTTAATTAAATTTGCTAATATTGTTGGAGCAAAAAATTCCATTAACTTTCTTAAATCTAATTTTAGTAAGGCGTTAGATTTATTGAAACCTAAAGACCCTAATGATTTAATTGGGAAAGTTAAATCGCATACTGATTTCTTCCACATTTATACATTCGGCGGCTTGAAGGAAACTAACAAGTGGTTGAAGGAGAATAGTTATGTCTAAAGAATTTGACTATACTAAACTAAAACATGTTACTTCAGTAGATCAATCAGATCGAAAAGTACCATACAATTTAAGACAAAGTGGGCCAACAAAAGTTGAAATGTTAATTTCAACAAGGGTAAGAAAATCTCCGTATTGGCATTTATCAATGCAAGCAGGTTGTTGGAGAGCAACGGTTTATAATAGAATCTATCATCCAAGAGGTTATGTAAAACCAGAAGATGGTGGTGCAATGGTTGAATATGATGCAATTGTAAATCACGTTACAATGTGGAACGTAGCTGTTGAAAGACAAATTCAAGTTAAAGGTCCTGAAGCTGAAAAATTTGTTGATTATGTAATAACCAGAGATGCTACAAAAATATCACCTATGAGAGCTAGGTACGTTATTTTATGTAACGCTTACGGTGGTGTTCTTAATGATCCAATTCTTTTGAGAATATCAAAAGATGAGTTTTGGTTTTCATTGTCTGATTCTGATATTGGCATGTACCTGCAAGGTGTTAATGCTGATGGTAGATTTAATTGCACTGTTGAAGAAATAGATGCATGTCCTGTTCAGATTCAAGGACCAAAATCAAAAGCTCTAATGAAAGATTTATTAGGTGATCAAGTCGATTTAGAAAATATGCCTTTCTATGGTTTAGCAGAAGTAGAAGTTGCTGGTAGAAGTTGTGTAATTTCTCAATCTGGTTTTTCAGGAGAAGCGGGATACGAAATATATCTAAGAAATGCAACTCTATATGCTGATGATATGTGGAATGCAGTTCTTGAAGCAGGAAAAAAACATAATTTAATGGTTATTGCTCCTGCACATCATAGAAGAATTCAAGCGGGAATTCTTTCTTGGGGACAAGATATGGATCAACAACACAATCCTTATCAATGTAATTTAGGTTATCAAGTTTCATTATCTGGAAAAGGTGAATGGAATAAAACAGCTGATTATGTTGGTAAATCTGCTTTAGAAAAAATGGGTGCCGATATTAAAGCTGGTAAAAAACCGTATAAATTACAATTAGTTGGTTTTGAACTTGGAGGAAAACCAATTGAAGATTATGCGCCAGATTTTTGGTTAATATCAAACGAAAATGGTGGTGAACCTGTTGGATTTATTACATCTCCTTGGTATCATCCTGAAAAGAAAACTAATATAGCAATGGGATATGTTCCATTTGATGGCACTCTTAATTCAAACGGATTTCCTAAGGGAAAAGTTGGAACTAAATTTAAGGTTCATTTACCAGAAAAATACTCTGAATCACCTGGTAAACCTGTAGATGCTGTAATCGTTGATATTCCATTTAAAGAATCTTACAACGCAAATACTAGAGAGGTTGTAAAAGGTTAACTTCAATTTAAAAAAGGGGGGTATTCCCCCCTTTTTTTTAAATTTAAAAATGACAAAAGGTTTCTTAATTGCAATTTGCATTGTAATAGCTATTGCTTTATTAATCTTGCCATTAGTTATTTCTTATAAAGAACAAAAAAAAAATAAATGTTTGGAGAATTTCTTAATATAATTTTTAAATCTATAAAATTAGATAAATCCCTTTATACTGATAATAAGAATTTTGGTGAAGCATCAATATATTTTGCTGGTATCATTATGATTTTAGACGGTTTAGCTGGAGCAGTTGCAGCTAATACTGTCGTTAAAACAGCAATAGCCATGTCTGGATTAACAGCTATTATTACATGGTTCATCTGGGCAATATTTATCTTTGTAATCGGTGTCAAGCTATTTCCAGACAAACAAACTAACAAGATTCCCTTCAAGAAAGTTTTAACAGCCGTAGGATTTGCTCATGCTCCTGGATTATTGAGATTTTTTGCAATAACACCTGAATTAATGATACCAATAATTTTTCTTACTCAATTTTGGATATTTGCAGCTTTGATAATTTCCACAAAACAAATACTTAATCTTAAATCAAACTTTAAGTCTTTTGGAATCGTATTTCTATCTTTCCTTATCATAGCTTTCTTGTCCATTTCGTTTGTTATGAGCAGAATGAATGCTTTACCTATTAATCAAATTTAGATTGGAAAAATAGTTTTTGAAATTCTACATGACTTACATATTTTAAAGCCTGTAAGTATCAAATTTTGAGAAACACTTTCATCTTTTTCTTTACATTCGTCACAAATATTGTCTAGTTCTCTTAAGTTTTTTTCCTCTATATCTTTATCATTAATCATTGTCTGTTAAACCTGCTCCAGCAGCACCATGTTTAAGGCTATCAGTCTCATCAACAAAAGTCTTTTCTGATAATTTATATAAACTTTTCCATTCAGAACTAGTAAAATTATTTTTATTCTCTAAGAATTTAATTTCTACATTTTGAGCTTTTATTGGAAATTGTTTTTTAAAATAGTTAGTTAATATATTTTGATTAAAATTGAATAAAAATTCATTTTTTCCAAATTTTAACAGTATCTTTTTTCCAATTATTTCTGAACTTCTACTTAAAAAAGGTATAAATAAAATCGGGTAAGCTATCTCATCAAATTTGATCTTTTTCAATGGCTCAATTGTTTTAATTTGATCTAAAAAACTAACTCCAATATTGATTGGGCAGAAAGCTAAATTAATTTTTTTATTATTTCTATTAATCAATTTTAAAATTTCAAATTTTTTTTTTCTTTTTTTTTTCAAATATTGATCTAAATATTTTATTCCTGGTAAGCCAAATAGTTCTAACAATCTAATATTTTTACCAACATCTTCACTAATTCCCCATGAATATCCAGCAGCACGGCTCGCTCTTTTTGATGTAGTTTCTATTTCACTCAAAGATCTCATGACTTACTAGGTGTTGTAAACCCATTGCTCATCATAATTTTTTAATTCATTTGGAAGAGGTGCTCCCTGAAACATGCATATACGTAGCCACTTATCAGACCTGGGATCAAATTTAAGAGCACCAAAAAAAGATAGCTTTAACCTCAACATATCTATTGGTATAGTTTTTTCACTAATTGTATTATCTTGAATTTCAGAATAAGGAAATTTCTCCACAATAAATGCTCTTCTCACTACATGTCTTAAATCTGAATTATCGATTAAAAATTTATCAATAGTGAAATTACTTTTAGTCTTTAGTATTTTTTTATAAAGTTTTTTTATATCCCTTGCTATAGCAAGTGGTTGTTCAAGATTTGCGCCTTTTTCTTTAAAACGATCAGCTAATCTTGGCTCTTCTTTATTTTTTGAAATAAACCAAAATTTTTTATTATTTTCTTCTATATCAAAATTTATTGATAAAATATTAGGATATTTTTTTTCAATAATCTTCTTTAAATCTTTAATAGTTCTGTAAGTTGGAATATCAAAATATTTTTCTTCATCAGAACTCATTTTTTTAATAAGTGGTTTTATTATTGTATCAAATGGCTCCATCATGATTGAAACGATATATTCAATACACTCTTCACATGTCTCTTTTTCTAACCATAAATAAATTTTATTAAATGGATAATCTGTTTCAAAATTAAATTCACCCTCAACAAAATTTAAAAATTTTCTAACATCTTTTAATAAATTTTTTATTTTTTTAAGCTGATACTGGCTTTCTGTGTTCCAACTGGTAATATTTTTTATTGAATTTCTTACACAATTTTTAAATAAATCACTGTCTTTTTTGTTAACTTTCTTAATTTCTCTAATTTCCTTTAATGCAGTCTCTCTACAGAATATCCAATTATTAAGTAAAGTAGGATGATTAACTATAAATGGAGCCATACCTAAACCTGTCGAATTTCCAATTCCAAGATTTTTACAAATTTTTTTATCTAATTTAACGGCCTTTTTTGGATTTCTTAATTTAGCCACATGGTTAACTTGATCAAAAGTAAATTGTCTAACTAAATAAACTAACATCATTTCCAATCTAAACGGTCCATTAATTTCTTCTCGATTTTTTATTCTGAAACGATCTGCAAGACCAAACTTTCCTGATCCATAAACTGCTGTGGTTCTATAAAGATAACCAACTTTTTCTAAAAGATCTAAACTAGGTTGAAATCCATTGCTTAAACTGTCTACTACATGATTAAATATTCTCACTGATTTATTTGCTCTAGATAAAGTTAGTTCCTTGTAAGATAATCTTCCAATCTCTTGCTTTGGTACTTCATTTCTTAGTCTTTGAATATCCTTTTTGCTTGGTATACCATCATGCAGTGTAAAAGCTGCATCCCATTTGGTGGCAATAACTCTATCTGATCTTTCATCATCATTAATTTCGTTAGCAAAACAAACTAATGAGTAAACTCTATCTTTTTTTTTAAATGAATAAACTGCTATACCATATCCATTTTTATCTAATTCAAACAAATTTTTGTTAAAATCCCAATTTTTGAATTCATCTAAAAAGCTTCTTAAAAAAGACAGTCTTGATTGATGAAAAGATCCTAGTCTTGAAAGTTTCATTATAATATTTGGGTCGCGTAATTTTACATTCATACTTAAATAGTTTTATAAAAATTGTACCAATTGTTTCCAAGTATCCCATTGGTCTCAGCCTCTGAAAACCCCACTTTTTTTAATCCTTTTTCTAAATTAATAAATCCTCTTGCATCTTCAAACCATTGAGGTTGTTTTGGAAAACCTGGTTTATTTTTTGATCCCTCACCATAATTTTTACTTTTAGACCAGGTTCCATTTCTCATCCACTCAACTACTTCGTCCGGTTGATTCAAACAAAGATCAGAACCAATGCCTATACTTTTAACATTCATAATTTCTGCAGTTTTAGCAACCATCTCACAAAAACTATCAAGAGTACAATTTGAATTATTTTTTAAGTGGTGCGGGTAAAGTGATAATCCTAAAATTCCACCACTATCACTTAATTCTTTTAGTAATTCAGAAGATTTATTTCTTTTTGCAGCATGCCAAAATAATGGATTTGCGTGTGTAATTGCAATCGGTTTTTCACTTATTTCTATTGCATCAAAAGAACTTTTTTCTGCTGAATGTGACATATCAATAACAACTCCAACTCTATTCATTTCTTTAATAACTTCTTTTCCAAAATTAGTAACACCACTATCAATTTTTTCATAACAACCAGTAGCTAATAAAGATTGATTATTATAAGTGAGTTGCATAAACCTACATCCAAGTTCATGAACTTTTTCTACCAAATTTATATCGTCCTCAATAGGTGAACAATTTTGAAAACCAAAAAAAATTGCTGTTTTTTTTTCATTATTTGCTTTTTCAATATCCTCAAAATTTTTACCCATAAAAATCAAATCTGAATTATCATTAAATAATTTTTCCCATTTTTTAATTTCATTTAATAATTCATCGTAATCTTCATGGTAGACAATTGTGACATGAACAGCGTCTAAACCAGCTTTTCTATTTATTTGAAAAACTTCTCTTGTCCAATTACAGTATTGAAGATTGTCTATTTTGAAATTCATTTTAAGTATTATCACCAAACCATACCAATATGTTTTTTTAAATTCTATTTATTTTATTGAAATTTTTATTTTATTTTGAAATAACATTTGAATTGGTAAAATCATGAAAAAAAATAAAAATCTCAAAGTTTCAATCGTTATGGGAAGTCAATCTGACAGTAAAACAATGAAATTTGCATCAAATATACTCAAAAAATTAGGTATTAGGCATGAAATGAAAATAATATCAGCCCACAGAACTCCTAAAAGAATGTACGAATTTGCTAGTTCTGCTGAAAAAAATAATATTGGAGTGATAATAGCAGGTGCCGGTGGTTCAGCACATTTGCCAGGTATGATTGCAGCATTAACATCAATACCAGTTTTAGGAGTCCCAATTGAGAGTAAAAAACTTAAAGGATTAGATAGCTTGCTTTCTATAGTTCAAATGCCTAAAGGTATACCTGTAGGCACTTTAGCTATAGGTCGGGATGGAGCAATAAATGCTGGATTGATTGCTGCCTCTATAATTGCAAATACTGATCCAACAATTAAAAAAAAATTAAATAATTGGCGATTATCCCAAACAAAATCAGTTAAAAAAAAACCCAAATAATGTCAACAATAAATCTAGGAATAATAGGTGGAGGTCAACTAGGAAGTATGCTTGCTATAGCTGCTAAAAAATTGAATATCAAGACAATTATTTACTGTGATGACATTGATGCGCCAGCTCAAAACTTTTGTAATGAATTTATATTTGCTGAATACAACGACAAAAAAAAAATTTCGGATTTTATTTCAAAAGTTAATTTAATTACTTACGAATTTGAAAATATACCTTTTGAAACCCTTAATGAAATGAATAAATTCAAACCAGTTTTGCCGAAACCTTCCATAAATAGACTTATTCAACATAGATTGGCAGAAAAAGATTTTGTTAACAAACTAAATATAAGAACTACAAGATATGTATCTATTGAAAATAAAAAAGATTTAGCAACTTTGCAAGATTTTCTTCCAGGAATTTTAAAGATCTCTACTATGGGTTACGATGGTAAAGGTCAATATCCAATTAAAAAAATGGATGATTTAGATACATTAGATATTGATTTTTCAAAAGAATATATTCTTGAAAAGCTTGTAAAACTTAAAAAAGAAATTTCAGTAATTGTTACAAGATTTGGAAATAATAATTATGAGATATATGAACCAATAGAAAATACTCATGAAAATCAAATGCTTAAATATTCTAAAATTCCAGCCGATATCAGTCAAAAGATATTAGATCAATCTAAAGAGTGGGCAACTAGAATTTCTGAAGAGTTAAAATATATTGGTACTCTTTGTGTTGAATTTTTTATTGATAGAAATGAAAATTTATATGTCAATGAAATTGCTCCTAGAGTTCACAACTCTGGTCATTTAACCATTAATGCTTATAACATAAGTCAATTTGAAAACCATATAAGAGCAATATGCTCTTTGGAAAAAATTCAACTTAAAAAACTATCTAATGCAATAATGATTAATTTAATTGGAAATCAAATTAATCCATATAGACAAAATTTAAAATTAAAAGATAATGAATTTTTCTTTGATTATCAAAAAAAAGAAGTTAAAGAAAAAAGAAAAATGGGCCATATAACAACTTTAATTTAAATGATTACATCTATCGAAGGAAATTTTGATAATCCAGAAGTAAACGAACTTTTAACAAAACATTTTATTGAATTAAGAAAAGCTTCACCTGAAGGAAGTGCACATGTTTTAGATATTCCTGGTTTAAAGGTTCCATCAATAAAATTTTGGAGCTTATGGGAAAATGAAAAATTGTTAGGTTGTGGAGCACTAAAATTTTTAGATGAAGGACATGGAGAATTTAAATCAATAAGAGTTCATGATAATTTTAGAAATAAAGGTAATGGGATCAAAGTTATAGAGCATCTCATTCAGGAAGCAAAAAAATTAGATATTAAAAAATTAAGTATTGAAACTGGAGCTGGAAAATTTTTTGAACCTGCTAGGAAATTGTTTAAAAAGTGTGATTTTAAACCATGTAAACCATTTGCTCACTACAAGGAGGATGTAAATTCCTTATATTTTACGAAGTTTGTAAACAACAATTAGAATAAAAAAAGACTTTTAATCGTTAAACTTGTTGACAAAACTAAATTAATTCTAAAGAAAGCGGTAATTACTTAATTATAAGTAATAAATTAACTAACAATAAGTAAGATAACAAATATGAGTCTACAAGGAAAAGTAAAATGGTTCAATCCAACCAAGGGTTTTGGTTTTATTGAAAGAGAAGATAAAGAAAAAGATGTTTTTGTTCATGTTTCAGCAGTAAGAGACGCTGGTATGAACGGTTTAGATGAGGGTCAAGCTTTGACTTTCGATGTTGAAGATGGTCCTAAAGGTCCTTCAGCAGTTAACTTAAAAACTGCATAATTTTCACAAAATCATTTATTGGCTATTAAATTTTTAATTCTTTAACTAAGAATTTATTTATTTTTATAGCCAATAAACTATTCTTCTTATTTAATGAATAAGAGAAAAATTACCCAATTAAGTCATCTTAAATTTGAGCCATTCAATAAATATGGCAAAACTATTAAAGGTTGGTCTTGGCATAAAATAAGTTTTAATGAAAAAACAAATTTTGGAACATATATATCTAAATTAGAACCTGGCACCAAAACACTACCACATCTTCATACAGGTCATGAAGAATTTTTAATACTAGAAGGAGAATTAATAGATTCTGATGGCACAATTTTTAAAAAAGGTGACTTTATATCTTATGAACCAAATAGTTCTCACTCTTCTTATACAAATAAAGGTTGTTTGATTTTAACTTTCATGAGAGGACGTAATAATAAACTTAATGAAAAATAAAAAAATATGATTGGTATTTTAGGAGGAATGGGAACACAAGCTGGACTAGACTTTTGTAATAAACTTGCGATTTTATACAGAGGAAAAATTGACCAGGAATATCCTTTATTTATTTTATATAACAAATCAAACATACCTGGAAGACCTGAGTCCATTGGAGTTCAAACCAAAAATCTTTTTAATAAGTTTACTAATAAAAAAAATAAATACAAATATTCTTTAGTTTTAAAAAGTTTGATTAATGGTTGTAAGATTTTAAAAGCAAGTAAATGTAAGTTTATAGTAATTCCATGTAATACTGCACATTATTGGTATAGTGATTTAAAAAAGAAAATTAATTTACCAATAATAAATATGCCGGAAGAAGTTTTTAAATTTACAAAAAAAAAAATGTAAAAAAAATTCATCTATAGGATTACTTGCTACAGAAGGTACCTTAAAAACAGGAGTATATAACAAATTTTTTGACAAAGATTTTAAGCTTATATGCCCAAATAAAATTTTTCAAAAAAAATCTGTAAATAAAGCCATCAAATTAGTTAAAATGGGAAATGTTAAAGCTGCAAATAAGATAATTAAACCAGCTATAGATTATTTAATAAAAAAGAAATGTAATAAAATTATTTTAGGATGTACAGAATTACCTATAGCAATTTTTGCTTTTAAGTCTTTTAAAAATGTAAAATCTTCAAAAATATTTTTAGATCCCAATTTAATTTTAGCTAATGCAGCAAAAAAAAAGTACCAAAAAAGTTAATGCAATCAAAAGAAAAGCCCTATGTTTTGTTTGTTGCGGAAAAAATATATATAGAAGTTTCTAAAATAAAAAAAAAGAATCCTGATTTTTCAAATATCGACGCTATCGAAAACTTTATTGGATCTAAAGTATTTAAAGAAATAAGTAGTGGTAAATTTCACGATTTGTGGTTTGAAGAACTTAAAAAAAATGATTTTTTTGATAAAAGATATAAAAAAAAAATTCCAACTGAAACTATTAGGTTATTAGAAATTCAAAAAGAGATGGTTGTTAAACAATTAATTCAATTTCCAGAACTTTATTATACTAAAAATCACTTTCCACTAGAAATCTCTCAGAGAGCATTTGATCAATTATGGCGAATGTGTGAGAGTTATGAGTTATGGTGTAAAGAAACCAAACAAAAGAATTTAATATATTTAAAAATTATTGATTGACTTTTAATTTTAATTTTTTGTGAGATAGCGTGATTCTTTTTTCAACAAGTTTTCTAAGCTCCTCATTTAAATGTTTTTTACTATTTTGTTTATTCACTTCTTCTCTAACTAAGTCTAGTGAATTTTTACCAGTCTTCTTTTTAATAGATTGATCAATTAATATTTGAGCACCGGCTTTGTAAACTTTGCCTGATGAAACAATAGTTACACTTGGACCAAGCAAGGAAGCAAAAGGTAAAAATCCTGTTAAAAATATAAACGAAAATAAAATTAACAAAATTCTAAAAAGCTTTAATGTCATCCTATAACATTAAGTGATTTGCTAGCTGTCATCAATTAAGAAATAGTCCAAAATAGGGTAAAAAATTTAATAATTTCAACAAATATTAGTTTATAAAATGAATTAATGATTAAAATTTTTCCTTTAATATTTATTGTTCTTTGGTCTTCCGCTTTTATAACTACTAAACCAATAATCGATAATAGTGATCCTTTTGCAGCATTAGCCTTTCGATTTTTTTTTGTTGCTATAGGTTTTTATTTATTTTCGATCTATTCAAAATATTCAATAATTGTTAATAGAAAAAATTTTATTGAGTCAATTTTAAGTGGAGTGCTTTTTCATGGATTTTATTTAGGTGGAGTATTCTACTCTATCTCTATTGGTATGCCTACTGGTATTGCGGCATTAATAGTAACACTGCAGCCTGTTTTAACTAATGCACTAAGTGGACCTATACTTGGTGAAAAAGTAACTGTAAAACAATGGATCGGTGTTTTACTTGGATTTGTAGGTGCAGCATTAGTTTTAGGTTTTGATGTAGGCACTAATATTCCTTTTATGGGTTTGGTTGCAACAATCGTCGCATTAATTGCAATTACAACCTCTACAATTTGGCAAAAAAAATTAAGTAACAATTTACCTTTGTCAGTAAGTAATTTTTATCAAGCTGTTGGTGGATGTTTATTTCATATTTTAGTAATAATAATTTTTGCTGAACCATATATTAATTTTACAAAAACCTTTATTATTGCCATGAGTCATCAAATACTTTTAGTATCATTTGGAGCTTTTACAATATTGATGTATTTGATTAAGAACAATTCTGCGAGTAAGACTGTTTCAATATTTTTTTTAATTCCAGCTACATCTGCTTTTATGGCTTGGCTTTTTTTAAATGAGAGATTAACTAACTTAGATATTTTAGGTTTCTTAATAACCACAATAGGTGTTTATATTGCTACAAGGGATTAGTAATATCTATATTGATTTATAACCAAATTCTAGAGATGCATCTGTAATAGAATGATACAAAGATTCCCCAAAACTTCTCAAAGTAAATAATCTTACTTTATTAGGATTATTTTCCAACATATCAATGGTCAGTGTTATTCCATTATAAATAGAATTAACGGATTTGTTTCTTTCTAAAACATTAAAATTAAATGGACATCCTTTTTTTAAAACTTCTTTTGTATTTTTTCCTTCAATTTCAATTACAGCTCTAGAGTGAGATAAATCTGTTACTGCAAAATCCACTTCATCAAATATTCTTGAAATATCTTTAATTAAATCTTTTTTTGTTGATACTAAAAGCCAATTTTTTGCACCATTCCATAAAATTCTAGTATCATTATTAAATGAAACACTTAATGGTTCATTTTTTAATTTTATGCCATCTATATCAATATTTTCAACTAAAACTGTTGAATTTTTATATTGAACTATTTGAATAATTAGTAAATTTTTAATTTCTGAAATTTTTAAAAGATCATTATGATCCTTACCTTCGTAATCACCAAATTGTCCTTTTGAATGAATATTTGCTAAAGCCGATATTGAGCTCACGACCTTACCCTTTCGCCTTTTGGATCTACATAATGTGAAGAAACTATTTCAACTGGTATTACTTTGTTTTTAAGCGGAGACATCACAAATAATTTTTCCCCTATCATATTTTTTCCATCTTTAAGAATTGCTAAAGAAAATGGATTATCATGCTCAACACTCCAACATGAGGCTGAAATATATCCTAATTTTGGATTTGGTAATGGTGCATTTGAGTCCTTAACTAAATGTGATCCTTCAGGAATACTTGTTTTTTTATCTAAAGGCACAACTCCAACGACTTTTTGCCTATCTAAAGCAGTAAAGGCCTCTCTTGATAAAGATCTTTTTCCAATAAAATCTTTCTTTTTACTTAATAATCCTTCCAAAGAATTGTCATAAGGTATTGTTCTGCCATCCAATTCTGAACCAGCTACATGTCCCATTTCAATTCTAAGTGTTGATAATGCTTCAGTACCATATGGCTGAATTTTAAATTCTTCACCAATTTCCATGATTTTTTCCCACATAAAGTTTCCATAATCTGACTCGACGTTTACTTCATATGCAAGCTCGCCAGAAAATGAAATTCTAAAAATTCTTGCTTTAACTCCAAATAAATCTCCTTCCATATAACCCATAAATGGGAGACCTTCATTCGACACATTTGACTTAGGAAATAATTTTTGTAATAAATCTCTAGATTTTGGTCCAGCAATTGCTGCTCCTGCCCACTGTTCAGTTGTTGAAACAACGTTTACATTCAAATCTGGCCATACTACTTGTAGATAATATTCTAAATGAGAGAGTACATTTGCTGCTTGAGCGGTAGTAGTTGTCATGTGATAATGATTTTCAGAAATTCTTGTTGTTGTCCCATCATCCATAACAATACCATCTTCTCTTAACATAACACCGTATCTAGCTTTACCAACTGGAAGTTTTAGCCAAGCGTTAGTGTAAACTCGATTAAGTAGTTCTGCTGCGTCTGGTCCTTTAATATCTATTTTTCCCAATGTCGTAACATCACAAACACCAACATTTGTTCTGACATTTTTAGCCTCTCTTTTAGATGCTTCAAACAAATTTTCATCGCCTTGTTTATAATATCTAGGTCTTAACCAAACCCCTGCATCAACAAAAATAGCATTATTTTTTTCATGCCAATAATGCATTGGAGATTTTCTTGTAGGTTTTGAATGTTTACCAATTTCTCTTCCTACTATTGCACCAATAGAAACAGGTGTGTATGGAGGTCTAAAAGTGGTATGTCCAACTGCTGGAACAACTTTATTTTCTATTTTTGAAACCAATTGTAAGCCATTAAGATTACTTGTTTTGCCTTGATCAGTGGCCATACCAAGAGTTGTATATCTTTTTACATGTTCAATAGATCGATATCCTTCTTTTATTGCTATTTGTATGTCAGAAACAGCAACATCATTTTGAAAATCCAAAAATCTTTTGTAATTTTTTCCTTTTGGAAGTGGTACACACCAAAATTTATCATGCACTGATGATTTTTTTTCAACTACATTGGGAAATGAAACTTTATTATCATTGTTAGTTATCTTTTTTGATAATTCATAGCCAGCTTCAAATGAGCTTTTTAGAGTTTCTTCTAAAGTATAAATTCCATTAGCAGATCCCAGAGTTTTTTCGTTTTGTTTTGATTTTCCAGGTATAAATGCATCTATGTTTTCATTAAACTTTGTTTTGTTTCCTGATTGTGATGCTAAATGAATTGTTGGAGTCCAAAAACCAGAAACACATATGCAATCACATTTTATATTTTCTATATCCCCAAGTTGTTCCTTGTCCTCGGAAATTTTAGCTACATCGGCAGATTTTACTTTTTTATATCCATGGGCAGCAACAACAACATAAGAAAATTTAATCTCAATTCCCAAACTCTTTGCTTCATCTATAATTTCTGACTTTGGATCTTTTCTTGAATCTAAAACTATAGGGTTTATACCATTTTTTATAAATTCTATTGCAGTTTCATAACCACTATCATTATTTGTAAAAACAAGTGGTTTTTTTCCTACAAGGACTCCATAAACTTTTAAATATTCTTTAGCAGCTGATGAAAGCATTACACCAGGAGTATCATTATTTCCAAACACTAAAGGTCTTTCTATTGATCCTGAGGAGATTATTACTTCTTTAGATCTAATATACCAAAGCCTTTGTTTTGGATGAAATTTTTTTGTTTTTGGTAAATGGTCGCTAACTCTTTCTGTCATCACAAGCATATTATGATCGTAATATCCAAAAACTTGTGATCTATTTTTAACAATTACGTTAGGCATTTCTTTCAATTCAGAAATAATGCTATCAGCCCACTCTTTTCCGGTTTGATTTCCAATGTTCACTTCACTAGATAGTAATGATCCCCCAAATCTGGATTTATCTTCAGCTAAAATTACTTTTGCTCCATTTTTAGCTGCAGCATAAGCACTTGCTAGTCCAGATGGTCCGGATCCAGCTATTAATAAGTCACAATATTCGTATTTATGCTCGTATCTCTCTTTATCATGTTTTATTGAAGCAACACCAAGTCCCGCAGCTTTTCTTATAAATGGTTCATAAACTTTATACCAAAAGCTTTTTGGCCACATGAAAGTTTTGTAGTAAAATCCTGCAGGTAAAAATATCTTTAAAAAGTTATTTATCGCTCCAACATCAAAATTAACACTTGGCCAACAATTTACACTTGTGGCCTCTAGTCCCTCAAAAAGTTCTTGTTCGGTAGCTTTAATATTTGGCTCAGTTTCACCATTTCTATATAACTGAACAATTGCATAGGGCTCGTCGACTCCAGCACCAAAAAAACCTCTTGGTCTGTGATATTTAAAGCTTCTTCCAATTAAATGAACCCCATTAGCTATCAATGCAGATGCAAGAGTGTCTCCTTCATAGCCATAATAAGTTTTTCCATTAAATTTAAATGAGATTTTTTTTTCTCTATTAATTAATCCTGCATTTTCAAGTCTAAAGCTTTGGGCCATTATGAAATATCCTCATTTGCTTTAAGTGTATTAAAAATTTCATGAGTAGCAGTGTCTCTTTCAACTTTAATCCATTGGCGACAACCTGATAAGTGTTGCCATAATTCCCAATGCTTTCCTCTCAAACTTTTTCTATTATAAACAAAATTATCCCAATCTTGATCTGATATTTCTTTATTAAGTTCTGGTCTTTTGACTGTGGCATCACCACCATAAGAAAATTCATTTTGAGATCTCATTCCACAATGTGGACATTTAATATGAAGCATTTATGAAATCCAAGTTTTTGTACCAAGTCCTTTTTCATCAAGTAAGTGACCTGTATTAAATCTATTTAAACTATATCCTGCATTGAGATCATGAACTCTATCTTGAGCAATAGTATATGCAAATGTCCAACCAGATGCTGGCGTTGCTTTAAAACCACCGTAGCACCATCCGCAATTTAAATATAAACCTTCAATATGAGTTTTATCAATAATAGGTGAACCATCCATAGACATATCCATTATTCCTCCCCAAGTTCTAAGCATTTTTAATTTACTTAGAAACGGCATCATTGCAATTCCTTCGGTCAATACATGTTGAAGAGTTGGAAGATTTCCTCTTTGAGCGTAACTATTATAACCATCTAAATCACCACCCATAACCATTTCACCTTTATCCGATTGACTAATATAAAAATGTCCAGCCCCAAAAGTAACTACTCTATCTAAAACTGGTTTTACTGGTTCAGAAACACATGCTTGTAAAAGATGAGTTTCAATCGGTAATCTCATATTTAATTTTTCTGCCAAAATATTTGTACTACCTGCAACACATAATCCAATTTTTTTTGTTTTAATATCTCCACGAGACGTTCTCACCCCACTTATTTTTCCAGCTGATACATCAAACCCTATTACTTCACAGTTTTGAATTATATCAACGCCCATTGAGTCTGCCTGACGAGCATAACCCCATGCGACCGCATCATGTCTTGCTGTTCCTGCACTAGGCTGCATAAGCCCTCCAAAAATTGGGAATCTTACATTTTCAGAAAAGTCCGCCATTGGAATAATTTCTTTTACCTGTTCTCTGTTTAAAAGAACTGCATCAATTCCATTCAATCTCATTGAATTTCCTCTTCTAGCATAAACATTCATTTGTGCATCTGAATGAGCAAGATTAATAATTCCTCTTGGAGAAAACATCACATTATAATTTAAATCTTGGCTCATCTTTCTCCATAGACTCATTCCAAATTCACTAAACAATGCATTATCATCATACATATAATTTGATCTTATTATTGTAGTATTACGTCCAACATTTCCTCCACCTATCCAACCTTTCTCAATAATGGCAACATTTGTTATATTATGCTCTTTTGCTAAGTAATAAGCGGTTGCCAAACCATGGCCTCCTCCACCAATAATAATAACATCATATTCTTTCTTTGGTGTTGGGTCTTTCCAAGCTAAATCCCATTTCTCATGATTTGATAAAGCGTTTTTAATAAGATTAAATATTGAATATTTTTGCATGAATAAATTTTATAATAATGAATATAAATAGTTCATATTTTTTTTATATATAATTTTTAGATATTTCCAAAGCCTCAAAAAAGAGATACTAATCGAGCAACTTTTTTATATATTTTTAGAAAGCTTTAATGAGTAAAGTAAAATCAGATATCGAAATTGCTAGAGAAGCTAAAATGGAGCCTATTAAGGACATATTAGCAAAAATTAATGTACCAGATGAAAGTTCAGCCTTTAGTCCAATGGGGCGCCATATAGCAAAAATCAATTTAAACTACTTAGATAGTTTAAAAGATAAAAAAGATGGAAAATTAGTTTTAGTTACTGCCATAACCCCGACCCCTGCTGGAGAGGGAAAAACTACTACATCTGTAGGGCTGAATGATGGTTTAAATAAAATTGGAAAAAAATCTATAGTATGTTTAAGAGAACCAAGTCTTGGTCCATCTTTTGGATTAAAAGGTGGTGCTGCTGGAGGAGGTTATGCTCAGGTTATTCCTATGGAACAAATCAATTTACATTTCACTGGAGATTTTCATGCAATAACTTCTGCTCATAATTTATTATCTGCTCTTATTGATAATCATATTTATTGGGGTAATAAACTAAACATCGATGTAAGACGAGTTTCTTGGAGAAGAGTTATGGACATGAATGATAGATCTTTAAGATCAATCATCGTAGATCTAGGAGGTGTAGCAAATGGATATCCACGTCAAGACAGTTTTGATATTACGGTTGCTTCAGAATTAATGGCTATTTTCTGTTTAGCAACAGATTTAAAAGATTTAGAAAATAGGATCGCAAATATAACAATTGGATACACTAGAGAAAAAAAACCTGTTCACGCGAAAGATTTAAATGCTCAAGGACCAATGACAGTTTTGCTTAAAGAAGCAATTAGACCAAATGTAACTCAAACTTTAGAAAACAATCCTGCTATTATTCATGGAGGTCCCTTTGCCAATATTGCTCACGGTTGTAATTCTGTAATAGCTACAAAGGCAGGACTTAAATTAGCAGATTATGTTGTTACAGAAGCTGGATTTGGTGCAGATCTTGGGGCAGAAAAATTTTTGAATATTAAATGTCGAAAATCAGGATTAAAGCCTGATTGTGTTGTTATTGTTGCAACCATTAGAGCTCTTAAAATGCATGGTGGTGTATTAAAAGATGAATTAAAAAACGAAAACGTAAAAGCTTTAAAGAAAGGTTTAGTTAATCTAGAGAGACATATAAATAATACTCGAAAATTTGGGTTGCCAGTCACGATTGCAGTAAACCACTTCATTACAGACTCAGATAAAGAAATGAAAACATTATTAGATTTTTGTAAAACACAAGGTGTGAAAGCCTCTAAATGTACTCATTGGTCTGATGGAAGTGAGGGAACAAAAGAGCTTGCAAAAAATGTTGTAGCTATTTGTGAAGATAATCAAGATACATTTAAATATTTATACGAGGACAAATTACCATTATTTAAAAAGATAGAAAAAATTGCTCAAGAAATTTATCACGCAAGTGAAGTGGTGGCTGATACAAAGGTGAGACAACAATTAAAGGATTTTGAAGAAAAAGGTTATGGTAATCTTCCAGTTTGTATTGCAAAAACTCAATATAGTTTTTCAACAGATCCAAACTTGAAAGGTGCACCAACTGGCCATGTATTACCTGTGAGGGAAGTTAGATTGTCATCTGGTGCAGAATTTATTGTCGTTGTTTGTGGAGAAATAATGACTATGCCTGGATTACCTAGAGTTCCAGCTGCTGACTCTATAAAATTAAATGATAAAGGTGAAATTGAAGGTTTGTTCTAAACTTTTATTTTAAGTTTTTTATTACCTTGAATAGTCCTTATTAAATTAACCATTAAAGGTATCTTCTTTTTATTTATTTTCTTAAGAATAAATGGTGCAATCTCTCTTGCTAATTGCTCTCCTTCTACAGTATCGCTTGGCATAAACTTTTTTTTCGCAGTTTTAAATGTATACCCCATGCCTAAATAGCTTCCCATTTTACTATTTCTTCCACCTGCAGCACTAACATAAAGATCTCCTGCTCCAGCAAGTCCTAAAGTAGTTTCTTCTTTGCCTTTAAAATATTTTGTTAAGTATATCATTTCTATTATTGACTTTTGAAATAAATTAGATGAAGCATTCAAACTTTGACCAGCACCAATTATCATTGAATATATATTTTTTATAGCTGAACAAACCTCCACCCCAATAACATCTTTTGAAAATTCCGTGAGATAATATTTAGTTGAAATTCTTTTTCCAATTTTTTTAGCAATATTGATATTCTTATTGGCTATAACTACACTCGTTTGATTTTTTCTAGCTAATTCTTTTGCTAAACAAGGACCTTTTAAAACTGATACATTATTAATACCGGAATTTCTTTTTAGATTTTCTGATATTGTTAGAATTTTTTTACTTTTAGAAAAATATTTCAGTCCTTTGGTAAGAACTAAAACCGGCGTTTTGATCTTTTTATCTTTTAATTTTTTGCCAATAAAGTCAATTCCTGGTAAACTTAAAGCAATTACCAATAAATCAAATTTTTCTTTTAAAAGATCACTTGAAAATTTTCTAAATTTCAATTTTCTAGGTAGTTTTATATTTAATGCTGAATGAAACTTTCTTTTCGAGGATAAATCTCTAATAAATCTTTTTGAATAAGGTTCAGTAATTGTAACATCATTTTTATTTTCTAAACACGGGATCGTAAATGCTGATCCCATTGCACCACCACCAATTACCAAAATTTTTTTCATATATTAGTTTAAAATTTACATGTTTAATACAACACATACGAGAGAAAGTAATCTCAAATAATCTTGATTATTCTTTAATATTTTATTTTAAATTTCCATATTTTGTTAGTAAAATAAATTTACAAATTTAAATTTAATAACTAAATGACAAAAGTAGCAATTATAGGAGCTGGACCATGTGGATTGTCTATGCTCAGAGCATTTGAATTAGCAGAAAAAAATGGTGAAAAGATCCCTGAGATAGTTTGTTTTGAAAAACAGGAGGACTGGGGAGGATTGTGGAATTATAATTGGAGAACTGGTTCTGATCAATATGGAGATCCTGTGCACAATAGTATGTACAGATATCTTTGGTCCAATGGGCCTAAAGAGTGTTTAGAGTTTGCAGACTATTCATTTGATGAACACTTTGGAAAACCCATTCCTTCTTTTCCACCTAGAGCAGTTTTGTATGACTATATCATAGGTAGATTAAACAAGGGAAAGATGAAAAGTAAAATCAAATTCAATACTAGGGTAGTAGGGACAATATTTAAAAATGATAAATTTGAAATTAGTTATCAAGACAAAGTAAATGATAAAATTTTAAAAGATAATTTTGACTATGTAGTTGTATCAACTGGTCATTTTTCAGTTCCCTTTATTCCAGAATATAAAGGAATGAATTCATTTCCTGGGAGAATTATGCACTCTCATGATTTTAGAGATGCTGAAGAATTTAAAAATAAAAATGTAATTGTTTTAGGGAGTAGTTATTCTGCAGAAGATGTTGCGCTTCAATGCAACAAGTACGGGGCCAAAAGTGTAACAATAGGATACAGACATAATCCTATGGGTTTTAAATGGCCAAAAGGAATGAAAGAAGTTCATTACCTTGATAAATTGGAGGGCAAAAAAGCAATTTTTAAAGATGGTACAGAGCAAGAAGCAGATGTTGTAATTTTATGTACTGGTTATCTTCATCATTTTCCTTTTTTAGAAGAAAATTTAAAATTAAAAACTAGAAACAGATTATATCCACCAAAACTATACAAAGGAGTTGTGTGGCAGGATAATCACAAACTTTTGTATCTTGGTATGCAAGATCAATTCCATACATTTAATATGTTTGATTGTCAGGCTTGGTACGCAAGAGATGTAATAATGAATAAGATCAAAATTCCAAATGAAAAAGAAATTGAAAGTGACATAAATAAATGGGTTGCTATGGAGGAAAAATTAGAAAATCCAGATCAAATGATTGATTTTCAAACTGAATATACAAAAGAACTTCATGAAATGTCGGATTATCCCAAAATTGATTTTGAATTAATTAGAAAACATTTCAAAGAATGGGAGCACCATAAAGTTGAAGATATAATGACTTATAGAAATAAATCTTTTTCATCTCCAGTCACTGGTTCAGTTGCACCAATCCATCATACGCCTTGGGCAACTGCTATGGATGACTCGTCAAAAACTTTTTTAGATAAATAATTTAAAAATTAAGCTATACCAAGATGTTGTTTTCTTTTTTCAACCCAAGTTCTAATTAAATTATCAAATATTAAACCAATAAACGCAACACAAAGACCAAGTGTTAATCCAATTCCTGCGCCATTTTTATCTGACAGTGCTTTTAGAATATATTGACCTAAATCCTCAGTTCCAATGAACGCTCCAATAATGACCATAAATAATGCAAATACAATTGTTTGATTTAAACCAAGCATCATATGCGGAAATGCTAGAGGAAATTCTATTTTAGTTAACCTTTGAAATTTATTTACACCTGACATTGTTGCTGCATCATGTAAAGCTGTTGGAACACTTCTAAGTCCTTCAATCGTATATCTTGTTGCTGGTATTGTTGCATAAACAATAACAGCTATTAAGACTGATGTGTCAGTAATACCGAAAAGCATCATTACTGGAATTAAATAAACAAAAGATGGAAATGTTTGAAAAATATCACACACACCTAGCATAAAATTAGCTGTGTGTTTATTCTGAAAACATAAAGTTCCAACAGTAAATCCAATTATACAAGAAACTATTACACCAAACGTTGCCATATAAGTCGTGACCAAAGCTCTGTCCCACCAAGGACTTAAGGCTATAAATAATGTTAATCCACAAACAACTAAAGCTGAACGAACCCCTCCAATTAAATATCCTGCTCCTACCACTAAAACTAAAGTAGCAACAGCTGGCATTCTTAAATACAAAGCTCTCATTGGTTGAAGAACTTCTACAATTAACCATGTATTGAAAGCTTTTATATAAACAAAAAAAGTATCAAAAATCCAATCTACCCCTTTGTTCCAAAAGTCAGCTGTTGATATTCCTTTATTATGTGGAACTTCAAATAAATAATTAAATCCCTGTTTGAAATAAAAAGACCCTAAATAAGCCAGTACAATTCCAATAAAAACTGCAATACCAAAATATATTGCATTTTTGTTTCGCTCATAAAAAGTTAGATTACCAAAATAATCTACTTGCTTATTTGCCCATGCAAGAGACATTTTATCTAATAATATTGCAATTAAACTAATACAAAGACCTGCCTCTAATGCTAATCCAATATTTAACTGATTTAACGCTAACAATAAGTTAAACCCTAAACCTTTTGCACCAATAAAGGCTGATATAACTGCCATTGAAAAACAAACCATAATTACTTGGTTTACCCCAATTAAAATATCTCTTCTTGCAGTTGGAATTAATACTTGAAACATAATTTGCCAATTATTACATCCACTCATTCTACCAGCTTCAATAACTTCTTGTGGCACAGCTCTTAAACCTAGGAGTGTCAATAATATCATTGGAGGAACAGCAACAATCATAGTTATGATTACGGCTGCATGATCACCAACTCCAAATAGGACAAGTGCTGGCACTAGGACAGCATATTGAGGCATTGTCTGCATCACCAATAATATTGGATACAAAGCTTTTTCAACACGCTTGTTTTTAAATGCTGCGATTCCTAGACCCAAACCAAAAACAAATGATAATGGTGCAGCTACTAATATAAAAGATAGTGTTTGCATTGAAGGTTTCCATTGACCAAATATAGAAATATAAACCATTACTAAACCTGCAAATAGAGCCAAACCTTTTCCGCTTAATTGATATGCTAGTATAGCTGCTCCGGCTGCAACTATTGTCCAAGGAAGACCAGGCATTTTTGCCCAAGAATTAGAACCAACGAAATCCCAACTTGTAAATGCTACAATAGTTTTAAGACCTCCTAATAAAATATCTCTGATTAATTCAATCAAAAAAGTCATAACTGAAGTTATTTCTCTTGTGATCTGAAGAACTAAAGGTCGAGTTTTATACGATTGAGTATCTTCATTCCAAAACTCCATCGGTAGCCATTCATTCATTAAAAAAAATAATGAATCATTTATCCAGATAGGTAGCCACCCAAGTAATGGGGGCAATCTCCAAAAGACATCGAAAGGATAATATCTTACTTCTTTACCTAAAAAAATATAAAAACTTTGATTAGGATCTTTTACAAACTCTGCTTGACCACGTATAAATTTATATGTTTCTGGAACTTCGATTGCAAAGCATAATGCAAAAAAAACAACTAACAAAAATAACCATTGAAATGCTTTTGGGTATTTTTTTATAAATTTCATAACTAATTATTTTTTCTTCCTCCAAAAACTGTATTGATTATCTTTGTTGGATTTATAGAGCCAACAATTTTATTGTTACTATCTATAACAGCTACCGCTTTATCTTGAGAAAGAATCTTTTCTGCAACGTTCTCAATAGTTTCATCTTTTGAAACTTTAAGTTCACTTAAATCTTTAGTGTCTGATTTATCCATCACATCCTCAATTAATAAAACTTTTTCTCTAGGCACTTCTTCAGTAAATTTTCTTACATATTCTGTCGCTGGATTTAAAACAATATTAGCTGGAGTGTCTAATTGCTCAATGATACCGTCCTTCATAATTGCAATTCTGTCAGCAAGTTTTAAAGCTTCATCAAAATCGTGTGTTATAAACATAATCGTTTTTTGAAGTTTTTCTTGAAGTCTTAAAAACTCATCTTGCATTTCTTTACGAATTAGGGGGTCTAAAGCTGAAAAAGGTTCATCAAGAAACCATATATCTGGTTCAACAGCTAATGATCTTGCTATTCCAACTCTTTGTTGTTGTCCTCCAGAAAGTTCTCTTGGAAAATAATTTTCTCTTCCTTCAAGACCAACTAATTTTACCATATCCATAGCCTTAGCAATACTGTCTTCGATTTCTATTCCTTTGATTTGAAGCGGAAAAGCAATATTTTCCACAACAGTTTTGTGAGGTAATAAAGCAAAACTTTGGAAAACCATTCCCATTTTATTTCTTCTAAGATCTATCAGTTCTTTATTGTTTAATTCTAATAAATCTTGACCTTCAATATAAATCTTCCCGCCTGTAGCATCTGTTAATCTAGAAATACATCTTAATAATGTTGATTTTCCTGAGCCAGATAAACCCATTACAACTAGCATCTCTCCTTTTGCTACTTCAAATGAAGCGTTGTTCACACCTACGATGCATCCATTTTCTTGAAAAGTTTTAGCATCAACATTACCGTTAGATTCTTTAAGCATTTTTTTGGCATTTGCTCCAAAAATTTTAAAAACATTTTCACATTTGATTACTGAGTTAGACATAAATTTTGATAACGTTATATGATATTAAGATAAAATAAAATCTATATAATTATTTTTCCTCCTTAAAAATTTTTAATAAAATATACCCTTGTGTCAATTCCTGTACTCAAAAAACTCAGCGCTTCACCACTAACGGTAATTGATTCATTAACTCCAACATTTTTTCCACTAACTGTAAAACCTGCAAAACACTTGTTTTTTTCTGTGTTCCACTCAACAAATGTATCACTAATTTTATTTCCATTAATTGTGTAAATTTCATGTGCTCTAAAATTTAGAAAGTTTGCACCCATTATCGCTCTTTGGGGAATAAGTTTTGTGGCTTTGCAAACTTGTTCGTATACATCATCTGTTAATCGATAATGATCTGTGCCATCAAAAGTTACAAGTATTCCTGAAGGAAGTTTTGATATTAGTTGACTTAATTTCTTTTCCTGAGCTTTTCTTTCTTCCTCTAATTTCATTTTTTTAACTAATTCATCGCCTTCCCCAAACATAATATTTAAAACAGAAAAAGATGAAATTATAATTAAAATTAGAATTAACAATCCACCAGTTTGTTTTAGGAATTCTGGTAATTCTTTAATTTTATTAAAATAATTTTCCTTAAACATTACTCTTGCAACTTTCCATTTTTCCAAGTCCCTGTTTTTTGTGTTCCATCAGAAGATGTAAAAGTTCCTAGACCATTCATAAAACCTTTTGCCCACTCTCCCTCATAAGTTGATCCATCAGGAAAGGTTAAAATACCTTTGCCGCTCCATTCACTGTTTTTAAATTCGCCCTTGTAAATATATCCATTAGGCCAAGTTTCTACACCTTTTCCATTTTTTTTAGTTCCTGTCCACTCTCCTTCGTAAGTAGTTTTATCTGTGTAAACCCATTTTCCATAACCATTTTCACAATTCCCCTCTTTACACCCAGTGCTACGCGCTAGGGCAGCAGAAAAGACTAATAAACTAAGAATCAAACCAACTAAAAAATTTTTCATATATATATCTTACACAAATTAACTAAAAAAAAAATCAGACATTTTCCTTCTTGCTACAAGAGTAAAAAGCAATGTCTTTTTCAGAATTTTCGTTTTTTATATTTTTAGTTATTTCGTGAACTAATTCCCCTGTTTTTCTATCAATAATACCTGACTCTGAATAACTGGAGTTATTATCAATTGCTTTGAATAAAACTACATCTTTGTTAACAACTTTAACGCTTAGCTTTATAGATTTTGACAGAAATGATGATAGACCATTTATATTAAGTGTTTCAGGTTGCTGTGATTTAATTTCAAATTTATTTAAATTTTTTTTATCAAGATCTTTGGCTAGAAATACCTGATAGTTATATTCAGAATTCTTGATTATTTTTTTTTTTAATTCACATTTAAAAGTAAGATTTATATTTTCTTGTATATTAATATTTTTTGCTGATAACTGATTAATAAATAATAAACTTATTAATATACCTAAATAATATTTAAACATGAAATCTTAATTAAAAAAAATCCCCCCCAACTTTGTTGGGGGAGACTTATAAATTTAATTGTTATTTACCTTATTTAGTAAATGGTTTCCAAACTGACTCATTATCAGCTAACCACTTTTTGGCAGCATCTTCGTGAGTCATTTTGTCAATATCAACTAAAGCAGCCATTGCTCCAATATGACTTGTAGTGAATGACATTTTTTTGAAAGCTGCAGCTGCACCTGGGTGAGTTTTTGGAAAGTCCTCATGCACTGCTTTTTTCAAATAACCATCTGGAGATCCACATTTTCCATCTCCACCATCTTCTGGTCTGCAACCTGCTGTGTAAGGAGGGAAGTCAATAAATGTAAAACCAGCACCATCTGTAAAGTTTGGTGTCCAGTTAAAAATAATAGTTCCTCTTCCTTCTTTTTCAGCTGCTGCTAACTCAGCCCAAAGCGCGTCAGCACTTCCAGCAAATTTAACCATCCAAAGATCGCCTAATCCTAAAGCATCTACTCTTTGAGGGATTAAGTCACCATGCCAAGTTTGTGGACCTTCTAACATACGACCTTTTCCACCTGAGTCAGGTGTTACAAAGTTTTTAGCACAGTCTGGATTTTTCAAAGCTGTCCAATCTGGTAGACCTGGGCATAATCCTTTATCAGCAACCCAATTAGGATAACCCATATCCTCAAGTGTTCTTGCTTCATGATCACCCCAATCTAATAAACCACCTTTATCCAAAGCAGTTGTGAATGATTTACCAAATGCAGACTCCCATACTTCGTGAGAAATGGTTACGTCTCCAATTCTAATTGACTCGTAAACAGCTTGTGAGTCAGCATTAACATAACTCACGTTGTTTCCCATACTTTCAAAAATTCCTCCAATAACGTAAGCCATTACAATTTGGCTCGACCAGTTATGTGTTGGAATTACAATAGGGGCACTGCTATCGCCAGATTTCTTTGCAGTTTTATCTCCTCCACCCATGAAGAAAACAAGACCCGCAATAACAACAATTGCACCGATTAATAACGGTAATTTGTTTTTCATTTTTCCTCCTAGTACTAGTTTTATCTTAATAGTATGTGCCTAAGTAAAATGATAGTCAACTACTAGATATTTATATAATATAACAATAGATTATAAAAAATGTCGCAAACTACTTTAGATATTAAAGAGCCAGGCCTTAGTGTGCTACCACCTGGAGTTGAAAGGCATGTTGTAAATGCCGGTGGTCTTACAGGTTTACAAATTTTTCCTGATGATGAAATAGAAATTATTAATGATGAAGGAAATCAAGTTTGTGAAATAATTTGTTTTGATAAAGATGGAAAATCTGAAATTGGGATTCTAAATCTTAAAGAAAACGGAAAAAAAAGTTTTATTAAAGAGATTTTAAAAAAAAAAGACGAAAGTTCTTTAATTACAAATCTTCAATTAAGAAAAAGAAATTTAGATATAAATAAATCTAAATCATCAATTTTATTCGATGACAAAACTCCAAGTGGTGAAAAAATAAAGATTAAATCAAAAGATAAATGTTATGTAATTTTTTCAGCCCCACAAAATGATATGCTCGTTAGTGAGCAAAATCCGTCAAGTGATTTAACAATTTTTATTAAAAGAGCTAAAATTGTTAATGATAAAGAATTATCTATTATTCCTGATCCAGTTTTTGAACCAAGTTATGAAAAAAATATAGATAGACAAACCTCAATTTCCTATCAGGTTAAAGAAGGTGATTACATCCAGATAATAAGTCCCGCGGGAAGACAATGCTCTGACTTTGTTGCTTTTGACACAAGAAAACTAGAAAAAAAAATTGAAAAAGGTCTTGATTGGCAAACAACGAGGACTTTTATGGGTAATACATTTCCTGGACCAGGTTTATTTTCAAAATTTTATGATACAGACCATGAACCTTTAATTGAAGTAATTAGAGATACTGTGGGAAGACACGACACTTTTAATCTAGCTTGTACTTCTAAATATTATGAAGATGCAGGTTATTTCGGTCATCCTAATTGTTCTGATAATTTAAATAATTCAATGGCTCAATATGGTGTTCAAAAACAAAAAGGTTGGCAGGCAATTAACTTATTTTTTAATACTTCAGCCACAGGATTAAATTCTGTTATTTCTGACGAGTCTTTTGCAAGACCAGGTGATTATGTGATGTTTAGAGCATTAAAAGATCTGACTATTAGTACTACTGCATGTCCAAGCGATATTGATCCATGTAATTCATGGAATCCGACTGATATTTTTGTTAGAACTTATGATAAAAAAAAAGAATTTTCAAAATCATTTGCTTTTAGAATGAAAACAGACTCTGAAAAAAAACTAACTAGAAACTCTGGTTTTTATGAAAGAACATCAAAATTAACAAGAAACTTTATTGATGCTAGAGGATTTTGGTTGCCTAACGATTATACTAAACATGGAGTGGTTGAAGAATATAATGCTTGTAGAGAAAAAGCAGTACTTATTGATTTATCATCTTTAAGAAAATTTGAAGTTATCGGACCTGATGCTGAAGAGTTAATGAATTACACTCTAACAAGAAATGTTAAAAAACTTTCTGTTGGCCAGGTTGTTTATTCTGCAATGTGTTATGAAAATGGAATGATGTTTGATGATGGTACATTATTAAGATTAAGTGAAACCGGTTTTAGATGGATTTGTGGTGACGAGTATGCTGGTGAATGGCTAAAAGAAGTTGCTAAGAAAAAAAATTTAAAAGTAAATATTAAAAATTCCACAGATCAAATTAGCAATGTTTCTATTCAAGGACCTAAAAGTAGAGAAATTTTAAAAAAATTAATTTTTACCCCTCCCACTCAACCATCAATAGATGAATTAGATTGGTTTAGGTTTACGATTTGTAGAGTTGAGGAACTTCAAGGTATTCCTCTAATAGTTTCAAGGACAGGTTATACTGGTGAACTTGGTTATGAAGTTTGGTGTCATCCAAAACATGCTCCTAAAGTATGGGATAAACTTATGGAAGCTGGAAAAGATCATGGTTTGATTCCTGCAGGGTTTGCAGCTTTAGACAAATTAAGAATAGAGGCAGGTTTAATTTTATTTGGTAATGAGTTTGATGGACAGCAAGATCCTTTTGAGGCAGGAATTGGTTTTGCAGTCCCACTTAAAACTAAAGAGGACGATTTTATAGGAAAAGAAATTTTAAAAGAAAGAAAAGCAAATCCACAAAAAAAACTTGTTGGTTTAGAGCTTATTGGAAAAGAACATGCTGGTCATGGTGATTGTGTACATGTTGGAAGATCGCAGGTTGGGATAGTGACAAGTGGTTGTTTGTCAACAACTCTAAATAAAAATATTGCTTTATGTAGAATTGATAGTCGATATTCAGAACCTGGAACTGAGGTTGAGGTTGGAAAAATTGATGGTCATCAAAAAAGAATTTCTGCAAAAGTTGTAGCATTTCCTCATTTTGACCCAAAAAAGACCAGAGTAAGATCTTAATGGCAAAAACTACAAAAGATTTATTAGAGTTTTGGGAAGATCAAATGAAGCTATCTCATATGTCTAGTAATTACTTTTTTAGAAAATCACCCTCACATTATCATATGATGCTTCTTGTAATGCATGCTTATAAATACAAAGAAAATCTAACAGTAG
>QCHE01000003.1 GCA_003278065.1 Pelagibacteraceae bacterium AG-390-O04
CTAATGAAACTTGACATATCACTAATTTTTTTTGAAAAAATTTTGTCATATTTTCCACCAATATATTTATATCCGTTTTTTTTTAATAGTTTTCTGATTAAATTTGATTTTTTATTATAGATTGTTAAATCATCTTCATAAACAATGTAATCAGGTGAATTTGACCAATTTACACCTTTTAAAACCTCTAGTTCAAACCCTTGAACATCAATTATCATCAATGATACATAATTTTTAGGAATTTTTATAAATGAAATTTTTTTTGTTTTAATTTCTTTAAATTTAATTGAATTTATAAACTTATTTATATTTTTTATATATTCTTTACCCCTTGATTTATTTTTCTTTATCCAATGAATTACAACTTCTTTACTAAAAGAACCTTGACCATGAGCCCAATCTTTTGATGGACCTTTACCACCCATTAATTCTGCAACTTTAGGATCAATAAAATAAATTTTTTTTTTCTCTATCTTATTTGATAAGGCATGTTTTAATATTTGTATATTTCCTCTATTTTTATAAAGCTTTCTTAATCTAATATAATAATAATTTAATGGCTCAAATATTATTGCTTTTCCTTTAAAATAATTTTTAAGGTATTTTCTCAGAGGATCTGAATTGATCCCATCATTTCCACCTACTTGAATTATAAATTTTTTATATTTGCTTTTAAAAAAAAATTGAAGAAAAACATCTAATCTGAGTCTTCTTCTTTTTTTTCCATCTGAAATATAGTCTAGTTTATGTATAAAATAATCAAATATATTCACTTAATTTTAAAAATTAAAATCTATCTTATTAAATTCTGAGGAGTTATAAAATATAAACATATCTTGATTTTTTTTTAAGTCCCTAATGTCTGTAATACTTTTAACTTTAACTTTTAAGTTATACGGTTCTATTTCTAAATTTACGTCCCTATATTTGCCAGTTTTCTTTAAATCATAATTTTTTTCTAGAGAAGGCGCCGAAGTTAAAGCAATAAATTTTGAACCAGCTTTTTTAATATTATCTAAAAATTTTTTATTATCTGCATTGTCCAAATGTATCATTACAAATCTAGACATAATCAAATCAAAATCTCCATCAATATTTTCCTCTACAGCATCCATTACTTTGAATTGAAAATTATTGTTTCCAAATTTATTATTGTTTGAATCTATTATTGAAGGCACAATGTCTACCCCAGTATATTTAATATTTGATAAATCTTTTAATATTTCATTCATGTATATAAAATCACCACATCCAATATCTAAAATAGAAGAGATCTTATTTTCAATAATAAAAGTCCTGTAGCTTTTGATAAACTCTTCTATTTTAGGTAAATCTGAACCAAATCCACTTTTAGACTCAACATTTGATGGATCTTTATAGTCTCTCCAGAAGTTGGACGAATATATGGTATTAAAAATTTTTTTTCTATAATCTTTTTTTTGATAAAATAAATCTGAAACTTTTGATAGGAGAAACCTTCTGTACCAATAGCTATAGTTAAAATATCTAAATAAATTTTTCATTTTTAGGTTTAATATATATATTAATTTGTATCGTCTAGAGTATAAAAAAATTTACATTATAAACTTGTTGAATTATAAATATTAGCATAAATACTCATGAAATTCATTAATGCCCTCGTGGTGAAATTGGTAGACACAAAGGACTTAAAATCCTTGCCGCTTGCGGAGTGCCAGTTCGAGTCTGGCCGAGGGCACCATTAGAATGAAAAAAATACATGTCATATCTGATACAAATCAAAAATCATTAAAGATTAAGTCTCAACTATTGAGAAAATTAAAACAAATAAAAACTAGTATAGATAATATAATTTTTGTGATTGGTGGAGATGGTTTTATGCTTAAGACATTAAAAAAAAACAAACATTCAAAAAAATCTTTTTATGGTATCAATTCTGGTAATTATGGTTTTTTAATGAATAAATTTTCTTCAAAATCAATAATTAAAAATTTATCTAAAGCAAATATGATTACTATTTCACCGTTAGAGATGAGTGTGAAAAATAATAAAGATCAAGTAAGAAAATATTTAGCTATTAATGAAGTTTCAATTTTAAGACAAAGTAGACAAGCAGCTTCCTTATCTATAAATTACGGTTCTAAACTAATTATTAAAAAACTAGTTTGTGATGGTGTGTTGGTTTCCACTCCAGCTGGGAGTACAGCTTACAATTTATCAGTTCATGGACCTATTCTAAGTTTAAATTCAAAGAAATTATCTATTTCCCCCATAAGTCCTTTTAGACCACGAAGATGGAAGGGTAAAATAGTAAGTGAGAAATCAAAAATTATAATTAAAAATTTAAATCCTAATAAAAGACCTATTAGTTCAGTTGCGGACAATATCGAAGTAAGAAATGCAAAAAATATTATTGTAACCACAAATAAGAAAATAAAATTTAATCTTATGTATGATAAGAACAAAAGCCTTCAAAAAAAAATTAAAATTGAACAATTAAGAAAAGAAACATCTTAGGTGGTGCCCCCGCACGGATTCGAACCGCGGACCTATTGATTACAAATCAATTGCTCTACCAGCTGAGCTACAAGGGCTTAAACAATAATTATTAACAATTTTTTAATTAATCAACTCTTTTTTTTTAAAAAACTTAAATGATGAAACACAATAGCTGCACTATTTGATATATTAAGGCTTTCTACTTTATCATTTATATTTATCTTGACTAGGAAATCAGCATATTTGGATGTATGTTGATGCATACCAAATCCTTCAGATCCAAATAAAAGTATATTATTACCTTTCCATTCTACATCTGTGAAATCTTTATTAGCATTGCCATCAAATCCATAAACCCAAAAATTCATATCTTTTAAATTTTTTAAAGTAGAGTTTATATTGGATACTTCAAAAATATTCATATATTCAATTGCTCCACTAGAAGCTTTGTACATAAGTTTACTTTCACTAGGGAAGTGTCTTTCCTTAATAATAATTCCATCAATATTTAAAGATGCTGCACTTCTAATTAATGCACCAATATTTCTTGGGTCAGTTACTCCATCTAAACAAACAAGAGTTATATCTTTTTTTTCTTTAATAAAATTTTTAATAATTGGTTTATCAAGATGCTCAATTTCAGCAACATAACCTTGGTGAAGTAAATTTTCTTTTGTGCTATATTTATCTAATTCTTTTTTGGTTTTAAAATAAACCTTAACATCTTCCAAAAGGTTTTTATTTGGGTTTTTTTTATGAAGATTTTTTTTACTTTCTTCAGTAAGAAAAACTCTCAATACCTTCCTTTTTGGGTTTCTTAGAGCTTCTATTACCGCATGTTGTCCAACTATAAAAAAAGATGATTTATTCATAAATTTTACTTATTTTTACACGTTTTTTTTACATTTTCTTATTAAATCACGTATTGCAATTGCACAAATAAAATATATAAAACGCATGTTGTTTGAAGCTTTATTGAACAAGGGGACACTTCCCCTAAGGGAGGGGTTCCAGAGCGGTCAAATGGGGCGGGCTGTAAACCCGTTGACTTCGGTCTTCGAAAGTTCGAATCTTTCCCCCTCCACCATTCAATAAAATTTTAAGTAATACTGGAGTGATACTCTTGGGGTTGTGCGGGTGTAGTTCAATGGTAGAACGCTAGCCTTCCAAGCTGGATGTAAGGGTTCGATTCCCTTTACCCGCTCCAAGAAAAATATTGTTAATAAAAGAAAAGAAATGTGAGGATTATAAGTAATGTCAAAAGAAAAATTTGTAAGAAATAAACCGCATTGTAACATAGGTACAATAGGTCACGTCGATCATGGTAAAACAACTTTAACAGCGGCAATAACTAAAGTTTTATCTGAAACTGGTGGTGCTAAAGCCGTAGCATACGATCAAATTGATAAAGCTCCAGAGGAGAAAGAAAGAGGAATCACTATTTCAACTGCCCATGTTGAATATGAAACTGAAAAAAGACACTATGCACACGTTGATTGTCCTGGACATGCTGACTATGTAAAAAATATGATTACAGGTGCTGCGCAAATGGACGGAGCAATCTTAGTTGTTAATGCAGCTGATGGTCCAATGCCTCAAACTAGAGAGCATATTCTTTTAGCAAGACAAGTTGGTGTTCCAGCAATTTGTGTCTATTTAAATAAAGTAGATCAAGTTGATGATAAAGAAATGATTGATCTAGTTGAAGAAGAAATAAAAGAACTATTAACTTCATATAAATTTCCAGGAGACAAAACTCCAATTGCTAAAGGTTCAGCACTTGCTGCAGTTGAAGGAAGAGACGATGAGATTGGAAAAAATTCTATTTTAGAGTTAATGAAAAATGTAGATGAATTTATCCCTCAACCTGACAGACCAAAAGATAAAGATTTCTTAATGCCAGTAGAGGACGTATTTTCTATTTCTGGAAGAGGAACTGTTGCAACAGGTAGAGTTGAGTCAGGAGTTCTTAAGACTGGTGATGAGATTGAAATTGTTGGAATTAGAGATACCAAAAAATCTGTCTGTACAGGAGTTGAAATGTTTAGAAAACTTTTAGATTCAGGTGAAGCAGGTGATAACGTTGGTGTGTTATTAAGAGGTGTAGAAAGAACTGATATTGAAAGAGGCCAGGTTCTTTGTAAACCAGGATCAGTAACACCTCACACTAAATTTGAAGCTCAGGCATATATTCTTAAAAAAGAAGAAGGTGGAAGACACACGCCGTTCTTTACAAAATATAGACCTCAGTTTTATTTTAGAACAACAGATGTAACTGGTGAGGTAGAATTACCATCAGGTACTGAAATGGTAATGCCTGGTGACGACGCTAAATTTACAGTAAAATTAATAACTCCAATTGCAATGTCTGAAAAATTAAATTTTGCAATAAGAGAAGGTGGTAGAACTGTAGGTGCTGGAGTTGTAACTAAAATTATAGAGTAAGCTCTATATAGGAGTGTAGCTCAATTGGTAGAGCGCCGGTCTCCAAAACCGGAGGCTGAGGGTTCGAGTCCCTCCGCTCCTGCCAATTTGAACTAATTTAAATTATGAAAAACCCGATTAAATTTATTCAAGAAGTTAAACAAGAAGCTTTTAAAGTTTCATGGCCTACCGGAAAAGAGACTTTACAAGGTGCATTAATGGTTTTTGCAATGGCTGTAGTGATGTCTTTATTTTTTTTGCTTCTTGATCAAGTTTTAAAGTTTTTTCTAGAATTATTACTTAAAATAAGTATTTAAAATGAAAAATTGGTATATTGTTCAATCACATTCAAGTTTTGAAAATAAAGTAGCAGGCTTAATTAAAGAAGAGGCCGAGAAAGCTAAAATTTCAGATAAATTTGAGGAAATTGTTGTTCCAACTCATGATGTAACGGAGGTAAAAAGGGGTAAAAGAATCCAAAGAAAAAAGAAATATTTTCCAGGTTATGTTTTAATTAAGAGTGAAATGGATAACAGCATTTACCATATGATTAAAAATATTAAGAGAGTTAGCGGTTTTTTAGGCACAAAAGGAATACCAGTGCCTGTATCAGATAAAGAAATAGAGAAAATTTTAGGTCAAATAAAAGATGGTGTGGCTCAGCCAAAATCTGGTATAGAGTACAGCGTTGGTGAAAAAGTACAGGTAGTTGATGGACCATTCGCATCATTTAGTGGAATGGTGGAGGGAATAGATGAAGAAAAGTCTAGACTTAAGGTTTCAGTTTCTATATTTGGTCGTCCAACACCGGTTGAATTAGAATATAATCAAGTGGAGAAAATAAGTTAATGGCTGCAAAAAAAGAGATAAGTGGATTTATAAAATTACAGATCAAGGGTGGTCAGGCTAATCCTGCTCCCCCTGTAGGTCCAGCTCTAGGACAAAGAGGTGTAAACATTATGGAATTCTGTAAAGCCTTTAATGATAAAACTAAATCATTAGCAGGCAAACCTATTCCTGTAGAGATAACTGTATATAAGGACAAAAAATTTGATTTTAAGATTAAATCACCACCAGCATCATTCTTTATAAGAGAGGCAGCTAAACTAAAAAGTGGATCTAAAGAACCAGGAAGAAATATAGTTGCATCTATAACAAAAAAACAAGCTGAAGAAATTGCTAAACAAAAAATGAATGATTTAAATGCAATAGATTTAGATCAAGCGGTTAAAATTATAGCAGGATCAGCTAGATCTATGGGCATAGAGGTAAAAGAATAATGAGATCAAAAAGATTTAAAAAATTACCTGAAAAAACAAAAGATTTACCATCAGAAAAAATTGAAAAGCTTTTAAGTGAAATTAAAAAAAATTGTACTACAAAATTTGATGAGTCTGTAGATTTAAGTTTCCAGATTAATAATAAACAAAAAAAAAATGAAATAAATATTAGAACTGTAGTTAATCTACCAGGTGGGTCAGGAAAAAAAATTAAAGTAGCAGTGGTATGTGAAGACTCAAAATCATCAGAGGCTAAAAATGCTGGAGCAGACATTGTCGGTGGAGATGAATTTATTGAAAAAATTAAAAATGGTGAAATGGATTTTGAAAAATTGATTTGTACACCATCTATGATGGTAAAATTATCTAAACTAGGAAAGGTTTTAGGTCCAAAAGGATTAATGCCAAATCCAAAACTAGGATCTGTAACTGAAAATTTAAAAGAAGCAATTACTAATGCTAAATCTGGTCAAGCAGAAATTAGAAATGATAAAGACGGAAATATTGGTGTAAGTATAGGAAAAAAATCATTTAATGATGATAAATTAATTAAAAACTTTAATGCAATAATCGAAACTTTAGAAAAAGAAAAATCAAACAACACTATTAAAGGAGAGCTTATAAAATCAGCATTTATAACTTCTACGATGGGTGTTGCATATAAAATTAAACTAGTTAAGAATTTTTAGCCCATGATGAACAAAGAACAAAAAAAGAATTATATTACTGAAATGACTGAGCAATTTGAAAATAGTAAAGCGATTATGGTTACTCATTATCAAGGATTGACAATGCCTCAACTAGATGAATTAAGATCTAAAATGAGAGAACATGGTATTATTTTTAAGATCACAAAAAATAGAATTACAAAGTTAGCATTAGAAAAAACTAAATGTAAAGATTTATCAAATTTATTTACTGGACCAACAGCGGTCGCATTTGGTGAAGATGCAATTATGTCTGCAAGGATTCTATCAAAATTTGCAAAAGATAACGAAAATTTGAAATTAATTGGCGGATTAATGGATAATGAGATTTTGGACCAAGCTGGTGTTCAAAATGTAGCAAATTTACCAACATTAGATGAAGCAAGAGCTAATATTGTGGGTATTTTGAATGCCTCTGCATCAAAATTAGTAAGTATTTTACTTGCACGATCGGAAAAAATGAGTAGTTTACCCCCAGAAATTTCTGAAACACAACCTAAAGAGTAGAGATATTATGCCTGACCTTAATAAAATTATAGAAGACTTATCAAGTTTGACAGTAGCAGAAGCTGCTGATCTTTCAAAACAATTAGAAGAAAAGTGGGGAGTAACTCCAATGGCAGCAGCAGCTCCAGCAGCAGCAGCAGGAGGGGAAGCAGCAGCCGATAAAGATGATTTTACAATTATGCTTGTATCAGCTGGTGATAAAAAAATTAATGTTATTAAAGAAGTGAGAGCAGCAACTTCACTGGGATTAAAAGAAGCTAAAGATTTAGTTGAAGGTGCACCGAAAGAAGTTAAAACTGGTGTTCCAAAAAAAGAAGCAGAAGAAATTAAATCTAAATTAGAAGCTGCTGGCGCAAAAGTAGAACTTAAGTAAATTAACTAGAAAGAATTCAAAACTGGTTAATTGAATTAATCAGTTCTAAATATAGATGCAAATATCTTTTACTGAAAAAAAAAACATTCGTAAAAATTTTGGTAAACTCAAGGAGAGTTTATCCATTCCAAATCTTATAGAGGTTCAAAAAAACTCATACAATGAATTAACAGAATTTAAAACCAATGAAGAATTAAAAAAAGGTTTTGATAGAGTTTTTCGAGGTATTTTTCCAATTGAAGATCTTAATGATAAAGCAACATTAGAATATGTATCTTATAGACTTGAAAAACCTAAATTTGATGTCGAGGAATGTATTGCTAGAGGATTAACTTATTCATCAGCACTAAAATGTACATTAAGATTAGTAATATACGAAATAGATCAAGAAAATAATACAAAAGATATTTTGTCAGCTAAAGAGCAGGAAGTTTATATGGGTGAGGTACCAATGATGACCAATAGTGGAACTTTTATTACTAATGGTGTTCAAAGAGTCGTTGTCAATCAAATGCATAGAAGTCCTGGAGTGTTTTTTGATCATGATAAAGGTAAGACACATGCTAGTGGAAAACTTTTATTTAATTGTAGAGTAATACCAAATCGTGGTTCATGGTTAGATTTTGAATATGATGTTAAAGATTTTTTATATTTTAAAATAGACAGAAAGAAAAAAATTTTAGCTTCAACATTACTATTAGCATTGGGATATACAAAAAATGAGATAATTAACGAATTCTATGAAAAAGAATTATACAATTTTGATTCTAAATCTGGTAAGTGGAAGACTAAATTTAATCCAGAAAATTATAAAGCAAAAAATTTTTCCGAAGAGGTAATTGATGCCAAAACAGGAAATGTAGTTATTAAACTTGGTGAAAAAATAAATTATTTAAATGCTAAGAAATTATCAAATGACGGCCTTAAAGAAATTTTAGTTTCTAAAGAGTCACTTTTCGGAAAATTTTTGCATAGTGATATTAAAATTAATGATAAAGACGAAGATACATTTAAAATAGGAACTGAATTAAACGAAACTATAATTGAAAAAATTTTAGAAGCTAACATTAATTCATTAGAAATTTCAGTAACAAATTCAATAAATAAAGGTCCATATTTACTAATCACAGTGTTAAACGATAAAAATAATACAAAAGATGAAGCGATAACAGAAATATATAAAATGTTAAGACCTGGAGAACCACCAACTATAGAAATTGCAAATCAAATTTTTAATAATTTATTTTTCAGCTCCGACAGATATGATCTATCTGATGTAGGAAGGGTTAAAATGAATTCACGATTAAACCTTCAATGTTCTGATAAAATTACGATTTTAAGAAATGATGATATTATAGCTATAATTCACAAAATGTTAGATTTAAGAGATGGGAAAGATGATGTAGATGATATTGATCATCTTGGAAATAGAAGAGTTAGATCAGTTGGTGAATTAGTTGAAAACCAAGCTCGTATTGGTGTTTATAGAATGGAAAGAGCTATTAAAGAAAAAATGACAACTTTAGATATTGAATCAGCAATGCCACAGGATTTAATTAATGCTAAACCATTAACAGTCTCACTAAAAGATTTTTTTGCAAGTTCTCAGTTATCTCAGTTCATGGATCAAACAAACCCATTATCTGAAATAACTCACAAAAGAAGGGTTTCTGCTCTAGGACCCGGCGGCTTGACCAGAGAAAGAGCAGGTTTTGAAGTAAGAGATGTTCATCCAACTCATTACGGTAGAATTTGTCCAATCGAAACTCCCGAAGGACCAAACATTGGCTTAATAAATAGTTTATCTACTTATGCTAAAATAAATAAATATGGTTTTATTGAGAGCCCTTATAAAAGAGTTAAAGACGGTGTAGTTCAAGATAAAGTTGAATATTTATCTGCAATGGAAGAAACAAAATTTACTATTGCTCAAGCTAATACAAAAATAGATAAAAATGGTAAAATAATTGAAGAACTTGTCTCGTGCAGACAAAATTTAAATTTCTTGTTATCTAAACCAGAAATAATTGATTACATTGATGTATCTCCCAAACAGCTTGTATCTGTTGCAGCTTCATTAATACCTTTCCTTGAAAACGATGACGCAAATAGAGCTTTAATGGGCTCAAACATGATGAGACAAGCAGTACCTTTATTAAAACCAGAAGCTCCATTAGTGGGAACAGGTATTGAAAGCGATGTGGCTTTAGATTCAGGAGTTACAATTGTTGCTAAAAGAGACGGTATTGTAGATAAAATTGATGGTAAAAGAATTGTAGTAAAAGTTACAGAAGAAAAAGATTTTACTAAATCAAGTGTAGATATTTATAATTTACAAAAATTCAAAAGATCTAATCAAAATACTTGTATTAATCAAAGACCTTTAGTCAGAGTAGGAGACAAAGTTAATTCAGGAGATATTATTGCAGATGGGCCCTCAACAAGATTAGGTGAACTAGCCTTAGGAAAAAATGTTACTGTAGCATTTATGCCTTGGCAAGGATATAATTTTGAAGACTCAATTTTAATTTCTGAAAGATGTGTAACTGATGATGTTTTTACCTCGGTTCATATAGTTGAATATGAAATTATGGCACGAGATACGAAACTAGGTGAGGAAGAAATCACGCGTGACATACCAAATGTTAATGAAGAGGCTTTAAAAAATTTAGATGAGTCAGGAATAGTTTATATTGGAGCAGAAGTACATGCTGGTGACATTTTAGTTGGAAAAGTTACTCCAAAAGGTGACTCAGCTTCAGGTCCAGAAGAAAAATTATTAAGATCAATTTTTGGGGAAAAAGCAATAGATGTAACTGATACATCCCTTAAAATGTCAAGAGGTAGTAGTGGAACAGTTGTTGATGTTAAGGTTTTTAATAGACATGGAATAGAAAAAGATGAAAGATCTATCACTATTGAAAGAGCTGAAATTGAACAAGTACAACAAGATAAAATTGTAGAAGAAGAGATTTTGGAAAGAAGTATTAAACAAAGAATAGCCGAGATTTTATCAGGTTCAGCATTAACTAAAAAAATTAAAGATATTCAACCTGGAACAAAATTAGATTTTGAGACAATAAATAAACTTTCTATAAATGAAGTTTTTAAAATAACAGTTGGTAATGCAAAAAATGAGGAAACAATATCTCAGTTAAAAAACCAGTATAACAAAGCAAAAGAAGATATCACTGAGAGATTTGAAGATAAAGTATTGAAAATTAGAAGTGGTGATGACCTTTTACCAAGTGTTATGAAGATGGTGAAAGTATTTGTAGCCATAAAAAGACGACTTCGTCCAGGAGATAAAATGTCAGGGAGACATGGAAATAAAGGTGTTGTAAGTAAAATTGTTCCTGTAGAGGATATGCCTTATAGAGAAGATGGAAGACCCGTTGATATAGTGCTAAATCCACTTGGTGTACCAAGCAGAATGAATGTTGGTCAAATATTAGAAACTCATTTGGGTTGGGCATGTAAAGAATTTGGTGAAGAAGTAAAAAATCTTGTAAACGAAAATAATAAAAGAATTGAAAAAACTGAAAAAATATCAAAATTTTTAAAATCAGTTTATGGTGAAGAAATCTTTAGTGATAAAGTTGACAAATTAAGTAAAACTGAATTTAGAGATTTATGTGAAAATTTGCAAAATGGAATAGCAATCTCCACTCCAGTTTTTGATGGAGCTAAAGAAAAAGACGTAACTAAAATGCTAGAACTTGCAAAATTACCAGGTTCCGGCCAAACTTACCTTTGGGATGGAAGGACAGGAGAAAAATTTGATAGACCTGTGACTGTAGGGATAATTTACATGTTAAAACTACATCACTTAGTAGAAGATAAAATACACGCTAGATCTACTGGACCATATAGTTTAGTTACTCAACAACCACTTGGAGGTAAAGCACAATTAGGTGGCCAAAGATTTGGTGAGATGGAAGTTTGGGCACTAGAGGCATATGGAGCCTCTTATACATTACAAGAAATACTTACTGTCAAATCAGATGATGTGGCTGGACGTGTAAAAGTTTATGAAACTATTGTTAAAGGTGAAGAAAACTTTGAGTCAGGAATACCAGAATCGTTTAACGTTTTAGTTAAAGAGATTAAATCATTAGCATTAAATGTGGAGCTTAATTAATTTATGAAAAAAGAATTAACTGATCTTTTTAAAAGTAATGAAATTTCTGAGGCGCAAAATTTTAATAGTATAAAAATTTCACTAGCTAGTCCTGAAAAAATAAAGTCATGGACTTATGGAGAAATTAAAAAGCCTGAAACAATTAATTACAGAACATTTAGACCAGAAAAAGATGGCTTATTTTGTGCAAGAATTTTTGGACCAATTAAAGATTATGAATGTTTATGTGGGAAATATAAACGAATGAAATTCAGAGGTATCATATGTGAAAAATGTGGGGTGGAAGTAACGAAATCTAACGTACGAAGAGAAAGAATGGGCCACATTAATTTAGCAACACCAGTAGCTCACATTTGGTTTTTAAAATCTCTTCCAAGTAGAATTGCATTAGCTGTTGACATGAAATTGAAAGAAATAGAGCGAGTACTATATTTTGAAAATTTTATTGTAGTGGAACCAGGACTCACAGGTTTGCAAAAAAACCAATTATTAAATGAAGAAGAATTAGCAAAATATCAAGAAGAATTTGGTGAGGAAGCTTTTACTGCAGGAATAGGTGCTGAGGCAGTATTAGAGATGTTAAAAAATTTAGATTTAGAACTAGAACGTAAAAATCTTATTAGTTATATCAACGAAACTAAATCGAAAGTAAATGAAGAAAGGGCAATAAAAAGACTTAAATTAATAGAGTCATTTATTGAAACAGGACAAAAACCTGAATGGATGATAATGACTGTAGTGCCAGTTATCCCACCTGAACTTAGACCTTTGGTTCCTTTAGATGGAGGAAGATTTGCAACATCTGATCTTAATGATTTGTATAGAAGAGTAATTAATAGAAATAATCGTTTAAAAAGATTAATGGATCTTAAGGCACCAGATATTATTATTAGGAATGAAAAACGAATGCTTCAAGAGTCAGTTGATGCATTATTTGATAATGGTAGACGTGGTAGAGTTATTACTGGTACAGGCAAAAGACCTTTAAAATCATTAGCTGAAATGCTGAAAGGTAAACAAGGAAGATTCAGACAAAATTTACTTGGTAAGCGAGTTGATTACTCAGGAAGATCAGTAATTGTTGTTGGGCCAGATTTAAAATTACATGAGTGTGGGCTTCCAAAAAAAATGGCTTTAGAATTATTTAAACCATTTTTGTATGCAAGATTAAATAAACTGGGTTTAGCCTCTACAATTAAGCAAGCAAAAAAATTAGTTGAAAGAGAAACTAATGCTGTATGGGATGCTTTAGAATTAATAGTTAGAGAGCACCCTGTCTTGTTGAATAGAGCACCAACTCTTCATAGATTAGGTGTACAAGCTTTTGAACCAAAATTGATTGAAGGAGATGCAATTGAATTACATCCCTTAACATGTGCAGCTTTTAATGCAGATTTTGATGGTGATCAAATGGCAGTCCATGTCCCTTTAAGTTTAGAAGCTCAATTAGAAGCAAGAATTTTAATGTTATCAACAAACAACATTTTATCACCGTCTAATGGAAAACCTATAATCGTTCCAAGTCAGGACATGATTTTAGGTATATATTATTTATCTCAAGAACTTCTAACAGACAAACCTGCTGGATATTTTTTAAATGCAGATCAAATAGAGTTTGCTTTATCATCAGGACAAATAAAGGTTCACAGTACGATAATTTCTAGATTTGAGACAGTAGATGACAAAGGTAATAAAAAATTTGAAAAATATACATCGACAGCTGGAAGATTTTTATTAGCTAATTTATTACCAAAAAATAAAGATATTAAATTTTCTTTAGTAGACAGATTGTTACCAAAAAAAGTTGTCTCTGAAGTAATTGACATTGTTTTTAGATTTTGTGGTCAAAAAACTACAGTTATTTTTTGTGATAAATTAAAAGACTTAGGGTTCAAGCACGCGTTTAAGGCGGGTATATCATTCGGTAAAGATGACTTGGTTATACCTGAAAGTAAAACACAATTAATTGATGATACAAAAAAATTAATTGCAGACTATGAAACTCAATATGCAGAAGGTTTAATTACAAGAGGAGAAAAATATAACAAAGTAGTAGATGCTTGGTCTAAATGTACTGATAAAGTTGCTGGCGAAATGATGAAAGGCATCTCTGCTACTGAGAAAACATCTGAGGGATTGAAAATAAATTCAGTATTTATGATGGCAGATAGTGGAGCAAGAGGTTCAGCTGCTCAAATGAAACAATTAGCTGGTATGAGAGGACTAATTGCAAAACCATCAGGAGAAATTATTGAAAGCCCAATTATATCTAATTTTAAAGAGGGCTTAACTGCTTTAGAATATTTTAATTCTACTCACGGTGCTAGAAAAGGTTTAGCTGATACTGCTCTTAAAACTGCAAGTTCTGGCTATTTAACTAGAAGACTTTGTGATGTTGCACAAGATCTTACAATTACAAAGAAAAATTGTGAAAACCCTGGTTTCATTGAACTTTCAGAAATTTTAGAAGGTGGAAATGTTGTTGTTAGTTTATCTGAGAGAGCTCTAGGAAGAGTAGCAGCTTCAGATGTAAAACATCCATTAACAGGTGATGTAATTATTAAAAAATCAAACATGATAGATGAAAGTGGTTGTGATAAAATTGATTCAGCTGGGATAAAATCATTAAAAGTTTATTCTGTGATGACTTGTAGTTCCAAAGAAGGTGTTTGCGCTACTTGTTATGGAAGAGATTTATCTAGAGGTAAAATGGTGCACGTAGGAGAGGCAATTGGTATGATTTCTGCACAATCAATTGGTGAACCTGGAACACAATTAACAATGAGAACATTTCACGTGGGTGGAACCGCTTCTGTAAAACAGGATTCTCAGATAGTTACTAAAAATGAGGGAATTTTAAAGATTATTAACTCAAATATATTGGAAGATTCAAAAAAGAATTTAATTGTAATGGGAAGAAACACTCAGTTATCTATTGAAGATGATAATGGAGTTCAAGTTGCAATTTATAAAGTCGCTTATGGATCAAAATTATTTTTTAAAAATGATGATAAAGTAAAAGCTAATACTAAAATTTGTGAATGGGACCCTTACACAACACCAGTAATTGCAGAAAAAAGTGGTATTGCAAGTTACGTAGATCTTATTGATGGAGTATCAATTCAAGAAACAACAGATGATGCAACTGGAATATCATCAAAATCTGTTGTTGATTGGAGATCTCAATCAAAAAGCACTGATTTAAAACCTAGAATTACTTTAAGAGATGAAAAAGGTAATGTAATTAAAAAAGCAGATGATAATGAAGCCAGATATTATCTCGTACCTGACTCAATTTTATCTGTCAAAGATGGTCAAAAAGTTTCAGCTGGTGATGTAATTGCTAGACTTCCAAAAGAAACTACAAAAACAAAAGATATTACTGGAGGACTGCCAAGAGTTGCTGAATTATTTGAAGCGAGAAAAGCTAAAGATAGCGCAATTATCGCTGAAAATGATGGTCAAGTTATTTTTGGTAAAGAAGTAAGAGGTAAACAAAGAGTTTCAATTGCACCAGAAGATGGATCTGAACCTTCAAATTATTTGATACCTAAAGGGAAACATATTAATTTCAATCAAGGTGAAAAAATTAAAAAAGGTGAATATTTACTAGACGGACAACCTTTACCTCATGATATTTTAAGAATAATGGGTATTAAAGATTTAACTGAATATTTTGTTAATCAAGTACAAGAAGTTTATAGATTACAAGGTGTAATTATTAACGATAAACACATAGAAACAATTTTAAGACAAATGTTAAAAAAAGTTGAAGTTAAAAATTCTGGAGATTCTTCATACTTACCAGGAGAAATAATAGATAGAATTAAGTTTGATAATGTTAATGAAAAACTTGTATCTGAGGGCAAAAAACCTGCTATTGGTGAAAGAGTTCTTATGGGAATTACTAAAGCTTCTCTCCAAACTGAGTCATTTATCTCAGCAGCATCTTTTCAAGAAACTACTAGGGTTCTTACCGATGCTGCAATAAAAGGTAAGGTTGATCCATTAAATGGTCTTAAAGAAAATGTAATTGTAGGAAGGTTAGTTCCCGCAGGAACTGGTAATATTAAAAATAAATGGAATAAAAAGGCCCTTGAAGATGATAATAAATTCTTGTCAGAACAAGAGAAGATAGAGTCATCAGAAACGCCAATAAATCAATAAAAATTAACTCCATATATCTTAGTTTTAGTTTGACAAAGTCAAATTTATAAGTAATTTGGCGATGTTTTTGGTTGGAATGTAGTGTTATTTATAGACACTAAACGCTGCCATAATTAACCTGTCAGTTATTTTTTTTCAAAAACATATTAACTAAAATTAAATTTATGCCGACGATTAACCAGTTGTTAAAAAAGAAAAGAGTTAAACAAAGTAAGCGAAATAAAGTACCTGCTTTACAAAAACAACCTTTAAAAAGAGGTGTATGTGTAAAAGTTTACACAACAACCCCAAAAAAACCTAACTCAGCTCTAAGAAAAGTTGCAAGAGTTAGATTGTCAAATGGTTTTGAGGTAACAGCTTATATTCCAGGTGAAGGGCATAACTTACAAGAACACTCAGTAGTTTTAATAAGAGGCGGAAGAGTAAAAGATTTGCCTGGTGTAAGATATCATATTTTAAGAGGTAATCTAGATACCCAAGGTGTTGCGAACAGAAAAAAAAGAAGATCTTTATACGGGACAAAAAAAGGTAAATAATAATGTCTAGAAAAAAAACTCAACCTAAAAAAAATGTCGTTCCTGATCCAAAATATAACTCAACTATTATACCTAAACTTATAAACAATATAATGTATGACGGTAAAAGAGGAGTAGCAGCTAAAATTGTTTATGATGCAATTGAAAAAATAAAAACTAAATCAAAAGATGAGCCAATTAATATTTTTAATGAGGCAATAAATAATATTAAACCAACAGTCGAAGTAAGATCAAGAAGAGTTGGAGGAGCAACTTATCAAGTTCCTGTCGAAGTAAAGAACAAAAGAGCTCAAGCATTAGCAATAAGATGGTTAGTAGACTCAGCTAGAAAAAGAAAAGACAAACATATGTCAGATAAAATTTTTAATGAACTTTACGATGCATATGAAAAAAAAGGTGCAGCTGTTAAAAAAAGAGAGGATGTTCACAAAATGGCGGAGTCTAATAAAGCTTTTGCACATTTTAGGTGGTAATAAATTATGGCTAGAACTCATACTTTAGATAAATATAGAAATATTGGGATCATGGCCCACATTGATGCAGGTAAAACAACTACAACTGAAAGAGTTTTGTATTATACCGGTAAAAGTCATAAAATTGGTGAAGTTCATGACGGTGCTGCAACCATGGATTGGATGGAGCAAGAACAAGAAAGAGGTATTACAATAACTTCGGCTGCCACTACATGTTTCTGGCAAGATCACAGGATAAATATTATTGATACACCAGGACATGTTGATTTTACAATTGAAGTAGAACGATCTTTAAAAGTTCTAGATGGAGCAGTTGCTGTATTTGATGGAGTTGCTGGTGTTGAGCCTCAATCAGAGACTGTTTGGAGACAAGCTGATAAATACAAAGTCCCAAGAATTTGTTTTGTAAATAAACTTGATAGAACAGGTGCTGATTTTTTTAGATGTGTAGATATGATTAGGGATAGACTTGGTGCAAAACCATTGGTAGTTCAAGTTCCGATAGGTATCGAAGCATCTTTAACTGGAGTCGTTGATCTAGTAAAAATGAAAGCACAAGTATGGAAAAATGAAGCCTTAGGAGCAGAGTGGGAATACAAAGAAATTCCAGATGATTTAAAAGAAATATCTCAAAAATATAGAACAGAATTAGTTGAAATGGCAGTTGAACAAGACGAAAAATTAATGGAAGCTTATTTAAATGGTGATGAGATAAAAGAGGAAGATTTAATAAAATGTATTAGAAAAGGTACATTAAATTTTAGTTTTGTTCCAGTTTTGACTGGTTCAGCCTTTAAAAATAAAGGTGTTCAGCCATTACTTGATGCAGTTGTAAATTATTTACCAAGTCCAGTTGATATTGGCTCTATTAAAGGAACTAAATTAGGTAGTGAGGAAGAAATGGAGATGAAATTTGATGACTCAGTTCCTTTTTCAGCTTTAGCATTTAAAGTAGCTAATGACCCTTTTGTTGGTTCTCTTACTTTTATAAGAGTGTATTCTGGCACTATTAAAACAGGGACGGCTGTCTTCAATTCATCAAAAGAAAAAGAGGAAAGAGTTGGAAGAATGCTTTTAATGCATGCTAATTCACGAGAAGATATTAAAGAAGCTAATGCAGGTGATATAGTGGCTCTTGCTGGATTAAAAAATACTATTACTGGTCATACGTTATGTGATGAAGAAAATGCTGTTCTCCTTGAACCAATGGAGTTTCCAGATCCAGTAATTGAGATTGCAGTTGAACCAAAAACAAAAGCTGATCAAGAGAAAATGGGTGAAGCTTTAGGCAGGCTTGCTAAAGAAGACCCTTCATTTAGAGTAACTTCAGATGAGGAGTCTGGTCAAACAATAATTAAAGGTATGGGAGAATTACACTTAGATATAATTGTTGATAGAATGAAAAGAGAATTTAAAGTTGAAGCTAATGTTGGAGCACCACAAGTTGCTTATAGAGAAACTATAGAGTCTGCTTCAGAGGTTGAATATACTCATAAAAAACAAAGTGGTGGTGCAGGTCAATTTGCAAAAGTAAAATTATTAGTTGAACCACAAGAACCTGGTAAAGGTAGAGAAGTTGAGAGCAAAATTAAAGGTGGAGCAATTCCTAAAGAATTTATTCCTGGAGTTGAGAAAGGTATAGAGACTATATCAGATGGAGGAATTTTAGCTGGTTTTCCAATGATCGATTATAAAGTGACAATTTTAGATGGATTGCATCATGATGTCGATTCTAGTGTATTAGCATTTGAATTAGCAAGCAGAGCTTGTTTTAAAGAGGCATGTACCAAAGGTGGTTTAAAATTATTAGAACCTGTAATGAGAGTTGAAGTAGTAACGCCAGAAGATTACATGGGTGATGTTATAGGTGACTTAAACAGTAGAAGAGGTCAAATCAGTACTCAAGAACAGAGAGGAAATGCAACGGTTATTACTGCTATGGTTCCCTTAGCAAATATGTTTGGTTATATAAATAACCTTAGATCAATGTCTCAGGGAAGAGCACAATATTCTATGTTTTTTGATCATTATTCAAAAGTTCCTCAAAATGTTCAAGATGAAGTAACAAAAAAGATTGCAGGTTAAAATGGAAAAACAAAATATTAGAATTAAACTTCGAGCATACGATAATAAGATTTTAGATGCATCGACAGAAGAAATAGTCAATACGGTTAAAAGAACTGGAGCTACGATTAAAGGTCCTATTCCTTTACCAACTAGAATAGAAAGATACACAGTTTTAAGATCACCCCATATAGATAAGAAAAGTAGAGAACAGTTTGAGTCAAGAACTCATAAGAGATTGATTGATATAATTGAACCAACACCACAAACAGTAGAAGCATTAATGAAATTAGATTTGGCTTCTGGTGTAGATGTGGAAATAAAGATTTAATTTATGAGTGAGATAGCTTTAATTGGTAAGAAAATTGGTATGACAAGAGAGTTCTATAAAAATGGTCAATTGGTACCAGTTACAGTTCTAAAAATGGAAAAAGCTAGAGTGATACAAGTAATTGATCAAGAGAAAAGAGGTTATAAAGCCGTACAATTAGGATATGGAAAAGTAAAAAATTCAAAATTAACAAAAGCTATGAAAGGCTTTTTTGCAAAAAAAAACACTGAAGCAAAAAAGAAGCTAAAAGAATTTAGAATTGAAAATACTGAAAATTATAAAGAAGGTAATGAATTTGGTTTAGAAATATTTAAAGATATTAAGTTTGTTGATACCCGTTCAAAAACAATTGGTAAAGGGTTTGCCGGTGCTATGAAAAGACATAATTTTGGTGGTTTAAGAGCTTCTCATGGAGTATCTGTTTCTCATAGATCTCATGGATCAACAGGTCAAAGACAAGATCCTGGAAAGGTTTTTAAAGGAAAAAAAATGGCTGGTCATATGGGAGATAAACTTAGAACTATGCAAAATATCGAAATAATTAAAACAGACATTGAAAACGAACTTCTTTATTTAAAGGGGTCAATTCCTGGAAGCAAAAATTCTGAAATATTGGTTAAAAAATCTGTAAAAAATATTAGTAAACTAACAATAGAAGAAAAAATAAAAGTAGCAGAAGAAGCTAAAAAAACACCAGATAAAAAGAAAAAATAATGAAAATAGATAAATTAAATTTAGATGGAAAAAAAGATACTATCGAAGTGTTAGATAAAATTTTTTCAGCAAAAATTAACAAGAAATTAGTTAATAATGTTTTATATAAAACAAATGCAAATTACAAAGGAAGACACGCAAAAACAAAGCAACAAAATGAAGTTTCAGGACCAACTTCTAAAATTTATGCACAAAAAGGAACAGGTAATGCTAGACACGCAAGTAGAAAAGCACCAATATTTGTAGGAGGTGGTGTAGCCCATGGACCTAAAGGAGAACTTGCTTACAAAAAAAGAAAATTAAATAAAAGTGAAAAAAAACAAAGTGTAGCATCTTTAATAACTGAAAAAAATAAAAATAAAGAACTATTAGTATTTAGTGATTTTAATAATGAAATTAAAAAAACAAAAGAGATGAGTATGATTATTAAAAAATTTGAAATTTCAAATTCTTTAATAATTTTAGATAAAGTATCTAAAGATAAAATTGAAAAATCTACTAGAAATATCCCTAATGTAAAAGTGACAGATATAAATCATTTTAGTGCATTTGACATCGTAAAATATAAAAAAGTTGTTTTTACAGAAAGTTCTATAAAAGAACTAGAAAAGAGATATTCATAATGAGTAAATTACATTTATACGATAAAATTTTATCTCCACTAGTGACAGAAAAATCAACAAATCTTTCTGAACAAAATAAGATAGTGTTTAAAGTACCAAATAAAGCAAATAAGAAAAATTTAAAAAACAATATTGAGAAAATTTTTAAAGTAAACGTTACTAAAATAAATATAATTAACAAACAAAGTAGAACAAAATTTACTAGAGGAAAAAAAGTAAAAGTTTTAGGATTTAAAAAAGCTATTATAACATTAAAAAAAGGTCAAAGCATTGATCTAACAACAGGAATATAATCAAATGGGACTAAAAACTTTTAAACCTTATACTAAATCTACTAGAGGCACTATCTTAGTCGATAGAACTGGTTTATGGAAAGGTAAACCTTTTAAATCCTTGGTATCTCCAAAAAATTCAATGAAAGGAAGAAACAATAATGGTCATATAACGTCAATAAACAGAGCGGGTGGTCATAAAAAAATGTATCGTCATGTTGATTTTTATCGAAAAAAATTTGATATGCCAGCCTCTGTAGAAAGAATTGAATACGACCCAAATAGATCTTGTTATATAATGTTAGTAAAATTTAAAGACAATAGCCATGCGTATTATTTAGCACCACAAAAAATTAAAGTCGGTGACTTAATAGAAAGCGGTTCAAAAAAAGAGATTAAAATTGGAAATTGTATGCCTCTTCAAGATATTCCAGTCGGAATTGATATTCATAATGTTGAAATCCAACCTGGTGGTGGTGGAAAAATTGCTAGATCTGCTGGTACTTCAGTAACGATAAGTGGGTTAGATGGAAATTATACATTAATTAAACTTTCCTCAGGTGAAGTAAGAAGAATTGATTCTAGATCTTTAGCCACAATAGGTGTTTTAAGCAATCCAGATCAAAAAAATATTAAGATAGGTAAGGCGGGTAGATCTAGATGGTTAGGCAGAAAACCTCATACTAGAGGTGTTGTTAAAAACCCAGTAGATCACCCACACGGGGGTGGTGAAGGTAAAACTGCTGGTGGTAGACACCCAGTTTCACCAACAGGACAATCTGCTAAAGGATTAAAAACTAGAGATAATAAAAGAACTGATAAATATATTGTTCGTAGAAGGAAGAAAAGGAAGGATTAATTAATGTCTAGAGCTGTTTGGAAAGGACCATTTGTTGAAGAAAGCTTGATGAAAAAAGTTGATAAATACAAGGTTGATGCAAAAAAGATTCCAATAAAAACATGGTCAAGAAAATCGACTATAATTCCAGATTTTGTTGGAGTGAGTTTTTTAATTTATAATGGTAAAAAATTTATACCAATAACAGTATCTGAAGACATGGTAGGCCATAAATTAGGTGAGTTTGCTCCAACCAGAACTTTTTTTGGTCATACTCCAGCTGATAAAAAAGCTAAACCTGCAGAAGAAGGTGACAAGAAATAAATATGAGTAAAAAAAAAAAAATTGATAAAAATAAGGGAAAAACAGTGAGATCTGTTAACAATAATATTAGATCTAGCGTAAGAAAGCTTAATCCAATTTTGAGAGGAATAGTTGGAAAAAAAGTAGATATAGCCATCAGAGACTTACAATTTTCTGAAAAAAGAATTACTAAAGATATAAGAAAAACAATTAGTTCTGCTGTAGCAAATGCAGAAAATAATTTCCAATATGACATTGACAGTTTAATTGTAAAAGAAGCTTACTGTGGAAAAAAAATTACGATGAAAAGATTTAGGCCTAGAGCAAAAGGTAGAGCAGCACCAATATTAAAACCTTATTCAAGCGTTACAATAATTTTATCTGAGTCAAAAAAAATGGAGAGTCATGGGACAAAAAGTTAATCCAGTTGGTTTTCGTTTAGGTGTCAACAGAGGCTGGGACTCTGTATGGTATGCAAAGAAAAAAGATTTTGGAAATTATCTAATCGAAGATTTTAAGATTAGAGAATATATTAAAAAGAACGTTATAAATTCTGGAGTTTCTAAAGTCATGATAGAAAGAACTTCTAATAAATGTTATGTTACGATTTACACTTCAAGACCTGGGTTTGTTATTGGTAAAAAAGGTAGTGATATTGATAAGATTAAAAATAATCTTTCAAAGTTTACAAAAAATGAAGTAACACTAAACATTAAAGAAGTTAAAAAACCTGAAACAAATGCTTATTTGGTTGCAGAAAATATTGCACAACAATTAGTAAAAAGAATTTCTTACAGAAGAGCAATGAAGAGGGCTATGCAATCATGTTTAAGATTAGGTGCCAAAGGTATTAAGGTGTCATGTAGCGGTAGACTCGGAGGAAATGAAATTGCTAGAACTGAATGGCTAAGAGATGGAAGTATACCATCACATACTTTAAGAGCAGATATAGATTATGCTGAAGCAGAGGCTTTAACAACTTATGGAATTATAGGAATTAAAGTCTGGATATATAAAGGTGAAGTTTTTGCTAAAGAGTTCAGTCAAGAAACAAATAAAATAACACCAAAAGAGGTTAAATAAAGATATGCTGCAGCCGGTAAGAACAAAGTGGAGAAAAGCTCATAAAGGTAGAATTCATGGTAATGCTCCAAGGGCCAATTTTATAAATTATGGTGCTTACGCATTAAAGGCCATGTCACCTGATCGAGTTACAGGAAAACAAATTGAAGCTGCTAGAGTTGCTCTAACAAGACACATGAAAAGACAAGGTAGGGTGTGGACTAGAGTTTTTCCAAATATACCAGTATCAAAAAAACCAATTGAAGTTCGTATGGGTAAAGGAAAGGGGTCACCTGAGTATTATGCATGCCGTGTAAAACCAGGAAGAATATTATTTGAAGTAGATGGAGTATCTGAACAAATTGCTAAAGAAGCTCTCTATAAAGCATCTGCCAAATTACCTATTAAAACAAAAACAATTAAGAGATTTTCATAATGAAAAAACAGGAAATAAAAAAATTATCTAAAGACGAAATTGTGAAAAATATTGATAAATTAAAAAAAGACTTATTTAACTTTAGATTTCAAAAAATTAATTCTCAAATTACAAATCCAGCAAAAATAGGAGAAATAAAAAAAACTATAGCTAGATTAAAAACAACATTAAAGGATAAAATAAATGCCTAAGAAAATTTTAACAGGAGTTGTGGTAAGCGATAAACCGAATAAAACTATCACAGTAATGGTTGAGAGAAAATTTTCTCATCCTGTATTAAAAAAAGTTATTAAAGTTAAAAAAAAATATAACGCACATGATGAAAATAATACTTTCAAAACAGGAGATAAAGTTTCTATTATTGAAAGTAAACCTTTTTCAAAAAATAAAAAATTTCAAGTAATGGAGAATAATAAATAGTAATGATACAAGTTCAAACAGAATTACAGGTTGCTGATAACACTGGAGCTAAAAAAATTGAATGTATAAAAGTACTTGGAGGCTCTAAAAGAAGGTATGCTAGTATAGGTGATACGATAGTGATAGCTGTAAAAGAAGCAATTCCAAAAGGAAAAGTAAAAAAAGGATCAGTACATAAAGCAGTTGTTGTTAGAGTAAAAAAGGGAATTCATAGAGATGATGGATCAAAAGTAAAGTTTGATAATAATGCAGCAGTATTAGTAGATGACAAAGGTGAACCAGTGGGTACTAGAATTTTTGGTCCAGTAACAAGAGAATTAAGAAATAGAGGTCAAATGAAAATAATATCACTAGCACCAGAGGTACTTTAATGATTAAAAAAGGTTTAAAAGTAAAAGTTTTAGCTGGTAAAGATAAAAAAAAAGAAGGTGAAGTAATAGAAATTGACAGAGAAAGCAATAGAGCAAAAGTAAAAGATATAAATATGGTGAAGAAACACATTAAAACTACAAAAGAAAAAAAAGGCGGAATTTTTTCTAAAGAGAGTTTTATTGATATTTCAAATTTAAAATTAGTTGTTAATAAACCAGATAAAAAAAAAAAAGAGATTAAAAAATAATGACTCCTAGATTAAAAGAATTATTTCTAAAAGAAATCCAACCTTCATTAAAAGATCAATTTGGTTTTAAAAATTTATATATGGGGCCAAAAATAGAGAAGATTATTTTAAATATGGGTTTAGGACTCGACGGAAATGATTCAAAGATACTTAAATCCTGCGAAGAAGATATGGCTAAAATAACAGGTCAAAAACCTGTAGTGACAAAATTTAAAAAATCCGTTGCCAACTTTAAAACAAGAAAAGGAACAAATGCTGGTCTAAAAGTAACTTTAAGAAAAAATAGAATGTATGAATTTTTAGATCGATTAGTTAATATTGCATTACCTAGAATCAAAGATTTTAGAGGACTATCATCAAAAGGTTTTGATAAATTTGGAAACTATACTTTTGGCATTAAAGAACATATTATTTTTCCAGAAGTAAGTTTTGATAGGGCTGATAAAGTTAGAGGATTAGATATAATAATTGTGATTTCATCAAAAAGTAGAGATCATAGTTTTGCTTTATTAGAAAAATTGAATTTTCCATTCATAAAAAAAGGAGACAACTAAGATGGCTAAATTAAGCTCCATTAATAAAAATAATAGAAGAATAAAACTTTCTAATAAGTTTTATCAAAAAAGATCAAAATTAAAAAAAATAGTAATGGATAAGAAACTCACATTAGAAGAAAGATTTAAAGCCCAACAAAAATTAGCAAAATTACCAAGAAATTCTGCAAAAAATAGAATTATGAATAGATGTCAAATAACAGGAAGACCACATGGCGTTTATAGAAAATTAAAAATTTCAAGAATTGCTTTAAGACAATTAGGTTTACAAGGAAAAATACCAGGTTTGGTTAAATCAAGTTGGTAGAAAGGAATATATGAGTTTAAGTGATCCAATAGGTGATATGATAGCGAGAGTAAAAAATGCTCAGGCTAGAAGTCATAAAAAAGTAGAATTACCATCATCAAATTTTAAAACAAAGATTGCAGATATTTTAAAAAATGAGGGGTTTATAAAAGATTTTAAAGTTTCAAGTAATGAAAAAAAACCTACATTATCTTTAGAATTGAAATATCATTCAGGTAATCCTGTGATTAATAATTTTGAAAGGGTTTCGAAACCAGGCAGACGTATTTTTTCAAGTGCAGACAGTTTGCCAAAGATAAACAACGGTCTAGGAATAGCAATCATATCAACTCCCAAAGGAGTAATGACCGACATGGATGCAAGAAAACAAAAAGTAGGTGGAGAGATAATTTGTAAGGTATTTTAACTATGTCTAAAATTGGTAAAATTAATATAACTATTCCAGAAAAAGTAAAAGTGGCTTTAGCTGGTAATATTTTAAATATTGAAGGTCCACTTGGAAAAAAATCTATAGGAATAGATCTTGAAATGTTTAATCTTGATATTAAAGATGGGAAAGAAATTTCAATTAATCCAAAAAAGATAGATCAAAATACAAAAAGACTATGGGGAATGAATAGAAGTTTGATAAATAATGCTGTAATTGGATCAAGCAAAGGATATGAAAAAACGCTTGAGTTAGTTGGTGTTGGTTATAGAGCTGCATTAAAAGGCAACCAACTAAACCTACAACTTGGTTATAGTCATGATATAAATTTTGATATTCCTGAAGGAATAAAAATTGCAGTGGAAAAACAGACAACTTTAAAAATTTCAGGTTCTGATAAACAATTAGTTGGTGTTATTGCATCAAAATTAAAAACTTTGAGAAAAATTGAACCTTATAAAGGCAAAGGTGTTAGAGAAAAGGGTCAACATATATTAAAAAAAGAGGGAAAGAAAAAATAATGAAATTAACAACTAGTATAAGAAAAAGATTTAGAGTTAGCAATAAATTAAAGAAAGTAGCATCCAAGGATAGATTTAGATTAAGTATTACCAGATCTGCTAAAAATATTTCAGCTCAAATTATAGATGATAATAAAAATATTACTTTATTATCAGCATCTTCTATCGAAAAAGATATAAAATCAGGTTCTAGAGTCAATAAATCAGAATTATCAAAGATTGTTGCAGAAAAACTTGCAAAAAAAGCACAAGAAAAAAAAATAACAAAAATTTTTTTTGATAGAGGTATTTACAAATATCATGGTCGTATAAAGATTTTTGCTGAAACACTTCGTAAGAATGGAATGGATTTTTAATTATGGATAATAATAAAGATAAAAAAAAGGATGATATTTTAGAAAAATTGGTCCACATCAATAGAATCACTAAAGTTGTTAAGGGGGGAAGAAGATTTGGTTTTTCAGCTTTAGTTGTAGTAGGAAATCAAGCTGGAAGAATTGGAATAGCTCATGCAAAAGCCAAACAAGTACCTGATGCTATTAAAAAAGCTAATGAGATGGCTAGAAGAAAACTAATCCATATTCCATTAAGAGAAGGAAGAACAATACATCATGATGTTAAAGCAAAAGACGGTTCTGGCAAAATTATTTTAAGAGCAGCATCTAAAGGTACTGGTATAATAGCTGGTGGTCCAGTTAGAGCAGTATGTGAAGTATTAGGTGTAAAAGATATCGTTGCTAAATCAATGGGTACATCAAACGCACATAATGTTATAAGAGCAACTATAAAAGCTTTAATGCAGCAAAATTCACCAAAACATATTTCAGCAGTAAGAAATAAAAAAATATCAGAAATTATTGAAAAAAGAGGCTAATGACAAAATTAAATAATAGAGAAAAAATGAATAAAACCAAAATAAGAGTTGGTAGAGGTATCGGTTCTGGAAAAGGTAAAACTTCAGGAAGAGGTGTAAAGGGTCAAAAATCTCGATCTGGTGTTTCAATAAAAAGTTTTGAGGGTGGTCAAATGCCGTTATATAGACGTTTGCCCAAAAGAGGTTTTAATTCAATTTCTAACGAACATATAGCGATCTTAAACCTAGAAAAAATTCAATTTTATATTGATAAAAAAACATTAAAAATTAATGATGTTATTAACTCTAGTATTCTTAAAAAACTAAAATTAATTAACAAAAATTCTACTAAATTAAAGATATTAGGTACAGGTGAAATTAAAGACAAGATTAATATTGAAGCAAATTTAGCTTCTAAGTCTGCAGTAGAAAAACTTGAGAAAATTGGTGGATCAATACAATTAAAAAAATAATTTATTTTTAAAAAATGAGTGCCTCTTCTTCAACAAATGATTTAAGAAACAGAATATTATTTACCATCGGTATCTTAGCAGTATACAGATTTGGTACATTTGTACCTCTTCCAGGTATTGATCCAGAACAACTTAAAATTTTAATGGCTGGAAATCAAAAAGGTTTACTTGGCATGTTTAATGTTTTTGCAGGTGGGGCAGTAAGTAGAATGGCAATTTTTGCTTTAGGTATTATGCCTTATATTTCATCATCAATCATTGTTCAATTATTAACAGGTGTTTCCGATTATTTTAAAAATTTAAAATCGCAGGGAGAGACTGGTAGAGCAAAAATAACTCAAATTACAAGATATGGAACTGTTTTATTAGCAACTGTTCAAGGATATGGACTTGCTGTTGGTTTGGAGTCTTCTGCAAATCTTGTAATAAATCCAGGTCTTTTTTTTAAAATCTCTACCGTAACTACAATTGTAGCTGGGACAATATTCTTAATGTGGCTTGGAGAACAGATCACACAAAGAGGTATAGGTAATGGAATATCTCTAATTATTTTTGCTGGAATAGTCGCTGAAATTCCAAGAGCTTTAGTGACTACATTTGAATTAGGTAGAACTGGTGCAGTTTCAACTTTGATGATTCTAACAATATTTATACTTTTAATTTTAACAATATTATTTATTGTATTTATGGAACGAGCTTTAAGAAAAATTTTGATTAATTATCCAAAAAGACAAATGGGTAATAAAATGTATGGTGGAGAGTCATCTCACTTACCTTTAAAAATAAATCAAGCAGGAGTAATACCTGCTATTTTTGCTTCAGCACTGCTGTTACTACCAGTAACTTTTTCAAATTTTAACTTTTCTGATAATGAAACTTTTTTAAATTTTAGTTCGTACTTTACTCAAGGACAACCACTCTATATGCTTTTATATGCATCAGGAATAATTTTTTTTACTTTTTTTTATACATCTATTACTTTTAATCCAACTGAAACAGCTGATAATCTTAGGAAATATGGTGGATTTATTCCTGGTATAAGACCTGGAGAGAGTACCGCGTTATATATAGAAAATATTCTAACTAAATTAACAACTATCGGAGCACTTTATTTAACATTGGTATGTTTGATGCCAGAATTTCTAATTGCAAATTATCCTATTCCATTTTATTTAGGTGGTACATCTATATTGATTGTAGTAGTTGTTGCTATAGATACAGTAACACAAATCCAAACAAGACTTATGAGCGCACAATATGAACAGCTTATTAAGAAAACTAAATTTGGCAGATAATAAGTGAATATTATTTTATTCGGACCTCCTGGTGCTGGCAAAGGTACACAGGCAAAATTTTTAATGAATAAATTAAAATGTTTTCAAATTTCTACTGGTGAAATATTAAGAAATGAAATTAAAAGCGACACAAACATTGGAAAAAAAATAATTAACGATATGAATGATGGAAAATTTGTAAGTGACGAAATAGTTAACAACTTGATCAAGAAAATAGTATTTGATCCTAAAAAAAAAGGTAAATTAATATTTGATGGATACCCAAGATCACTTTCTCAAGCTAAAAATTTAGATTTATTATTAGATGACTCAAAACAAGTAATAAATCTTATTTTTTTTCTAAATGTGAATAAAGAAACAATAATAAAAAGAATTGAAAAAAGAAAAGTTTTAGAAAAAAGATCAGATGATAGTTTAAATACTATTTTAAAAAGATATGATACATATATGGAAACAACTAAACCTGTTCTAGATTACTATTCTAAAAACCTTAATTTTCATGAGATTGATGGAACGCAAGAAATTGACGAAATTACAAGGAAAATCGAGACTTTTATTAATGTATAAGACGTTGACTTTAAAAGAACTTCTTATATAAAAGGCTCAAATTATCTCAAAATTTATGGCTCGTATCGCAGGTATCAATATTCCACAAAATAAACTTGTTCATATAGGCTTAACCTATATCTATGGGATTGGTGATAAATTTTCTAAACAAATTTGCTCTGAATTAAAATTTCCAAAAGAAAAGAGAGTAAATGAATTAACTGATGATGAAATTTTAAAAATTAGAGAATATATAGATCAAAATTTTAAAGTTGAAGGAGATTTAAGAAGAGATTACTCTTTGAGCATAAAGAGACTAATAGATCTTGCTTGTTATAGAGGTACAAGACATAGAAAAAAATTACCAGTTAGGGGTCAAAGAACTAGATGTAATGCTAGAACTAGAAAAGGTAAAGCCATTGCTATTGCTGGAAAAAAATTAACACCACTTAAAAAATAATTATATATGGCAAAAAATGATAAAGTAGATGTTAAAGATCAAAAGTCTGATGAGTCTTCTAAAAAAATAAAAAAAAGTTCATATTCAAAAAAAAAGAAAACTAAAAAAAACATTTTAAATGGTATTGCTTACGTTCAGTCAACTTTTAATAATACTATAATTTCAATAGCTGATACTAATGGAAATGTAATTTCATGGGCTTCAGCTGGACAAAAAGGTTTTAAAGGATCAAGAAAATCAACTCCTTACGCAGCACAAATAGCTGCTGATGCAGCTGCCTCTAAAGCTTTAGATTATGGAATGAAAACTTTATCTGTTGAAGTAAAAGGCCCAGGATCAGGAAGAGAAACTGCTCTAAGAGCATTACAAGCAAGAGGTTTTAAAATTTTGTCTATTAAAGATACAACACCAATGCCTCATAATGGCACAAGACCACCAAAAAAAAGGAGAGTTTAATGGAAACAGAAAATGTAAACGTCAAAAATTGGAAATCACTAATAAAACCTACAAAACTTGATGTGAAAATGAGTGATGATTTGACAAATGCAAAAATTATTGCTGAACCATTGGAAAAAGGTTATGGCCTTACTTTAGGAAATTCTTTAAGAAGAATTTTACTTTCTTCGATAAGAGGTGCTGCTGTAACGTCTATACAAATTGATGGAGTTTTACATGAATTTACATCTATAAAAGGTGTTAGAGAAGATGTGACGGATATTGTTTTGAATGTAAAATCTTTAGCATTAAAATGTTCTTCTGAAGGAACTAAAAAACTAGTTTTAGACGCTAAAGGCCCTGGTGAAATTAAAGCATCTGATATTTCAGCAGTTGCTGATGTTGAAATTTTAAACCCAGATCTTGTTATTTGTAATCTTGATGAAAATACAAATTTTCATATGGAAATGAATGTTAATACCGGAAAAGGTTATGTTCCAGCTGATTTAAATAAACCAGAAGAACCACCATTAGGACTTATTGCTATAGACTCTTTATATAGTCCAGTTAAAAAAGTTTCTTATTCTGTAAGTACAGCAAGAGAAGGTAAAGCTCTTGACTATGACAAACTTACAATGGAAGTAGAAACAAATGGATCAATATCAGCTGAAGATGCCATTGCTTATTCTGCTAGAATTTTCCAAGATCAATTAAAAATGTTTATTAATTTTGATGAACCAGTTGAAGCCCCTGTAAAAGAAGTTTCTTCTGAGCCAGAGTTTAATAAAAATCTTCTTAGAAAAGTTGATGAACTTGAATTATCTGTGAGATCAATGAACTGTCTAAAAAATGATAATATAATTTATATAGGTGATTTAGTTCAAAAATCTGAAGGTGAAATGTTAAGAACACCAAATTTTGGAAGAAAATCTTTAAATGAAATCAAAGAGGTTTTAACAGGTATGTCTCTATATCTAGGTATGGAAATTCCAAATTGGCCTCCTGATAATATTGCTGAAATGTCTAAAAAACTAGAGGAAGCTATATAATGAGACACGGCATGGCAAATAAGAAGTTAAATCGTACTTCTGAACATAGAAAAGCATTACTTAAAAACATGTTAAATTCGTTAATTAAATATGAACAGATTAAAACTACTTTGCCAAAAGCAAAATTTTTGAAACCTCAGGCTGATAAAATTATCACATTGGGTAAGAAAAATAATTTACAAACATCTAAGTTATTAGTTTCAAAATTACAAGATACAACATCAGCAAATAAAGTAAAAAAAACTCTTTCAAAAAGATATGAAAAAAGAAATGGTGGTTATACGAGGATTATAAAAGCAGGTTTTAGATATGGTGACAATGCACCTATGGCAATTATAGAATTTGTTGACAGAGATGTTGAGGCAAAAAGATTAGATAAAAAGAAAAAAGAAACTCCTAAAATTAAGGAAGATTCTAAAAAAGAAGATAAAAAATTAGCTACAGCTTAATATACCAATTTAAATGCCTAAAAGTTATATCGTTGATACAACGTTTAATAACATGCGTATTGATAGATGGTTAAGAAATAAATTAGGTAAAATTCCACAAAGTCTCATAGAAAAATCATTAAGAGCTGGAAAAATAAAAATTAATAAAAAAAAAATTAAAAGTTCTTATAAAATAAAAACTAATGATAAAGTTGAAATATTTAATTTTAAATTTGAGGAAAAAATATACCAAAAAAAAATTAATTATATTCCATCAGATGAAGTAATTAAAGCTAATGAAAATTTAATCATAGATGATAATGAAGATTTTATTGTTTTGAATAAAAGTTCTGGCATTTCAGTTCAAGGTGGTACAAAATCAAAAAAAAATTTAGTTGATATTTTTGCAAAAAGTGAAATTTTTCGAGAAACAAAACCATTTTCTGTTCATAGATTAGATAAAGATACATCTGGGGTTTTTATTATTGCAAAAAATAGAGAGACAGCTCAATTATTAACATCTTTATTTAGATTAAGAAAAGTTCATAAAACATATTTAGCAATATGCCACGGTGAAATTGAAAAAAATTATGGTGAATGGAATGATGATTTGTTACGTTATGATAAAAAAAAACGAATTTTTGAAAAAGCAAAAACAATTTTTAAGATCATTGATAAAAATTCTAATTCAAGTTTAGTAGAGATGCGACCAATAACAGGAAGAAAACATCAACTTAGAAAACAATTATTTAACATCGGCCATTCAATTTATGGTGATCAAAAATATAGATCATCAAATTCAACAAGAGGTATTAACAAAAATTTAATGCTTCATTCTTATCAAATAAAATTTATGATCAAAAATAAAAAATATACTTACAAAGCTTTATTACCCGATTATTTTAAAAATCTTTTAAAGACTAAAAGACTTAATTTCTTAGATTAATTAAAAAATTGTCAATTAATTTATTTTGTAGATTGCTGTAGTCTTGATCGACAATCTTTTTCAGATTTGTTATCCCTTTGTCTCTTATTCCACATGGAACTATAGATTGATATTTTGTTAAATTATTATTTATATTAATTGAAAAACCATGATAGGCAATCCATCTACTTATTCTAACACCAATAGCAGCAATTTTTTTTGTTTCAAATTTATCATTATACCAAATACCAATATTTTTTTTATCAGCAAAAGTATTTATATTGTATGATTTTATAGTATTAATTATTGTTCTTTCAATTGAGGAAATAAATTTTCTAATATCTTTATTTCTTTTTTTTAAATCAATTACAAAATAACAAATAAGTTGTCCTGGACCATGGTGAGTAATCTTACCCCCTCTATTTGTTTTTAAAATTTTGATAGATTTATCTATTATTTCATTTTCTTTATAACTGGTCCCAGCAGTATAAATATCCTCATGCTCTAAAATCCATATTAATTCATTTGATTTATTATTATGAATTTCCAACAGTCTTGTTTCCATGAACTTTAAGGCAGTTTCGTATTTTACTGGTTTTTTTGACTTTTTGATCTCTATATTCATTTAAAAATTGTATTCTTTATATTTTGTATTAAAAGTTCCGACTAAATAATAGGTATATTTATGACTTTAATAAAAAAAATAAAAGATAAAAAAGTCAATTTTGAATTTAACAAAGAATACATAAAAGTAGTTACAGATAAAATTGCTTCTAGCGATGCGTTATTTATTACCAACTCATTTAAAGAAATGCACCCTGCTGATGCAGCTGATATTATTGAACATTTAAGTCAAAATGATAGAGAAAATTTAATAAAATTAAACAATTTCAAGATTGATCCTGAGGTATTTGTTGAATTGAATGAGTCGGTACAATCAGAGATAATTAAATATCTTTCGTCTGAAGCTATAGTTAGAATACTTAAAAATCTAGAATCAGATGATGCTATAGCTATTTTAGAAAATGTTGATGAAAAAGATAAGAATTCAATTTTAAGTTCATTACCACCTAAAGATCGTTTTGCATTATTAGAGGGTCTTAGTTATCCAGAAGACAGTGCAGCGAGGATTATGCAGAGAGAATTTACTGCAATACCTAGTAATTGGTCAGTAGGTCAAACTATTGATTATTTAAGGGAAAACAAAGACTTACCAGAACAATTTTTAGAAATTTATATTGTAGACGAAAATTTTAAACCAATTGGAACTGTCCCCTCATCTAAAGTTTTAAGAACACCGAGAGAGTCAAAGATGTCATCTATAATGGAAGATTCATCATTCTTAATTCCAGTTGATATGGACAGAGAAGAAGTTGGAAATTTATTCGAAAATTACAATTTAAATTCAGCTTGTGTAGTTGATAAAACTAATAAACTAGTTGGCATGATAACTTCAGATGATGTTTTAACTGTATTAAAAGAAGAGGCAGAAGAAGATGCACTTAGATTAGCAGGAGTAGGTGACGAAGAAATTACAGATGGTGTATTAACTAAAACTAAGAGAAGATTTAATTGGTTATTATTAAATCTTTTTACAGCTTTTTTAGCAACTTATTGTATTAGTTTATTTGGTGCTACAATTGAACAAATGGTTGTACTAGCATTTTTAATGCCTATTGTTGCTTCAATGGGTGGTAATGCAGGTATGCAAACTTTAGCTGTAACGGTAAGGACTCTTGCTACAAATGATTTAACACGAAATAATTTTAACCAAAATATTTTAAAAGAGTTTAATATTGGGATTTTAAATGGAATTATTTTTGCAATAATAAGTTCTTTCATAGTTCAATTATGGTTCCAAGATATTCAATTATCATTAATCATTTCAATATCTATGGTATTAACAATGATAGTTGCTGGATTATTTGGAATTTTAGTTCCAGTAACTTTAAAAAAAATGAATATTGATCCTGCTATTGCTTCAAGTGTTTTTGTAACCACAATTACTGATGTGATTGGTTTTGTTTCATTTTTAGGAGTCGGTGCTTATTTTTTATAGAAACTAAAAATTATCAATTAATCTTATCTTATTAATATAATAAGCGATAAATATTTTTGAATTTTTAATTTTATTTGATAAATTCAAATTAAATTTATTTCTTAACTCAAAATACTCAATATTAATTCTGTATGATTTAATTAATTCATTTTTTTTAATTTTAATTAATTTTTTAATATTTTTTTTATTTTTAATTGTTTTCTTAAAATTAATAATATTTCTAGCAACTTTACCTGCTTTGTTTAACTCTCTGCTATCTAATAGTTTGTTTCGAGAAGAAAGTGCCAATTTCTCTGAATTTCTGATGGTTCTACAAGAAATTATTTTGATTTTATATTTCTTTTCAATATATTTTTTTACTAAAAATAATTGTTGAAAATCTTTTTCACCCATAAAAATTTTTTTTGGTCTAATGATTTTTGTTAAACATTCCATTACATCAATGACACCTTCAAAATGTCCCTTTCTATATTTTGCACATAATATTCTTTCTTTTTTATTAAGTTTGAATTGAGTTTTTCTTTTAGAAGAATAGACATCTTTTTTATTTGGCAAAAATACATAATCAACTTTCAACTTTCTTAAAATTGATAAGTCTTTTTTATAATTTCTAGGATATTTATTAAAATCTCTTTTATTATTAAATTGTCTTGGATTGATAAAGACACTAACTATAGTTTTATTACAATCTTTTAATGATTTTTTAATTAATGAAATATGACCCTTATGTAAGCTCCCCATAGTTGGCACAAATCCTAATTTTGAGGTTCTAAATAGTGCCTCATTTAAATCATCTTTATTTAATAAAATTTTCATTTGTATAAAACATTTTAATAAGTAAAACATTTAAATGATTAAACAAGCAATTATTCCATTAGCGGGTTTGGGAACACGTTTACTTCCATTAACTAGCGTATTTGCAAAGGAACTTTTACCAATTAATGGAAAACCAGGAATTGAATATATTTTAGACGAATGTATAGAAGCCGGGATTAAAGAAATTATTTTCATAATTTCTAAAAAAAAACAAATGATAAAAAGTTATTTTTATAATGATATTTTTTATAAAAAAATAATTAAAAAAAAAAAAGATCCTAGAATTATTAAAGAATACAAAAAAATATTGAAATATAAGAAGATGATAAGATTTGTTTATCAAAATAAACCATTAGGAACTGGTGATGCAGTTCTTAAAACTAAAAAATATATAACAGATAAATATTTTTTAATGTTATTGCCTGATGATCTTATTATTAAAAAAAATTGCTCTAAATCAATGATCAATATACATAAAAAATTAAAATCTTCGGTAATTGCGAGCATGAAAGTAAATAGAAAGTCTGTTAATAGATGGGGAATTTATAAACTAGGAAAAAAAATAGATAAAAATAACTTTCTTATTAAAGATGTTGTTGAAAAACCATCGATTAAAAAAGCACCATCAAACCAAGCTGTTATCGGTAGATATATCCTACCAAAAATTATATTTTCAAAATTATTAAAACAAAAACCAGGAAAAGGTGGTGAGATACATATTACTGACGCAATACAATTGTTGATAAATCAGAATAAAAAATTTGTAGCACATAATTTTTCAGGAAAATATTTAGACTGTGGAAGTATGCAGGGATATATTAACTCAACTTTGGAAATATCTAAGATATGAAATTGTGTATGATAGGAACCGGGTATGTCGGGTTGGTAAGTGGTGTCTGTTTTTCTGATCTAGGTAATGATGTAATTTGTGTAGATAAAGATATTAAAAAAATAGAAAAATTAAAAAAAGGAAAAGTTCCAATTTATGAACCAGGATTATCTGAATTGGTAAACAAGAATTATAAAAACAAAAGATTAAGTTTTTCTAGTGATCTTAAAAAATCAGTTAAGGAGTCTGATATCATTTTTATTTGTGTTGGAACCCCAACCAAAAAAGGTAGCAGTAAAGCTGATTTAAGCCAAATTTTTAATGTAGCAAAAGAAATTAGTTCATCAATTAATAAATTTAAGATAATAATCACAAAATCTACAGTACCAGTAACTACAGGTGATGAAATTGAAAAGATCTTTTTAAAAAAAAATAATAAAAAAAAATTTTCAATTATATCAAATCCAGAATTTTTAAGAGAAGGTGAAGCAATCAGAGATTTTATATATCCTGATAGAATAGTAATTGGAACAAATGATAAAAAATCAAATAAAATTTTAAAAAACCTTTACAGCCCCTTAATTTCAAAAGGTGCCTCATACTTAACAACATCAAGAAGAGCAGCAGAATTAATCAAATATGCTTCTAATGCTTTCTTGGCTACAAAAATTACTTTTATAAATGAAATAGCAAATTTATGTGAAAAAACTGGAATTAATATTGAGGATATATCTATTGGTATGGGCTTAGATAAGAGAATTGGTAGCAGGTTCCTAAGAGCGGGACCAGCTTATGGTGGATCATGTTTCCCAAAAGATACTAAAGCTATAACCTCAACAGCTGATAAATTTGCAATAAATTTATCCGTAATCAAATCAGTAATTAAATCAAATAAAAATAGATCAAATCTTTTACTTAATAAAGTATACGAAATTTTAAATAAAAAAATTAAAAATAGAAAGATAACTTTCTTAGGTGTAACTTTTAAAGCCAACACTGATGACATGAGAGACTCATCTAGTCTTACAATGATACCAGCACTTTCTAAAAAAGGAGCTATAATTAAATATTATGATCCTACTGGTTTTAAAAAAGAATTTTCTAAAATTAAAAATGTTTATAATTCGAATTCAATAAAACAATCACTAGAAGGGAGTGATCTTGTTATTATTCATACAGAGTGGAATGATTTTAAATCGATAAATTTTAAAAATTTATTAAAAGGTAAAAAATGTATAATTTATGATATGAGAAATATTTACTCTCCAAAAAAGATCATAGATCAAGGTTTTAAATATTATAGTATTGGTAGATAAATTTAATTTAGTTCAAAAATTGCATCAACTTCAACAGAGACACCTAAGGGTAAACTATTTGTACTTACAGCTGCTCTGGTATGCATTCCTGCTTCACCAAAAATTGAGGCTATTAAATCAGAAGCACCATTAATTACCTTTGGTTGCTCAGTATAGTTTTCAGTAGAATTTACAAATCCAGTTAATTTTACACATGATTTGATTTTTGATAAATCATCTGCACAAGCTTTTTTAACTTGTGCAATAATACTCATAGCACATCTTTTAGCTGCATTGTATCCGGCCTCTGTATTTAAATCTTTTCCAACTTTACCCTTTATTAATTGTCCATTTTCATCAATTGATATTTGTCCTGATATAAATAACATTTTACCAGATATTTTTGTTGCCACATAATTTCCAACTGGTGCTTTAGCTTCAGGCAAAATTATATTAAGTTCTTTTAATTTATCTTCATAATTCATTTTGATTTCCTTTTTTTTGATTTCTTATTTTTATCGTATTCCTTTCTTTTCTCAATCAATATTAATGCTTCTTCCATAGTCAGTTCAGCAGGATCTTTTTCTTCAGGTATTGTTGCATTAAGAGATTTATATTTAATATAAGGACCATATTGTCCTTTCATTATTCTTACAGGCTTTTTATCTTCAGGATGTTCTCCTAAATCTTTGATCATTGAGGAAGACATTCTACCAGGTTTAGCTTCTGCTATTAATGTGATTGCTCTATTTAAACCAATTGAAAAAATTTCCTCAACATTTTCTATTCGTGCTGATTTATTTTCACACTTTAAGTAAGGACCGAATCTTCCAGTATTTAACGTAATTTCTTTTTGATTATCAGGATTTATTCCTAAAGATTTAGGCAAGGAACATAAAAATTGAGCTTTTTCTAAATCAATATTTTCCAATTTTAAGCCTTTGGGTATTGAAACATTTTTTAATAGTTCATTGACTTCTGATTTAGCTTTTTTGTTCTTTTTCTTTTTCTTTGAAGCTTTTTCGTTCTCTACTTCAGTAGGGATTTTTTCATACTGAAGATAGGGTCCAAATCTTCCATTTTTCAAATATATATCATTACCATTTTCATGTTTCCCAAGAAACTTTGGTTCAGCCAATTGTGCTTGCGCAGCAGCTTTTGCTTTAGATAATGGTCTTGTAAATTTACATTCTGGATAATTTGAACAACCTATAAAAGCACCACCTCTAAAGCTATTTTTTAAACTAAGAGTTCCATTATTACATAATTGGCATTTTCTTACTATATTTCCTTCTTTATCTTTATCGAAAACTAAACTTCCTAAACTTTCATTGAGCAAATCTAAGACTTCTCTAGTTCTTTTTTCTTTAACCTCTGAAACGTTGTTATTAAAATCTTTCCAAAAGAGCTCTAAAACTTTTATCCAGCTTTCTTTTCCTGTGGTTATTTCGTCTAGTTGATCTTCCAATCCAGCTGTAAAATTATAGTCAACATATTTTGCAAATAATTTTTCTAAAAAAGCTGAAATTAATTTACCTCTATCAGTAGGAAAAAAACGCTTATTTAGTATTTCAGCATATCCTCTATTAGCAATTGTAGAAATAATGCTTGCATAGGTAGATGGTCTTCCAATACCCAGTTCTTCCAGTTTTTTAACCAAACTAGCCTCAGAAAATCTTGGTGGTGGTTGTGTATAATGTTGTTCATCTATCAATGCCTCGATATTAACAGGCCCTTTAGACACAGATGGTAAAATATTTTCATCATCGTCTTTAGACTGATTGTTATAAATCCTTAAAAATCCATCAAATACAAGGACTGATCCACTAGCTTTACAAATAGTATCATTATTATCTGATGTTATGGTTATGGTGTTTCTATCAAACTTAGCTGACTCCATTTGAGAAGATAAAGCTCTACTCCAGATCAGGTCATATAATTTATTTTGATCTGTGCTTAAATATTTTTTAACACTTTGAGGAGTTCTAATAATATCTGTAGGTCTGATCGCTTCATGAGCTTCTTGTGCATTTTTAGCTTTTTTTCCTGAATAATTTAAAGCCTCATTAGGTAAATACTCATTACCAATTTCTTTTTTAATATAATCTCTGAAAGCTGATACTGCATCTTTGGATAAGTTAGTTCCATCAGTTCTCATATAAGTAATCAAACCAATTGTCTCCCCCTCAATCTCTATACCTTGATAAAGTTTTTGTGCAATTTGCATAGTTCTAGATGCGCCAAAACCCAATCTACTTGAGGCTGTTTGTTGAAGAGTAGATGTAGTAAATGGTCCTGATGGATTACGATTTACTATTTTACTAGAAATATCAGTAATACTAAATTTTTTTTTGTTAATAGTTGAAATAGCTTTATTAATTTCTTCCTTATTTTTAAACGAAAATTTTTCAATTTTTGTGTTATCGAGCTGATTGATACTAGCTGTTATACTTTGATTTTTTTGATCAAGAAATTTTACACTCAATGTCCAAAATTCTTCAGGTTTAAAAGATTCAATTTCATGTTCTCTTTCAGTGATTAATTTTAATGCTACAGATTGAACTCTACCAGCAGATTTTGAACCAGGTAATTTAGTCCAAAGTATTGGTGAAATATTAAATCCAACTAAATAATCTAAAGCTCTTCTAGCCATATAAGCATCAACTAGAAGTGGTTCAATTTGTCTTGGGTTTTCTATTCCATGAATTACAGCTTTTTTGGTTATTTCGTTAAAGACTACTCGTTCGATCTCTTTGTCTTTTAAAAGTTTTTTTTCATTTAAATATTCCTTTACGTGCCAGGCAATTGCTTCACCTTCACGATCTGGGTCAGTAGCTAATATAATCTTAGAGGAGTCTTTTGCGGCATCTGTTATTTCTTTGAGATATTTTTTTGAAAAACTGTCAACCTCCCATTCCATTTTAAAATCTTGATCTGGATCAACAGAACCGTTTTTGGATGGTAAGTCTCTAATATGCCCATAACTTGCTAAAACTTTATAATTGTCACCCAAATATTTATTTATTGTTTTAGCTTTAGCTGGGCTTTCTACAATTACCAAATTCATAAGCTACAAACTACTCAAAAGACTTAGATAGTCAATTTAATAAATTTTTGTCTTGGTTTCTTCTTTGTTTTTCAATCTTTTAATATTTTCTCTATGGGTAAAAAATATCAAAACAAACATAATTGTAAAAAAAATTACCTTATCAAATTGAGCTAAAATTAATAAATAAATTGGTATAGATGCTGCACCTACTAAAGATGACAGAGAAGAGTATTTAGAAATAAAAAAAGTTATAAACCAAGAAATAGTAAAGATAATTCCAAAATAAACATTTAAAGCAAATAAAATTCCAACATAAGCAGCAACACCTTTGCCACCTTTAAACTTTAACCAAATTGGAAATACATGACCTAAAAAAGCACATAAAGAAGCAACATATAGAAAATCTAGGTAAAAAATTTTTACATAAATTACTGGCACCACAGCTTTTAAAATATCTAAAAATAATGTTCCATACCCAATACTTTTATTTCCTGTTCTTAAAGCATTAGTTGCTCCAATATTTCCTGATCCAATTTCTCTAATATCTTTTTTTAAAAAAATCTTTGTTAGTATAAAACCAAACGGTATTGAGCCCATAAGGTAAGAAATCATACCTATTAAAAAAATATCCATATTATAGCTTAAATAATTCTTTACCTTTTACAAATGTATTTACAACTTTACCTTGCAGTTTTTTATCTTCAATCGATGTATTTTTTGATTTTGAAATTAAATTTTCTTTTTTTACAATCCATGGTTTATCTATATCGACGATACATAAATCTGCCTCATTCCCGATTGAAAGATTTCCTTTATCTATTTTAAGTATTTTTGCAGGGTTAGATGTGAGAGCTTTTATTATAGTTTCTAATTTTAGAGAGCCATTATGATAAAGTTCTAAACTTAAAGATAGTAATGTCTCTATGCCAGATGCTCCAGTAGCCGCTTGAGAAAAAGTTAGTCTTTTAGACTCCTCATCTTCTGGTTTGTGATCAGAAACAATAACATCAATTAACCCATCTTTTATTCCTTGAACTAAAGCTACTCTGTCTTCTTCTCTTCTTAGAGGTGGAGATAATTTTAAAAAAGTTCTAAAGTCACCGATATCATTTTCGTTTAATGAGAGATTGTTAATAGAGACACCTGAAGTAAATTTTACTATTTCTTTTCTTTGCTTGATTACTTCTATAGATTTCTGAGAAGATAATTGTGATATATGATATCTACATTTAACTTTTTCCAATAGAGTTAAATCTCTTTCTATCAAAATTCTCTCAGCAATTTCTGGTATACCGGATAGACCTAGTTTTGAAGCAATAATACCAGAGTTAATCATACCATTTTTTGCAAGCTCATAATCTTCAGCATGCTGCATTATTAAACACCCAAGATCTTTTGCAGAATTCATTATTCTCGACATTAATCTTGGATTTTGAATTGTTTTAGTGCCATCTGTAAAAGCGATTATTCCTTTTTTTTGTAATAGACCAAACTCTATCATGTTTGTGCCTTCAATATTTTTAGTTAGTGAAGCGCAAGGAAAGATGTTTATTTTAGATTTATCTCTTCCTCTTCTTTTTAAAAAATCAACAATTGATACATTGTCTATAATTGGATCAGTATTTGGCATTGTAACAACTGATGTTACACCACCTGCTAAAGCTGCATTACTTAGAGTTCTAAAATTTTCTTTATATTCATAACCAGGTTCACCAACAAAAACTCGCATATCAACAAGTCCTGGAAATATGTATTTTCCTTTTAAATCTATTGGTTTTTCTCTTGTAGGAAGATTATTAGTATTAACTTTTTTTCCAATAGCTTCAATTTTACCATCTTCTCCAATAATTAATCCACCAAATTCGTTTAAAGAATTATGTGGGTCAATTATATTAGCGTTGATAAAGTATTGTTTTTTCATTTATGTACAAAATATTTTTAAACAAGCCATACGCACTGCTACACCAAGTTCTACTTGCTCTTTGATTACACTTTTATTAATATCATCAGCCAAGATGGTATCGATTTCAATACCTCTATTCATAGGTCCTGGATGCATTATTAATGCATCTGGTTTTGCATGTTCTAATTTATCAGGAGTAAGACCGTAATATTCATAATATTCTCGATTTGAAGAAAGATAAGAACTTGTCATTCTTTCACTTTGTAATCTTAACATCATAACTATGTCACAATTTTTCAAACCTTTTTTCATATCTGTAAAAGTATTAACACCAAACTTATTGATTTCTTTTGGCATCAAATTTGTTGGAGCAATTATATTTACTTCAGCACCCAACATATTAAGTAGATAGATATTGGATCTCGCTACACGTGAATGAAGTATGTCACCACAGATTGCAATTTTTAGTCCTTCAACTTTTTTTTTTCGATTAATAATTGTTAATGCATCTAGTAATGCTTGGGTAGGGTGTTCTCTTCTCCCATCACCAGCATTTAAGACTGCACAATTTACTTTTTGAGAAAGTAAATTACACGCACCAGAATCTTGATGTCTAATAACAATAATATCAGGATGCATTGCATTTAAAGTCATCGCTGTATCTATTAAAGTTTCTCCTTTTTTGATTGCAGAGTTACTAATATTCATTGACATAACATCTGCACCAAGTCTTTTTCCAGCTAATTCAAATGAACTTTGTGTTCTTGTAGATGGTTCAAAAAATAAATTTATCTGTGTTTTTCCTCTTAGCGCGTCTATTTTTTTATTTTTACTTTGATTAACTTTAATGAATGCATGTGCTTCATCTAATATTAAATTTACATCGTTAATTGATAAATCTTGAATACCTAACAAATGTTTTTGGGAAATTTTAACAGCTTTATTAGTTGGGATTGCCATTAAAACCAACTCTATAACTATAAAGCTCTATAATAGCAAGCATTAATTATTAAGAAAATCTATTGCACCTTGTAAAATGAAGGCAGCAGCATTTTCATCAATTTTCTTTTCTCTTTTACTCACATTAACATCTAATTGGCTAGAAATATTAAAAACACCAATAGTTGATAATCTTTCATCCCATAGACAAATAGGTAAATTGATATTTTTCTCTAAATTATCAGAGGTATCTTTTACAGATTGAGCAGAACTGCCTGAGGAACCGTCCATATTAAGAGGATTTCCAATAATAATACCTTTAATATTATTTTCTTTAATAATACTTTTAAGCTCTTCTATAAGCTTTTTAGAAGTAGATCTGTTAATAGTTTTAAAAGGTGTAGCAATTAATTGTTTTTCATCGCATATAGATACTCCGATTCTTTTAGAACCCAGGTCTAAACCTATTAACCTACATTTATCTAACTGTTTTTTTTTAAATTCTTCTAATGTGATCATATTGTATATTTTAAACTTAAGTGATAGTTTGCGTCATATTTAAATAGCATATGAGCATAGATCTTAAAACAATAAAGCATATATCAAAATTATCAAGAATATCGGTTAATGAGAAAAAAGCTGATAAATTAGCTGATGATTTAAATTCTATTTTTAAATTTATTGAGAAACTTAATGAATTAAAAACAGATAATGTCGAACCCCTGACGTCAGTGGCTGAAACTACTCTTAAGTTAAGACCTGATGAAGTAAAAAGTAAGGACATTCGAGAACAAATAATTAAAAATTCACCTCAAGATAATGAAGATTATTTTGTTGTACCAAAGGTTATTGAGTAATGTCTGATATTACAAAACAATCACTTTCAGAATTAGTCAAAAATATTAAAGATAAAAAACTATCTTCAGAGGAAGTTACTAAAGCATTCATCAATAGATCTGAAAAATCAAAAAAATTAAATGCATATATCACTGAAAATTATTCCTCTGCATTACAAAAAGCTAAAGAATTTGATCAAAAACCAAATTTAGATCTGAAATTACCAGGCATACCAATGGCAGTTAAAGATTTATTTTGTACCCAGAATATTCGTACAACAGCAGGAAGTAAAATATTAAATAATTTTGTACCTAGTTATGAGTCTACTGTTACAAAAAATATCTGGAACGAAGGAGCTATACTTTTAGGAAAATTAAATTGTGATGAATTTGCAATGGGATCTTCTAATGAAACTAGTTTCTTTGGTAATGTTCAAAATCCGATTGATAAAGATTTAGTTCCAGGAGGATCTTCAGGTGGATCAGCTTCAGCTGTAGCAGGTCAATTAACTCCAATAACTATTGGTACTGACACTGGTGGATCTATAAGACAACCAGCTTCATTTACTGGAACAGTAGGTTTAAAACCAACTTATGGAAGTTGCTCACGATATGGAATAGTTGCTTTTGCATCATCTTTGGATCAAGCTGGCCCTATGGCACAAAATGTAAAAGATTGTGCGTTGCTTCAAGAAGTAATTAGTACTTATGATCCAAAAGATTCTACATCCATTGATTTTAAAAGAAATAATTATAGTAAAGAATTAACATATAATATTAAAGGAAAAAAAATTGGTATACCAAAGGAGTATAGAGTTGATGGAATGCCACATGAAATTGAAGAACTTTGGCAAAAAGGTATTCAGTATGTAAAAGATTGTGGGGCTGAAATTGTTGATATATCACTTCCTCATACAAGCTATGCATTACCGACTTATTATATAGTGGCACCAGCAGAAGCTTCATCTAACTTAGCTAGATATGATGGTGTTAAGTATGGATTTAGAGCCAAAGGTGAAAACTTAATAGATATGTACGAAAAAACAAGATCAGAAGGTTTTGGTGCTGAAGTTCAAAGAAGAATTATGATTGGAACTTATGTTTTGTCTTCTGGTTATTATGATGCTTATTATCTTAAAGCTCAAAAAGTTAGAAAATTAATTAAGAATGATTTCGATGAAGTGTTTAATAAAGTAGACGCAATATTAACTCCTTCAACTCCTAGTTCGGCATTTAAGATAGGGGAAAAAAAAGATGACCCAGTTTCAATGTATTTAAACGATATTTTTACTGTACCAGTTAATTTAGCAGGTTTGCCTGGGATTTCTATTCCAGCAGGTCATGATACTAAAGGATATCCACTTGGCTTACAAATAATTGGTAAAGCTTTTGATGAACAAAATATATTAAATATTGCTTATGCAATGGAGGAAAAAATTAACTTTAAAAATAAGATAACTGATTGGTGGATTAAATGAATAAAAATAAATCAGAGTATCTAATTAATAGAAAAGATAATCAATATGAAGTTGTAATTGGATTAGAAGTTCATGCGCAAGTTACCTCACAATCAAAATTATTTTCTACATCTGCAACTAAATTTGGAGCTGAACCTAATACACAAGTTAGTTTAGTTGATGCCGCATTCCCTGGAATGTTACCAGTAATTAATGAATTTTGTGTTAAACAAGCAATTAAAACTGGTATCGGTCTTAATGCAAAAATCAATAAACGTTCTGTATTCGATAGAAAAAATTATTTTTACGCAGATTTACCTCAAGGATACCAAATTTCTCAATTTAAAGATCCAATAGTAGGAGAGGGTAAAGTTATTTTAGATATGCCTGATGGCCAAAAAGAAGTAGGAATTGAAAGATTACATTTAGAACAAGATGCTGGGAAAAGTATTCATGATCTTGACCCACAAAACACATTTGTAGATTTAAATAGATCTGGAGTAGCTCTAATGGAAATCGTGAGCAAACCAGACCTTAGATCTCCAGATGAAGTAAGTGTATATATTAAAAAATTAAGATCGATAATGAGATATTTAGGAACATGTGATGGAAATATGCAAGAGGGATCATTGAGAGCAGATGTTAATGTTTCTGTAAGATCAAAAGGTTCAAAAGAATTTGGAACTAGATGTGAAATCAAAAATGTTAACTCAATTAAATTTATGCAAATGGCAATTGAATACGAAGCTAATAGACAAGTTGATTTGTTAGAAGAAGGTAAGTTGGTCGATCAAGAAACTAGATTATTTGACACAAAGAAAAATGAAACAAGATCTATGAGATCAAAAGAAGATGCTCATGATTATAGATATTTTCCAGATCCAGATTTATTACCATTAGAAGTTTCTGATGATTTTGTTAATAAAATAAAAACTGACATTCCAGAATTACCAGATGATAAAAAGAAAAGATTTATTGATGAGTTTAAACTGAAGCCTTATGAAGCTAATATCTTAGTTTCAGATATTGATACAGCAAAATATTTTGAAGAAGTTGTGGCCAAGATGGGAAAGAATAAAGATATAAAATTAGCAGTTAATTGGATTACAGGTGAATTATTCGCCATTCTAAACAATAAAAACTTAGAAATTTCTCAAAGTCCAATAAGTGCAAAAAATCTAGCGATATTGGTGAATTTAATTAAGAATGGAACAATCTCAGGAAAGATAGCTAAAACAGTATTTGAATTAATGATGGATGGAGATAAGGATCCACAAAAAATTGTTGAAGAAAAAGGATTGAAACAACAGAGTGATCCTAAAGCACTAGAAGCATTAATAGATAAAATTATTAATGACAACAGAGACAAAGCTGTTGAATATAAACAAGGCAAGGAAAAATTATTTGGATTCTTTGTTGGACAGGCAATGAAAGCTTCTGGTGGTAAAGCTAATCCTCAATTAATAAACGAGATATTAAAGAAAAAGCTTTAACATAATGGGTGTAAACCTTGATATCACAGAGAAATTACAAAATTATATTAGTGATTTTGGTTTAAAGTTAAATCCCATTCAGCAAGAAATAATTGAATATAATAAAACCTTAGGTGATATCAAAAGGATGCAGATAGATCCTACGCAATGTCATTTTCTTCATTTGATAATAAAAGTCTCAAATATTAAAAATGTACTTGAGATTGGTACTTTTACAGGACTAAGTGCACTTTCAATTTCACTTGCTTTACCTGATGACGGAAAATTAATCGCTCTTGATAAAAATGAAGAGACTAACAAAGTAGCTCTAGGTTTTTTTAAAAAAGCTAACCAGGATCATAAAATTAAAACAATAATAAATCCTGCACTTGATACTTTAGAAGAACTAAAAAATCAAAAATTTGATATGATTTTTATAGATGCAGATAAAATGAATTATAAAGAATATTATGAAAAATCTTTAGGACTAATTAATCAAGGTGGATTAATTATTATTGATAATGTTTTATGGCATGGTGAGGTTATTGATGAAAAAAATGATGATAAATTCACAATTAATATTAGAGAATTTAATAAATTTGTATCTGAGGATAAAAGGGTAGAACAAATTATCATACCATTGGGTGATGGAATGACTGTATGTAGAGTTTTATAATGTTTAAAGTTTTTGGCTTTTATAAATTTATTAAGATTAAATCTTTAAAAAAAAATAAAGTTCTTCTACAAAAATTTCTTACATTAAATAATATAAGGGGAACAATAATTATTGCAAAAGAAGGATTAAATGGGACCATATCTGGTCGTATCAAAAATATAGATAAAACAATTAAAAAAATTAAATTTTTATTTTCATTTAAACGTTTCGATAACAACAACGAGTCTAAATCTAAATTTCAACCATTTCATAAACCTAAAGTAAAAATTAAAAAGGAAGTTGTCCCAATGAATTTGACATTAAATTCCAGAGAAAGAAATATTAAATATCATTTAGACCCAAAAGAATGGAATAAACTAATTAAAGATAAAGACACACACATTATTGATACTAGAAAACCATTTGAATACAAAGTTGGAACATTTAAAAAGTCAGTAAACCCAAATGTTGATAATTTTAGAGATTTTCCAAAATACTTAAATAAACTTAAAAAGAATAAACCTGTAGCAATGTTTTGTACTGGAGGAATACGTTGTGAAAAAACTTCAGTTTATCTTAAAAAGAAGGGTTTTAAAAATATCTATCAATTAAATGGTGGGATCTTAAACTATCTCAATAAAATTAAGAAAAAAGATAGTTTATGGAAAGGTGAGTGCTTTGTTTTTGATAATAGAATTAGTCTAAAGCATGGTTTAAAGATTGGCTCATATTCAATGTGTAGCGGATGTAGAATGCCTATTTCTTCAAAAGATAAAAAATCTAAAAAGTTTGAAGAAGGCGTTTCTTGTGTAAATTGTTATGACAAGCTAACCGAAACTCAAAAATCACGTTTTAGAATGAGACAAAGTCAGATATACAAAGCAAAACTATCTGGGAAAAAACATATTTTTCAAAAAGAATTTAAATAAGGATAACTTTGTCTAAAACAATAAAATTAACTAAAGATCCAATTTGGTCATTACTTAGAAAAGTTACCATTCCAGCTAGTGTTGGATCATTGTTTCAAACTTTTTATAATTTAGTCGATACTTGGTTTGCTGGAAGAATTTCAGCCGAAGCTATAAGTGCAATTGCAAAATCTTTTCCAATTTATTTTACTATTATTGCTGTTGGTGTTGGGTTAGGAGCAGCTACTAATGCTTTGATTGGTAATTCTATTGGTGAAAAAAAAGAAAGAGTTGCATCGATGTATGTTGCACAATCCCTAATTTTTGCATTAACAGTTTCAATATTTGTGACTCTGTTTGGTCTAAATGCATCAAATTATCTTCTAGGTATTATGGGATCAGACGCAGATGGTATAGCACTAACTAGAGAATATTTAGATATCATATTTTATGGTACTTTTATTGTATTGATTCAGATTTCTTTAAATGGAACTTTAAACGCTCAGGGGGATACAAAAAGTTATAGAAATGTTTTAATATTTAGTTTTTTCTTAAATATTTTTTTAAATCCTTTGTTCATATGGGGATATGGTTTTATTCCAGGTTTTGGTATTGCTGGACTTGCAATAGCTACTGTAATTTCACAATCAATTGGAACAATCTATCTAGCTTACAAAGTAAATAATTGTAAGATTAGAGAATATCTTAAAGCTAAATGTTTTATTCCTAAATTTGAATACTTAAAACCACTTACAGAACAAGCAGTGCCTGTAATGTTTAGTATGTTATTTATTGGAGTAGGTATATTTAATATTCTATATTTCATTGGTCAGTTTGGTGATTTAGCAACAGCTGGTTATGGAGCAGCGTTAAGAGTGGAACAAGTATTTTTACTTCCAGTTATTGGATTGAATACAGCAGTTCTTTCTATTGGTGGCCAAAACTTTGGAGCTAAAGCTTATGATAGAATTAGAGAACTGTACACTAAAGCTCTATTATTTGGTTCTTCATTTATGGCTATTGCTGGAATAATAATTTTTTTTGGTGCAGAATTTTTTGTTTCTTTATTTACTGATAATCAAGAGGCAGTAAATAGTGGAGCTATATATTTAAAAGTCGCAGCTTTAATTGGACCAATTTATCCAGTGTTCTTTATTACTACAGCTGTATTTCAAGCTGTTAAAAAACCTCTATATAGTCTTTATTTAAGTATATTGAGATTAACTGCGTTTCCTTTTTTAAGTTTGTGGTATGTAATTAATATCAGAGGTGGTGACTACGAGGATATTTTTTATACAATTATGGCAACTAATTGGTTAATGGGAGTTGTTGTTTTAATATTTATTGGTTATTTTTTAAATAATGTATTTAAACAAAATAAACCTCTTTTTAGTTATTAGCATTTGTCTAATATTTTTTTTTCTTACTTATAACGATGTTAAGTCTGTAGAAGTTAAAGTTATTGATGGTGATACTATTCATCTAAATGGAGAAAAAATACGATTTACTGGTATAGATACTCCAGAACTTAAACAAACCTGTAATAAAGATAATAAAGTCATCCCTTGTGGAATTGAAGCTAGACAATTGTTAATTGATAAAATTGGCAAAAGTAAAATAAGCTGCATAAGAGAAGGCAAAGATCAGTACAAAAGAACTTTAGCTGAATGTTTTATAAATAATCTTAGTTTGTCATCTTATTTAGTAAGAAAAGGTTATGCTTTTGCTTATAGAAAATATTCTAAAAAGTTTATAGATGATGAAAATTATGCAAGAGAAAACAATCTAGGTATGTGGTCTATGAATTTTGAATATCCATGGGATTATAGAAAAAAAAATTAATCTTTTTTTAACTTCTTCTCAAGTTTTCTTACAAAATAGGAAACTATTAATATCAAGATTAGATATTCAAGTATCAAAAAAGTATAGATTTCTAATGGTCTATAAGTTGTAACTACCAATTCATTTGCTTTTCTTGTTAAATCTCCAATACCTATTATTGATACCAGTGATGACATCTTTAATACGTAAACAAATTGATTTCCAATTGCTGGTAAAATATTTTTAATAGCTTGAGGTAAAATAACTAGTCTCAATTTTCTAAAAAAATTTAAACCTAATGAACTCCCTGCTTCCCATTGAGCTTTTTTAATTGAGTTTATTCCAGCTCTAAATATTTCTGCTTGAAATGCACTTTCGCTTATTGATAAAGCAATAATTCCTGAAACAAATGGGCTAAAGCTTACTCCAGTCATTATGGGCAAACCATAATAAATCCACAGGATTAAAACTAGTAGAGGAATAGCTCTTACTATTTCAACATATCCAATATTCAAATAAGTTAAAAATTTATTTTTTGCTAAAGATGGGACTGCAACGATAAAACCAAAAATCATTGAAATAACAATTGATACCACTGAAATATAAATAGTTGTAGTAATCCCACTTAATAAAAATTTAAGATTAGTTAATCCCTCAATATTGTTTGGAGATAAAATCAACCAATTAAGTTCACTTTTACCACATGAGGTTAAAGGTAGTATCAGAAGTAAAAAAAATAAATTTCTCACATTCTGATTTATAAAGAATTAAATATTAATTACTAATTGATTATAAACTTTTTAAATTATATTTCCCTAATAACTTAGTAAAGAAACCTGATGATTTTTTCTTTTTTATCCAATCGTTAACATAACTGTTCCATTTATCATCACCTTTAGGAACCATCATTGCTAAGAAAGCTGGATTTTTTTCTCCGTCAGGAACAATAGCTAATTGTGGATATTTAATTACTAGTTTATTTGCTTCAGTTGAACTTGTAATATTCCCATCCGCTCTACCAGCCAAAACTTCTTGAAAGTCTCTAGCAGGCGCTTCAACTGAGTTTAGTTTTGATTTAGGAAAAAATTCTTTTGCTTTTTCTTCTTGCGAAGTACCAAGTGTGGTTGCAATTGTAACATTAGAATTATTTAATGAATCCCATGTTGAAAATTTCTTTAAATTCTTTTTAAGAACTAACGGAACAGTTCCATATTTGTAATAAGTATCTGTAAAACCAGCTACTTCAGCTCTTTTAGGAGTTTTTGTTACACTTGTAGAAATATCATATCTCTCAGAAGTAATGCCTGAAACAATCGTTTTCCATTCAGCAGGAACAAATTCAATTTTAACACCCATATCTTTTGCAAGTTCGTTCATTACATCGATATCAAATCCCTTATACTTATTAGTAGCTGGATCTTTCATTGTCATAGGGTCCCAATCACCAGTTGTTCCAACTTTTAAAACACCTGAGGATAAAATTTTATCTAAGTTTGATTCTGCGCTCAAAGAAAAGGGTAAAAAAGCAAAAATTGCTATTAAAAATAATTTTTTCATATTATTTAATAACTTATTTAAAATTTAAATGAGACTATAATCTTGACGCACTATCATTCATCCATGAGAACAAATGTTGAGAAAAAGACCTTCTAACAAAAAGATTTACCTCGCTTTTATCCTGATTATGAATAATTACATCAATTTTAGCTAAAATTGTTTGTGTAACTGAACCTTTTTTATTTTTAAATTCATTAAAATTAAATGGAGACCCAGTTTCAAACAAATCATAGATTTTATCACCCTTAAGGTTAATCATTACAAATTGATCAGTTACATCAGTAACAGCACCAAGATTTGTTTTTGATATATTTTTATCTAAAAGTTTTTCTGTTTCATAATTGTTTGTATTTTTATCTATTTTTTCATTTGAAAAAATCATCCACTCATCAGGACTTAACCATAATGAGGTATATTTTTCACTTTGCGACGAAGTGTTAGATTCTGTTGGTAATAAAATATTTAATGATTTACCTACAGCAGAAATAAATTCTCTTTTTTTACCTCTTATAATTAATTTCATAATAGGTTTAATTTCCTTCATTTGAAGATCTTGATATGATTTATCTTCACTAAGTGCAGAATTATAATTAAGCATTTAATCTTTTATTCTCCTTATCTAAAAAAACTGGATCAGCTACAGTTACATTGATATTTTTTTTTTCCATTGGGATAATTAATTTTTGTCCCATCATATTTTTTCCACCTTTAACAACACCAAGTGCTATAGATTTTTTGAGATTAGGACTATAATAACTTGATGTAACATGTCCTAACATTTCAACAGGTGATTTATTAATATTGGCTACTATTTGAGCTCCTTCTTCTAAAACTTCATTAGGATTATCAGTTAATAATCCAACAAGTTGTTTTCTGTCTTCTCTAATAGTATCTGATCTATATAAAGATCTTTTTCCTATAAAATCATATTTCTTTTTACTTACTATCCAATCCATTTGTAGATCTATTGGGGTCATTGTTGCATCAGTATCTTGACCAACAATTATGAATCCTTTTTCAGCTCGAAGTAAATGCATTGTTTCAGTACCATAAGGCGTAATATTGTAATTCTTTCCAGCTTCCATGCATTTTTCCCAAACTGATTTTCCATAATTAGCTTGGATATTAATTTCATAACTATGCTCTCCTGTGAAACTAATTCTCATAACTCTACAACTAATTTTACCAATTTTAGCATTCATAAATGACATATGAGGAAAACTTTCATCTGAAAAATCTAAATCCGGAATAACCTCTGAAACAATTTTTTTACTGTTTGGACCACAAACACTTACAGTAGCAAAATGATCTGTGACTGAAGTTAAATAAACATCTAATTCTGGCCACTCTGTTTGAAGGTAATCTTCTAATTTACCCATAACATTTGCTGCTCCACCAGTTGTTGTTGTCATTATGTAATGATTTTCACCTAATCGTGTAGTCACTCCGTCGTCATACACCATACCATCTTCATTGAGCATTAAACCATATCGACATTTACCAATTGCTAGTTTTGACCAAGCATTTGTATACACGCGATTTAAAAATTCGGAAGCATCTGTTCCTTGAATATCAATTTTACCAAGTGTAGAGGCATCTAATATACCAGCACTTTCTCTTGCTGCTTTACTTTCTCTTTGAACAGCGTCATGCATATTCTCATTTTCTATTGGATAAAACCAAGCTCTCTTCCATTGACCTACATTTTCAAATTCAGCATTATGTTTTTCATGCCAATCGTGAATTGGAGTTTTTCTAAATGTATCAAAATATTCTCCAACATTTCTTCCAACTATAGTTCCAAAAGTTAAAGGAGTGTAGGGAGGTCTAAAAGTTGTAGTACCAAGTTCTCCCATTTTAGCACCAGCAGTTTCAGAAATTATTCCAAGTGCATGCATATTACCTAGTTTACCTTGATCAGTTCCCATACCAGTAGTAGTGTATCTTTTTACGTGTTCAATTGATCTAAAACCTTCTCTAAGGGCTAGTTTTATATCTTTAGCAGTAGCATCATTTTGATAATCAACAAAAGATTTTGTTTTTCCTAAAATTTTATTAGACGGTAATAGCCATATATTTCTTTTAAATTTATTTGTTGAGGACACAACCTCAAGATTTTCATATTCGGTATTTTTTATATTTAAAAATTTTTTTAAAGAATTAGATGTGTTTGAAAGTATTTCATCTAAAGTTAAATCTCCATTACAAGCACCTATACTTAGTTGATCTGATGGATAAACATTTGGAATAAAAACTTGATCTACATCTCTAAATTTCAATTTTCCACCAGATTGTGTAAATAGATGAACAGCTGGTGTCCATCCTCCAGATAGGCCTAAACAATCACAGGATAAATTTATTTTAGAACCCACAACTTTTTGTCCATCTTTAGATAATTTCATAATAGAAACTTTATTTATCTTTTTATAACCTGATGTATCTATTACAGTATAGCCTTTGAAAATTTTGATATTATTCTTTTCCACTTCGTAAATTAATTTAGAATCAACTTCTTCACGGTTATCAATTATTGCCTCAATATTAATCCCTTTTTGAATTAAACTAATAGCCGTTTCATAAGCGCTATCGTTATTTGTTAAAAGAATAATTTTTTCTCCACAAGCTACTCCGAAAAAGTCAGTGTATCTTTTAATTGCTGACGAAAGTAAAATTCCTGGTCGATCGTTATTATCAAATATCATTGGTCTTTCTATTGATCCTGTAGCTGAGATTACTTTTTTTGCTCTTATTTTTAATAATTTATGTCTTGTTTTTTCTTTTCTTTGTTCAACAGGTAAATGATCAGTAAGATTTTCTCGAGCTAATAAAAAATTATAACCATGAAAAGCTGCAACGCTTGTTCTAGTTTTAATCTCTAAATTTTGAATTTTCTTTATTTCATTTATCTCTTTCTCTAACCACGAATTTGAATTTTGATTATTAATTTTAAAATGATCAGAATTTTGATAAATAGTGGATCCACCAAGATTTGGCTTTTCTTCTATTAACAATGTCTTTAATCCATTTTTAGCTGATGTTTTGGCAGCCATTATCCCAGATATACCAGCACCAATCACTAAAACATCACAATGAATATACCTGTGTTCATAAATATCTGGGTCTGGCTTAGTAGGAGATTTCCCCAAACCAGCTGATTTTCTTATAAAATATTCATACTTCTCCCAAAAACTTGCTGGCCACATAAATGTTTTATAATAAAAACCAGCTGGTAGGAGAGGTGATAATAAATTGTTTATACCACCAATATCAAAATTTACACTCGGCCAACAATTTTGACTTGAAGCTTTTAATCCTTCATAAATTTCTATTTCTGTTGCTCTTGCATTAGGCTCTGTTAAAGCTGTTCCATCATTGATTTGAACGATAGCATTCGGCTCTTCAGAACCAGCTGTCATTATTCCACGTGGTCTATGATATTTAAAACTTCTACCAACTAAATGAACATTATTAGCCAAAAGGGCAGAGGCTAAAGTATCACCTTTAAACCCATAATAAGTTTTATTATTAAATTTAAATGAAATTCGTGTAGTTTCATCGATAAATTTACTAGTTTTTACCCTTAAGTTTTTTGACATGTTAAATCGAAGGTGGCTTTTCACCCATTTTATAAACTGATTTTATTTCATCGTTAGATGTGTCCCGAACTAAATTAAACCATTTTCTACATCCATGAATATGATTCCATCTTTCGTATTGAATTCCTTTAATATTTTTTCTCATAAAAAGATACTCAGCCCATTCATCATCACTTAGCTCGGTAGGTTGTTTAGGTCTCACGATGTGAGCTTCACCACCAGCTTTAAACTCGCTTTGTTCTCTCTCACCACAATAAGGACAACTAATTATAAACATTTAATGCGCAACCGCTGCAGCACCGTGCTCATCTACTAGGTCGCCACTTACAAATCTATTAATATTAAATGCTGCGTTAAGTTTGTGGGGTTCATCATTTGCTATAGTATGTGCGAATAAATCTCCAGAGCCTGGTGTTGCTTTAAACCCTCCAGTACCCCATCCACAATTAAAGTACAAACCCTTAATAGAAGTTTTGCTAATTATTGGGCTCGCATCAGGACATATGTCAACTATACCACCCCATTGTCGTAGCATTCTCATTCTACTAAATATAGGATATAATTCTAAGATAGCATTCAATGTTCCTTCTACAATGTCATGACTTCCTTTTTGAGAATAAGATACATAGTCATCTGTTCCAGCTCCAATAACCAACTCACCTTTATCTGATTGACTAACATAAGCATGAACAGCATTTGACATTACTACTGTGTCTATAATTGGTTTTACAGGTTCAGATACCAAAGCTTGTAAGGGTTTACTTTCAAGAGGTAATTTTAGTCCTGCCATATTAGCAATTACACTTGAATGTCCTGCTGCCACGACACCAATTTTATTTGTTTTAATAAATCCTCTTGTAGTTTCAATACCTTCTACAGTATCTCCATTTCTTTTTATACTTTTAACCTCACAGTTTTGAATAATATCAACACCCATTTTATCTGCACCTCTTGCATATCCCCATGCAACTGCATCGTGTCTGGCAGTTCCTGCTCTACGTTGAAGGGTACCTCCTAACACAGGATAACGTATACTCTGGGAGGTATTAATAATCGGACAAAATTTTTTAACTTGATCTGTATTTAGATAGACAGCATCTATACCATTCAATCTATTAGCATGAGTTCTTCTTTTTAAATCTCTTACATCTTGTAAGTTATGAGCTAGGTTCATTACACCTCTTTGACTAAACATAACATTGTAATTTAATTCTTGAGATAAACCTTCCCAAATTTTTAAAGCATGATCATATAGTCCAGCACTTGCGTCCCATAAATAATTAGACCTTATTATAGTGGTGTTTCTTCCTGTATTACCTCCTCCTATCCAACCTTTTTCAACTACAGCAATATTATTCATTTGATGTTTTTTTGCTAAATAATATGCTGTTGCTAAGCCATGTCCACCACCACCAATTATTATGGCATCATATTCCTTTTTTGGTTGAGGATCTTTCCATGCTTTCTCCCAGTTTTCATGGTAAGAAAATGCATTTTTAATTAAACTAAAAATAGAGTACTTTTTATTCATTATAACTTATAAAAATGTTACTAATTAAACATTCAGATAATAATAAACAAGCTAAAAAATTCAATAACTAGATCAGTGGATACAATAAATAGCAAATTAGACGCAGGTTCATCATACTATAAATTGTTAATTTTTTTACTTTCTTTTTTTATTATTTCACCACCAGTCAATACTTGGACCAAACTGGTACTATTGAGTTTATCAATAATAATAATTTTTTGGTCAAACTTGAGGAAGAATCAATTTAATAATTATTTTTTTATAATACTATTTTTTCTATTATTCATTCCTAAGTCCCTTATTTCAAATTACTCAATAAACATAAATCATATTATTTTACCAACTGTATCAAAAGGAAAATATAATTATGTACAGGATAATTTTGATGCTGGGATGAGCATTATATTAAAAAGAGAGTTAAGTGAAATTTTGAAAAAGGAAAAATTATTTAAAGGTATTCATCAACCAGGATCAACGTATACTTCAACTTTATATAAAGATTTTGCATTCCAATCTGAAAATATCTGGACAGATTTAGAAGAAGGAAAAAAAATTATAATAAATAAGAAATTTAATTTTTGGGATTTAGGACCTTCAGCTCTTAATGATCGTAATCTAAATTTTGGAGATACTAAGAAAAAAAATTATGGTACGAATCTTATATTTCCTGTGCTCTTTAAATTAGATCTGCCAAAATCGAGTAAAGGGTCTAATTTATGTTTTAAAGGAAATATTATTTATAAAGATAAAAAAGAATATAAGATTTCAAAAAATTTTGAAAAAAAATGTTTATTAGTTGAGGAAAATATAACTTTCTACTTTCTTGATTATGATAGAAAGCTTGAATTAGAAATTAAAAAAAATTTTCTATATGATAATATTAAGATTATTTTTTATACAATAATTTTAATACAGTTATCGATTATATTTTATATATTCATTGATTTAAGATCTATAAATAGATTTTATATTTTTTTAAATTTAGCATTTTATTTAGTATTAATACTTTATTTTAAATATGGTCTTAATGCAGTCTCTGGATACTCAGAAACTATTTACTTTAAACGAGGTTTAGACGGTATGGCTCACTACGGCTATGCAAGAATAATTCTAACAAATTTTTTTACGGGAAATTTTTGGGAAGCTTTTAAAGGTGTAGAAAATACTTTTTATTATATGCCTCTATTAAGATATACAAACTCTGTTTCGATGATTTTTTTTGGCGAAACAATTTTAGGCTCTATTTTAATAATTTCTTTATTTAGTATTTTGATTTATAAGTTTTTAAATTTAATAATTGATAAAAAATTATCTAAGATACTTTCCATAGTATTTCTATTAATTCCAATATTTGAAGCATTAGGTTTTACCATAATTAACTATATAGGTTTTACGGTAGATGGTTATGGAGAAGGATTGGCTTATTTTTTTCTTTTATTATCTGTTTATTTATTTTTACTTAATAATAAAACAAATTTACATTATTTTATAATTGGATTTTCTTCTTTTCTTATAATTGGCTTAAGACCTAATTATTTAGTTTTTTCATTTTCTTTAATGTTTTTTTATTCAATTTATTTGATTTATTTGCATAATTTTCATCAAAGGATCTATGACTTAAAATTAAAATTATTTTTAATGCTTTTTGGGTCTTCTTTTTTCTTTTTATTTTTAATTCATAATTTTATTTATTCGAATGAATTTGTTTTTTTAGTGGAGAGAGGAAATATAGATAATTCTCAAAAAATAAAAATTTCTGATTATTTACTACTTTTTAAATCCATTTTTAGTGAAAATTTTCAATTAGATCTTCTAAAAAAAATTTATCACCATTTTAGAAATTATATAAAACTTTACGAGTTTTGGTTTATTTTGACATTAATTAATCTGATAGTAGTTTTGTTTTCTAAATTTGATATTAAATTTAGAATCTTGTCTTTATCTTTATTGTTAATGCATGGTACTTTTTTATTATTTTTAGGAACTCCAAGATACTCAATGGGAACATGGCTTATTTCTTTTCTTGTTTTTATTTATGCGTTTAATACTTTTTACCTTCCTTATTTAAAAGCAAAATTTTTTCTGAAAAACAATAAATAAGAGTAAAAATATATTTAGATCTAAGCTCGTTAATCTTAAAATTTGAAACTCCATATTTTCGTCCATACCAATTAATAGGTATAACCTTGTATTTAAAATTTCTATTTATAATTTTCAAAGGAAGTTCTAAAAAAACATTAAAACTTTCAGATATTATTGGTTCTAAATCAGTTAGGATATCTCTTTTGTAAATTTTAAAAGCATTAGTAAAGTCATTGTATTTATTCAAATATAGTAAGCTTACAAAATAATTAAAAACTCTATTCAATATCATTTTAATTTTTGGATATCCATTTATTTTGGAGTCTTTAGTGAATCTTGATCCAAACACTGCATCAAGATTTTCATTATAAATTGTATCGAAATAAATTTTAAGATCATTTAAATCATCAGCGCCATCACACATTAAAATAGTTAAAAATTTACCTTTGGCGTTCTTAATTCCATTTCTTACTGTTTCCCCTAAGCCTTGTTTTTGATTATCAAAGACTCTTATTTTACTATTAGATAATTCTTTTTTTTTAAGTAATTCTAAACTTCCATCTTTACTAAAATCATTAACAAATAGAATTTCATAATTGATTTTAATCACATCATCTATTTTTTGAATAATAGACTCGATATTATTTATTTCATTTTTGACTGGAATTAATATTGTTAAATCCATATAATCTTTATTTATGCATATATTAATACCTGGTGGATGCGGTTTTATTGGTTCTTCTATAGCTATCTACCTAAAGCAAAATATTAAAAATTGTACTGTAACATCAATAGATAATTTATCAAGAAATACATCTTATTTAAATCAAAAAAGACTTAAAAAACATAAAATTAAAAATATTAATTTAAATCTTTCATCATCAGATTGTCTTACTAAATTAAATCTAAAAAAAAAGATTGATTTAATTATTGATTGTTGTGCTGAACCTTCTGTTGAATTATCAAAAACTAGACCTAATTTAGTTTTTAATTCTAATTTAAAATCTACTTTAAATTTATTAGAAATTGCTAAAAAAAAAAAATCTAAAATTATCTATCTTTCTACATCTAGAGTTTATTCTATAAGACAAATTAATAGTTTATTTAAAAAAATTAATTTTAATAAAAAATTACCAAGAAAAGTTAAAATTAATGAAAATTTTTCAGTCGAGTCTCCAATATCACTTTATGGATTTACAAAATTGAGTTCAGAAATATTGATTAAAGAATATTCTTTTTTATATGGTATTAAATATATAATTAATAGATGTGGTGTTATTTCTGGTTATGGGCAATTTGGCAAACAAGATCAAGGTTTTTTAAGTATGTGGTTATGGAGACATTTGAATAAAATAAAAATAGATTACCAGGGATTTGGAGGATTTGGTCATCAAATAAGAGATGTATTAGATATAAAGGATTTATGTTATTTGATTAAAGAGCAAATATCAAAAATTAATAAAATTAATAATCAAACTTTTAATGTAGGTGGTAGCACTAATAATTCGATCTCTTTAGTTGAGTTAACAAATTATTCAATATTTGCAACATCAAATAAAACAAAGATAAAAAAAAATTTAAAAACGTCAAACTATGACTTACGTTATTATATCACGGACAATAAAAAAGTTTATTCTAAATATAAATGGCGTGTTAAAAAAGGGATTAATTTGATAATAAAAGAAACACTCCAAAGTTTGATAGAAAACAAAAAATATTTATATAAAATTTTATAAATTAATATACTATTAAAAATATAAACATTTTTTTACTTGGAAGAGTGGGTGAGAGGCTTAAACCAGTCGTTTGCTAAATGACCGTGCGAGGAAACTTGTACCGAGGGTTCGAATCCCTCCTCTTCCGCCATTATTTAATATAATGGATTATTTTTGAAAAAATCTCTCATTGGAATAGGCTTTTGCTCTAATATATATCTATAAACATTATAATTTTCTAAAACTCTTTGTACATAATTTCGAGTTTCTTTAAATTTTATTAATTCAATCCAATCTATATAATCTATTTGTTTCTTTTGAGGGTTTTTATTTATTTTTTTCCAATATTTAACTCTCTTAGGTCCAGCATTGTATGCTGCTATTGCAAATGGGTAGGCACCTTCGTATTCAAGAATTAATCCAGCAATATAATGAGAACCTAAATTTATATTATATTCAGGATCAGTTGTTAATCTTGACTTGGAATAAGGAAGTTTTGCTTGCTTAGCTACGAGTTTAGCCGTGTAAGGCATTAGTTGCATTAGACCTTTAGCACCCGCGTGACTATTGGCACTTAAATCAAATTCACTCTCTTGTCTGATAATCGATAAAATAAATGCGCTCTCAGGTATTTTTCTTCCATTAATATATTTGGGAGTACTAATAATTGGATAATTATATTTATTATGAAATCTTTTTTGATATGAAGCAATTTTAGAAATCTGAATAGCAAAATCAAATCTTTCTATGTTTGATGCAAGTTCAGCAGCTAACATTTCACTACCATTACTAATATTATCGTTCGCTAAATGTCTTAATATGTGTTTGGTATATTTATCTTCATCAAGTTCATCTAATAAATAAATTAATTTCACAATCTCTTTTTTAAAAAAATAATTACGATACTCTTTTGTAATATCCATATCTTTTGTAAGCTCAAAATTTCCATTTTGATTTAATTCCATAAAAGCTAATTGCCCATAATAAGTTGTTAGGTATTTAGAAGCTTTCTTAAACCATTCGTTTGCTAATTCTTGATCGTTTAACTTTTTATATGATCTTCCTAACCAATAAGCACCACGTGCAACACTTATAGGATAGCCAACATTATTATAAAATTTTTCAAAATGATCTTTTGCTAATAAAGGATCATTTAAAAAACTTAAAGCAATCCAACCACTCATCCATTCAGCTGCAGCAAATTCAGGACCATCAGTCATCCCATGATTACTTGATATTTTATAAGCTAACTCATATTTTTTTTTATATATTAGTGATCTAGATATAATTTCTCTTTCAACCCACCATTTGTCTGGTCTAACTAAATAATCTTTTGTATTTTTAATTTTTAATAAAATTTCTACAGAGCTATCGACTCTTCCTCTCTTTCGTCTCCATTTTAATCTATCATAATTTAAACCAGCATCATTTTTAAATTTTGCAGGAACTTTCGATATTGCATTATCAACCCCATAGGATTTGCTCATTAACAACTGTCTTGCTGTATATAAAAGTTCGTAATCTTTAGGTAAATATCTCAGTAATCTCTTTAAATCCCAATATTTATTATTCCATGCAAGATAATCGGCTCTTTTTATATAATCATCAATTTTAAGAAATTTCTTATATTTTTTTCTATAAAATTTTAACTCACTTTTTGATAACTCAGCAGTTATCCAACCTTCTTTAATTAATTTAATACCTTTCTCATTATTTCCATTCAAGATATAACTTTCACCAAGAATCATTTTTCCATAACCACTTAAAGGCTCTGATGGACCAAACCAACTTATAATTTTTTTTGGTGAAATATCATTAGTTGAAAGTTTATGTTCTGCTAAATATTTAATTCTGTTTATTCTTGGGTAGTTTTCATTTTTATCTATAAATATTTTGTAATCATAATAAGAAGCTTTATTTCCTTTAGTTAAGAGGTGCCTCCATTGTATAAAATTATATATTGATTTGTCCTTAGCTTTTTTAGCAGTTTTAATTGCACCTTGCCAATTAGCCTTTTTCATTTCTGAAATCGCTTTCTTTGCAAGATTAAAATCTTTTTTATTATAATATCGTGAAATTTTGATTTCAGATTTTTTTTCAGTTCCAGCTATATATGGTTTTTTCTTAGGCAATATTAATCCACCATTCTTTTTTTTCTTGGTGATACTTTTTTCTTGAATTTCTTTTATTTCAGTTTTTTTAATTGGTTTTGGAAGTGGTTTTAAAACATCTTTTAGTAATTTTTTTTCAGTTTCCTCTGCTGTTTGACCAGGTTTTTTAAGTGGAATTATATCAGCAAAAGCAAATCCAAAAAAAACTGATAAGTTTAATAAAAGTATAAAAAATAAGATTTTTTTAATCATAATCTTTGCTATATGAATCTTTAAACTATGTTATAAGTATTTATGTTTAAAGGATCAAATGTTGCTTTAGTCACCCCATTTAAAAATGATAAACTTGATGATGAAACTTATATCAAGTTAATTCATTTTCATATTAAAAATGGTACTAATGGTCTTGTTCCAGCCGGAACAACTGGAGAATCCCCAACTTTAAGTCACAATGAACACGAAAGGGTAATTGATTTGTGCGTAAAAGAAAGCAATGGAAAATTACCTGTATTTGCTGGTACAGGCTCAAATTCAACAGTAGAGGCTATTTCTTTAACTAAACATGCTGAAAAAATTGGAGCAGATGGTGCTCTTATAGTTACTCCATATTATAATAAGCCTACACAAGAGGGATTGTATCAGCACTATAAAGCTATTAATGATAAATGTGGAATTCCAATTATTATTTATAACATACCTGGTAGATCAGTTATTGATATGTCAGTAGATACAATGTCAAGATTGTATGAATTAAAAAATATAATTGGTGTTAAGGATGCCACTGGCGACTTAGACAGAGTGGATCTGACATTGAAAAAATTAGGAAAAGATTTTTTACAATTAACCGGAAATGATGACAATGCACTTGAGTTTAACAAAAGAGGTGGGGAAGGGGCTATAAGTGTTACTGCTAATATTGCACCAAAACTTTGTTCTGATTTTCAAAAATTGTCAAAATCTAAAAAAGATATTGATATAAAGGAGGCTGATAAGCTAAATGATATTTTACAGCCACTTCATCATGCAATGTTTGTGGAGAGCAATCCAAGTCCAGTCAAATATGCTGCAAAATTATTAAATTTATGTGATGATGATGTTAGATTACCTTTAGTAAAAGTAACTGAAAAAACTAAAGAAATTGTTAAAAAAGCTATTATTTCTGCAAAATTAATTTAATGAATAAAAAAACCAATAATGGTTTAAAAATAATTTGTATAAACAGAAAAGCTAGTTTTAATTATTTTTTTGAAGATCTACTTGAGGCAGGCATAGTGCTCAAAGGTTCTGAAATAAAATCAATAAGAGACGGAAAAGTAAACATTGCTGATTCATATGCAGTAGAAAAAAACGGAGAAATAATCTTAATTAATTCTCATATTGCTGCATATAAACAAGCTAGTTATTCTAATCATAAACCTATGGATGAAAGAAAACTTTTATTAAATAAAAGAGAAATAAATAAACTTATAGGAAGAATGCAACGTGATGGTTTTACTATTGTTCCTACTAAGATGTATTTTAAAAAAGGAAAAGCTAAGATTGAACTTGCTGTAGCAAAAGGAAAGAAAAAATTTGATAAAAGAGCAGCTAAAAAACAAAGAGATTGGAATCGTGATAAAGCAAGATATATTAGAAAATCAAGTTAAATCAGTTTATCTTGGTGTTGGTTCAAATTTAGGTAACAAAAGAAATAATATTGAAAAAGCGAAATTTAAGTTAATCCAAAATAATATTAAAATAATAAAATCTTCAAGTTATTTTGAAAGTTTATCATGGCCTAATAAACAAAATCCAAAATTTTACAACATAGTTTTAGAAATATTTACTAACCTAGAGCCAAATTCATTACTTATGCTATGTAAAAAAATAGAGATCGATATTGGAAGAAAAAAAAGGTTAAAAAACTCTCCTCGTGAATGTGATATTGATATTTTGGACTATAATTGCAAAAAATCAAATGGTAGAATTATCTTACCTCATCCAAGATTACATAAACGAAATTTTGTTCTTTTGCCACTTTTTGAGATAAATAAAGCCTGGAAACATCCTATATTAAAACAAGATATAAAAACGCTTATATTATCATTATCAAATAGAGACATTAGATCTATTAAACAAATTTAATTTAGTGATATAATAATACAATGTTAAATTCTGAAGATTTAATAAATAAAGTAAAAATTTATAATAAGTTTCTGAATCCAGAGAAATTGAATAAAGCTTATGATTTTGCTGTAAAGGCACACAGTAATCAAAAAAGAGCATCTGGAGATCCTTATTCAGTACACCCTATTGAAGTCGCAAATATTCTCACAGATTTAAAATTAGATAGTGCAACGATAACCACAGGATTATTACACGACACTATTGAAGATACTTTTGCTACTTACGAAACAATTAAAGGAGAGTTTGGTGATGAAGTTGCAGATCTAGTTGATGGAGTAACTAAAATTTCAGTTTTAGAAAACACAGCATCCTCTAATTCAAAGGCTGAAAATTTCAGAAAATTAATTTTGGCAACTTCAAAAGATATAAGAGTTTTATTAGTTAAAATTGCAGATCGATTACATAATATGAGAACAATCAAAGCAATTACAAAAGAGGAAAAAAGAAAAAGAATAGCACAAGAAACAATGGAAATTTATGCACCTCTTGCAGATAGGATGGGTATGCATAGAATTAGAGATGAATTAGAGGATTTATCTTTTGAAGTTCTTAATACAGAAGCTAGATCATTAATTCAAAAAAGATTAGATGAAATTAAATTAGATAAAAAGGACATTTTTGAAACCCATTCAAATGAAATAAATTTATTTTTAAAACAAAATAATATTGATTCAGAAATTTATGGAAGAGAGAAAACTCCCTTTTCCATATGGAGAAAAGTTCAAAAAAAAAGAGTTTCATTAGAGCAAATTACGGACATTATCGGATTTAGAATTATTTTAGAAAATATAGATGATTGTTATAAAACCCTTGGAGTTTTACATAAACAGTGGAATTGCATACCTGGTAAATTTAAAGATTATATATCATCACCTAAAATAAATGGTTATAAATCAATCCATACTTCTGTAATAGGCTCATATAAAAAACCTATAGAAATTCAAATTAGAACAAAAAAAATGCATGATTTTGCTGAGAGAGGTATTGCTTCACACTGGCAATATAAATCATCAGAAAAAATTAACTCTTTAACCTGGAAAGAATATGACTGGCTAAAAGATCTAGTTGAAATTATAGAAAAAAATGAAAATCCTGAACATTCATATGAATATACGAAATTACAGATGTTTCAAGAAAACGTATTTTGTTTTACACCCAAAGGATCTGTTATAAAATTACCAAAGGATGCAACACCAATTGATTTTGCATACGCTGTACACACAAAAATTGGTAATACTGCTATTGGATGTGAAATTAATGGAAATAAAAGTGAGCTGCAAAATATTTTAAGAAATGGTGACACTGTTAAAATTATTACATCTAGAAATAATTCTCCTTCACTTCACTGGATACCGATTACAAAAACGGGAAAAGCAAGATCTGCTATCAGGAGATATTGGCATGATAAAGGAGAAAAAAAAGAAGAAAGAATCAAAAAATATAACACAACATTATGGATTTCATTACCAGATAAACCAGGACAATTAGGGAATGTGAGTTCGTTAATAGGTGAGCACAAATTGAATATTTCTAATCTAGAAATGGCAGGTAAAAACCCTAATTATATTAATTTCAAGTTTCAATTAATTATAAGAGATCTTAAAAATTTTACTAATTTTATTGCAGAGCTGAAACAAAAAGGTATAAAATTTAAGATAATTAGACACGAAGATAAAAGAAATGCTTTCACACAAAAAATCCTTAGATATTTTAAGAAAGACTAATGCATTATTAGAAGGGCATTTCATTTTATCTTCTGGTTTACATTCTTCTAAATATATACAGTGTGCTAAGCTTCTGAGTTATCCATCAAAAGCAGAAAAATTATGTAAATCTTTAGCAAATAAAATAAAAAATAATTTCAATAAAATAGATTTGATTTTATCTCCAGCCATGGGTGGAATAATTATTGGTTATGAGATCGGTAAACTTTTAAAAAAAGAGACTATTTTTTGCGAGAGAGTTAATGGTAAATTTATCTTAAGAAGAGGTTTTAAAATTGAAAAAGGATCAAAAGTTTTAATTGTAGAAGACGTTATTACTACGGGAAAATCAAGTATAGAGTGTGTTAAGCTTATTAAAAGAGCAAAAGCATCTCTAGTTGGATTTGCTGCTATAATAGATAGATCTTCAAAAAAGACATTAAGAATAAAAAAAAAAATTATTTCTCATCTAAAAATCGAAGTGCCGACATATAAATCTAATCAGTTGCCAATTAATCTTAAAAAAATACCAATTACAAAACCAGGAAGTAGATTTATTAAGTGAAACGTTTGGGTGTAAACATAGACCATATTGCAACTGTAAGAAATGCCAGAGGTGAGTTTCATCCAGATCCTTTTTTTGCAGCAAACTATGTTAAAAAAAAAGGAGCGGACTCAGTAACAATACATTTAAGAGAAGATAGACGTCATATAAAAGATCTTGATGCAAAAAAAATTTGTTCAATAAAAAAACTTCGTGTAAATCTAGAAATTTCAATTAGAGATGAAATAGTTAAAAATGCAATTAAAATAAAACCAGATTTTATATGTATTGTTCCAGAAAATAGAAAAGAAATCACAACAGAAGGTGGATTAAATTTAATAAAAAATAAAAAAAAATTAAAAAAAATTATTAATATGTTTAAAAAAAAAGGAATAAGGACAAGTTTATTTATAAATCCTTCCTTAAAAGATGTTAAAATTTCAAAGGATATTGATGTTGATTGTATTGAAATTCATACTGGGTCATTTTCATCTAAAGTAAAATTAAAAAAAAATTATTTAGATGAATTTATTAGAATAAAAAAATGTTCAATTCTAGCTAATGAAATAGGATTAGAAGTTCATGCAGGTCATGGATTAGATTATAGATCTACAAAAATTTTATCTAAAATTAATGAAATTAAAGAATTTAACATTGGTCATTTTATAATTGGTGAATCTATTTTTTTTGGTTTGGAAAAGGTTATTAAAAAATTTAAGAGTATAATTAAATAATGAAAATAGTTGGTATTGGTGTAGATATTATACAGAATAAAAGAATCAAAAAATCAATTAAAAATAATAATTTTATAAACCGTGTTTTTTCTAAGAAAGAAATTTTGATTTCAAAAAATGTTTCTAATAAATCTAATTTTTTTGCAAAAAGATTTGCTGCGAAAGAATCCTTGTCTAAAGCGATTGGATCTGGAATTAGAAATAAACTTAATTTTAAAGATATAGAAATTTTAAATGATAAACTTGGTAAACCATTTTATAATCTTAATAAAAAATTAAGATATTTAATCTCTCAAAAAAAAAAAATAAAAAAATTTGATTTGTTTCTTTCAATTTCAGACGAAAAAGAATATTCAATTGCATTTACCATTATACAAAAAAAATGATTAATAAAAAATTTATTGTAGAAAATACTAAAACTTTATTTTATGCTTTAATTATAGCAATTATAATAAGATCATTCTTAGTACAGCCTTTTTATATACCTTCATCATCTATGGAACCAACATTATTGGTTGGAGACAGATTATTTGTTACTAAATATTCTTATGGTTTTAGCAAACATTCTTTTCCATTTAGCCCACCTATATTAAAAAAAAGAATTTTTTTTACTGAGCCTAAAAGAGGTGATGTTGTGGTTTTTAAAACTCCAATCGATAATCGCACAGATTATATTAAAAGATTAATAGGACTTCCTGGTGATAAAATTCAATTCATAGATGAAAATTTATTCTTGAACAATTCAGAAATATTAAAATCTAGAATTTCGAAAAATGATAAAATTTATTGTGGAAGTAAAACAATCGAAGTTTTTACATTTGAAGAAAGACTTCCAAATGATAAAAAATTCAAAACTGTTTATCTAAAAAACTCTTCTTTTCAAAGTACTGACATATTTGAAGTACCTAAAAATCATTATTTTTTCTTAGGTGATAACAGAGATTGTTCTAAAGATAGTAGATATTTATCTAGCGTTGGATATGTTCATAAAGATAATTTAGTAGGAAAAGCTCAATTTATTTTTTTTTCATCTGATAGGTCTATAGGTAGTTTTTTTGCTTTTTGGAAATGGCATAAATCAATAAGATACAATAGATTTTTTAAAAAGATTATTTAATGAAAATTAATTATTCAAATTTAGAAAAAAGAATTAATATTAAATTTAAAGACAAAGGTTTGTTAATTAAAAGTCTTACTCATAAAAGTTTTAATATATTGGATAATAATGAAAAAATTGAATTTTTAGGCGATCGTGTTCTTGGACTTGTAATTGCGAAAAAATTATTAGAAATTTACCCCAAAGAAAAGGAAGGAGTGTTAGATAAAAAATTTTCATCACTAGTAAATAAAAAAACGTGTTTACAAATAGCAAAGAATATAAATTTAGAAAAATATATTTTAACTTTCAATTCAAAAAATAAATCTGTCAAAATAGAAGACAAGGTAGTCTCAGACAGTTGTGAGGCTTTAATTGGAGCTATATATTTAGATAGAGGATTTTTAATGGTAGAAAATTTTATTTTAGAACATTGGAAAAAAAATATTAAAGAAAGTATAATCACTCAAATTGATGCTAAAACTAAACTACAAGAATTTTCTCTTAAGAAATATAAAAAGTTACCAACTTACAAAGTCTTCTCAAATACTGGCCCAAGACATAAACCAATTTTTAAAATTGGAGTTAAACTTCCGAATTCAAAATTTTTTATAGCGGAAGGAGCTTCTAAAAAAGATGCTCAACAAAATGCAGCAATTTTGTGTTTAAAAGATAATACTTAATTATGATTTGGGATGACTCAGGATTTTTATTATCTAAAAATAAATATAGTGAAAATTCTTTAATAGTAGAAATTTTTACAAAAAATTATGGCAAGAATTCGGGAATTATTTATGGTGGAACTTCAAAAAAAATTAAAAATTATTTACAAGTTGGAAACGAGTTATATGTTAATTATAATTCAAAATCAATTAGTAGGCTAGGATATTTTAAAATTGAAATTTACAAAGCTTTTTCTCCTGTTTATTTTGAAAATTCTCAAAAATTACATTGCATTACTTCTGCAATGAATTTAATTAAATTATTAACAGCAGAGTCTCAATCAAATCAGAAAATTTATAATCTTATCTATGAATTTTATGAAATTATTTCATTAAATAATTGGCTTAAAAAATATATTTTTTGGGAGCTTAAACTTTTAAAAACTCTTGGTTATGACTTAGAACTAGATACTTTAGTTAATAAAACAATTATAAATAATAAAACTCAGTATATAGTTAAATCTTCAAATGAGGAAAGAATTGTCCCAAATTTTTTAATAGATAAAGAGGATTCTTCAGAAGATATACAAACCTTATTAAATGGACTTAAATTAGTTAGTGATTTTATGGAAAAAACAATTTTAAAGCCAAATAATCTTAATTATCCACTGAGTAGGATCCAATTTGTTAGTTCACTTAAATAACTAAGATATAATATTATTTATCCTATCTGCATAATAAGTGATAATTGCGTTAGCTCCAGCTCTTTTGAATGATATCAAGTTTTCTAAAATTACATCTTTATTTACAAGGCCTTTATTTATCCCATTAGATAATAAGCTATATTCACCTGATACCTGGTAAGCTATTACAGGTATTTTGAAATTTTCCTTTACCGATTTTATTATATCTAAATATGGTAGACCAGGTTTAACCATTACCATATCAGCACCTTCTTTGATATCGAGCGTAACTTCTCTCAAAGCCTCATCATTATTTCTAAAGTCCATTTGATAGTTTTTTTTGTCACCTTTAAGCAATTTTTTCGAACCAACAGCATCTCTGAATGGTCCATAGAAATTTGAGGCATATTTAACAGCATAAGATAGAATTTGAGTCATATTATATCCATTTGAGTCTAAGTTTTTTCTTATTTCTCCTATTCTACCATCCATCATGTCAGAAGGTGCTAGTACATCACAACCCATTTGAGCCTGTAGTAAAGATTGATCAATTAAGACTTTAATTGTTTCATCATTTAATACATAATTAGATTTAATCAATCCATCGTGACCATGTGAAGTATAAGGATCAAGAGCAACGTCACACATTATTCCAATTTCATTTTTAAATCTTTTTTTTATAATCTGTATTGCTTTACAAACTAGATTATTTTCATTCAATGCTTCTGTACCAAGTAAATTTTTCTTCTTTTTCTCAGTATGGGGAAATAACGCAACCATAGGTAATTTATTTTTAATGGCTTTATCAATTACAAAGCTAATTTTGTCTAAAGAATAACGAAAGACATCAGGCATTGATTTTATACTTTGTTTTTTATTATTTCCATCAATTAAAAATATAGGTAATATGAAATCATTAGGTGTAAGGTTATTTTCTTCAACTAACCGTCTAGACCAATCATTTTTTCGACTGCGTCTAAGTCTCAAACTTGGATATTTACCTGTAATCATCTTTAAATATATTTGTAATATGCGACAAATGTTATATACAAATATATCTTAAAAAAGATATTAAACAATATCAGGAGACAAATAATTACATATGAGTTTAAATTTTGATGATTTTCAGAAACAAGATATCAAATTTGATATCAATAAACTTCAAGAAGCTTATAAACAGCTGTTAACCATTAAAGGATTTACTGGTGTTGATGGTATTTCAAACTTTGGAGCCATATCATTAACTCAAATACCAGGTGATCCTGACTCTATAAAAGGTAATAAAGCGAGAGGTGTATTTTGGACTAAACCAGACTCCTCTGGAAAAGAAGCTATAAGAGATCAAATGATAGATGAAGCCGCTTATTCCGAATTTATTGAAGATTATAAAAATACTTACTTTAAAGAAGTTTTTGATGTTTTATCTTCGAAGTATAAATTAGGTAGAGTAAGAATTTTATTAAAAGAACCAAGATCAACTTTAAGCTGGCACAGAGATCCAGAACCAAGACTTCATATCCCAATAATTACTAACCCAGGTTCAATAATGGTTATAGACAATGTTGCAAAACATATGCCTGCTGACGGATCAGTCTGGATTACAAATAATACAAAATACCATAATGCATTTAATGGTGGAGAAGAAAATAGAATACATTTAGTGGCGTGTGTTCTAAATCATAAATTTAATTAATTTGAAAAAGTTATTTATATCATCTGATCATGCTGGATATAATCTCAAAGAACAAATAAAAAAAAAATTTAGAAATAAATATATTTTTCAAGATCTTGGAACGAATAACTCAGAACAATCTGTTAATTATCCTGATTATGCACATAAACTTTGTAAAAAGGTGTCTAATAATAGTAAAAATATAGGAATTTTGGTTTGTGGCTCAGGAATGGGAATGTCAATGGCAGCAAATAGACATAAAAAGATAAGAGCTGCCGTATGTTATTCATTGAAAAACACAAAATTATCTAGATTGCATAACAATGCAAATATTATTACATTAGGTTCTAGGTTGATAAAAAAAAATACTGCTTTTAAATGCATAGAAGTATTTGTAAATACTAAATTTGAGGGTGGTAGACATAAAAAGAGAGTAAAAAAAATTTAGTTAGTTATGTCCAGTGAAAAAAAATATTTGAATTCAAGTTATCAGGATTTTTTTGAAAAAAGTCTTTCAAAAACAGATCCAGATTTATTTAAAGCCATCAATGATGAGCTTGTAAGACAACAAAATCATATAGAGCTTATAGCATCTGAAAATATAGTTTCTCAAGCTGTATTAGAAGCTCAAGGATCAGTATTAACAAATAAATATGCTGAGGGTTATCCAGGCAAAAGATATTACAATGGTTGTGAACATGTGGATGTTGCTGAGCAATTAGCTTTGGAAAGAATTAAAAAACTTTTTAATTGTAAATATGCAAATGTACAACCACATTCAGGAGCTCAAGCAAATGGTGCGGTATTTTTAGCATTATTAAAACCTAATGATACATTTATGGGAATGAGTTTAAATTCTGGCGGACATATTACTCATGGATTAAAAATTTCTATGTCTGGAAAATGGTTTAATGCAATTAGCTACGATGTTGATAAAAAATCAGAACTTATCGATTATGATAATGTTGAAAAACTAGCTTTAGAACATAAACCTAAGCTAATTATAGCTGGTGGTAGCGCTTATTCTAGAGTTATTGATTTTAAAAGATTTCGTGAGATAGCAGATAAAGTTGGAGCTTATCTAATGGTTGATATGGCACATTTTTCAGGTCTAGTTGCAGGAAAAGGGTATCCAAACCCATGTGATCATGCCCATGTAGTAACTTCTACTACACATAAAGTTTTTAGAAGTGCAAGAGGTGGTATTATTTTATCTAATGATATAGATTTAGGTAAAAAGTTTGATACCGCTGTTTTTCCTGGATATCAAGGTGGACCGTTGATGCATATTATAGCCGCTAAGGCCGCAGGTTTTTTTGAAGCTCTAAAACCTGAATTTCAAACGTATATCAAGAACGTTTTAGCGAATGCAAAAATATTAGCTGAAACTCTAAAAAACAATGGGTTTAAAATTTATTCTGGGGGAACTGATACTCATTTAATGTTAGTAGATCTTAGACCTTTTAATGTCAAAGGAAATTTAGCTGCTGAAAGTTTATGTAGAGCAAACATAACATGTAATAAAAATGGAATACCATTTGATACAGAAAAACCAATGATTACATCAGGTATAAGATTAGGCTCTCAAGCTGCAACTACACGAGGATTTGGTTTAAAAGAATTTGAAAAAGTTGGCGAACTAATAACAAAAGTGATTAAAGGTTTATCTGAGAACCCAAATGATAATAGTATAATTGAGAACGAGGTAAGGAATGAAGTTGTTGATTTATGTTCTTCATTTCCAATATATAAAAATTTAAATAGATGATTTGCTCCATATGCAAAAAGGGTGAGACTTCAGTAGTAGACTCTCGTCCAACTGAAGATGGTACCGCTATTCGTAGAAGAAGATTATGCGTTTGTGGTGCTAGATTCACGACATTTGAAAGAGTTCAATATAGAGAAATAATGGTTATAAAAAAAAATGGAAGAAAATCTACTTTTGATAGAGATAAATTAGCTAAATCAATTTTTATTGCTTTAAAAAAAAGACCTTTGGATACTGAAACTACCGAAAAATTTATTAGTCGAATATCAAGATCACTAGAGGAACTTGGGCAAAGTGAAATATCTACCAATACTATTGGAACAATGGTTATGGAGGGATTAAAAGAACTTGATCCAGTTGCCTATGTTAGATTTGCCTCAGTTTATCGAAACTTTAGAGAAGAAAAAGATTTTGTACAATTTGTGGACAAACTAGATGTCTACAAAAAAAGATAAATTTTCCTTAAAAGATAAGAATTATATGAGACTTGCTATAAACTTAGCAAGAGCACGATTAGGTTTAACTGGTGAAAATCCATCTGTCGGTTGCGTAATAGTTAAGGATAATAAGATTATATCCATAGGACAAACAAATTACAATGGAAGACCACATGCTGAATATAATGCTATAAAAAATTCTTCTGAAAATTTAAAAGGCTCTAAAATGTATGTAACTTTAGAACCTTGCAATCACTACGGAAAAACACCACCCTGTACAAATCAAATCATAAGCAAAGGTATATCTGAGGTTTTTTACTCAATTGATGATATTGATAAAAAAGTTAAAGGAAAAAGTTTTAATATATTATCAAAAAAAAAGATAAAAGTTCATAAAGGGTTATTAAAAGAAGATGCAAAAGATTTATATTATTCTTATTTCACAAATAGAATAAAAAAAATGCCTTTTGTAACTGGTAAAATTGCAATATCAAAAAATAAACTCATCTATAGCAAGGACAATCAAAAAATTACTAATAAATTTTCAGATAAAATAACTCACTTTTTAAGATATAAAAATGATGGAATTATGATTTCAAGCAAAACACTTAATATTGATAATCCAAAATTAAATTGTCGTTTAAAAGGTTATGAAAAATTTTCGCCTGTGAGAATTATATTGGATAAAAATTTAAAAATGAAATTAGATAGTTATATATTTAAATCTGTAAAGAAAAATAATACAATAATTTTTTATAATCTATTAAATAAATCTAAAATTAAATTATTAAAAAAAAAAGGATTTTCTTTGATAAAATCAAGATTAGACAACAATCAAAATATAAACTTAAGATTAGTATTAAGAAAACTATATACGCTTGGCATTCAAACACTATTAGTTGAAGGAGGAAATAAATTAACCAATAATTTCTTAAAAAGCAGATTATTTGATCAATTTTATCTTTTTGAAAGTACAAAAAACCTATCTAAAAGAAAAGATCATATAATTTTTTCTTCTATTGATACTCTTAAGAATAAATATAATAAAAAATCCAAGATAATTACTGGGCTGGTCAAAAACAATATTACCATTTATAAAAGATAAAATGTTTAACGGAATTATTTTCAATAAAGGTTTGGTAAAAAAAATATCTAAAAGACCAAAAGGAATTAATATTTTTCTATCATCAGATCTTAAATTAAAAAAAAAAGATATTGGTATTTCAATATCCTGTGATGGGGTTTGTTTGACACTTATTTCTATCAAAAAAAAATTAATGGAGTTTTATCTTTCAAATGAAACAATAGTTAGATCTAAATTTAGATTTATTGAGAAAAATGATTTAATTAATTTAGAATTACCATTAAAATATGGTCAAAAAATTTCAGGTCACATATGCCAAGGACATGTAGATACTGTTGGAGAAATATTAAGTATAAAAAAGATAGATAAGTCTTATCTTTTTGATTTTAAAGTAAATATAAAAGAAAAAAAAAATCTTATAGAAAAAGCTTCTATCTTGATAAATGGTATATCGTTGACAATATCAAAAATTACTTCAAAAGGTTTTCAAATTTGGGTCATACCACATACTTTTAAATTAACAAATTTATCAAAACTTAAAAAGGGAAGTTTTGTAAATATAGAGATAGATATACTTTCCAAATATATTAAAAATTTTATTAATGAAAAAAAGTAATTACTCATCAATTGAAACTATTATACAAACTGCAAAAAAAGGCGGTATGTTCATTTTAGTTGATGATGAAAAAAGAGAAAATGAAGGTGATTTGGTTATTTCAAGCTCAGATTCTTCAGCTACAAATATAAATTTTATGGCAAAATACGGTAGAGGTTTAATTTGTCTAGCTCTAGACAGTGTACAGGCAAAAAAACTTAATTTATCATTAATGTCTCCAGTGAACCAATCAAGAAATAAAACAGCTTTTACAATTTCTATAGAGGCCAAAAAAGGTATTACGACCGGTATATCAGCAAAAGATAGAGATAGAACTATCAAAATAGCCTCTAAAAAAAATGTCAAAAGAAATGATATAGTTTCACCAGGTCATGTATTTCCAATTATTGCAAAAGATGGTGGTGTACTTGTTAGAGCCGGACATACTGAAGCATCTGTTGATATTTCAAAATTAGCAAAGAAAAATAATTCTGCTGTTATTTGTGAAATTATGAATGAAGATGGTAGTATGGCTAAAGGCCAAGATCTTTTTAATTTTGCTAAAAAGCATAAGTTAAAAATTGGAAAAATTGAAGATTTAATTTCTTACAGATTAAAAAAAGAAAAACTTATTAAATTAAAAAAAACATCGGATATTGAATTTAAAAATCAGAAATATAGAATAAAGATTTATGAGAATTTATTAGATGGATCTGAACATTTTGCTCTTACTAAAGGAAGTATAAAAAAAGGAATTATACCTAGAGTGAGAGTAATTTCATCAAATGTAGTTCAAAACTATTTAATAAATCAACAATTACCAAATTCATTTAATAAAACTCTAAATTATTTTAAAAGATTTAATAATTGTGTATTAGTTTTTATTAAAGATACAAACTTAAAATCTGTTACTCAAACACTTAAAGATTATAAAAATAGAGACTTTTATAAAAAAGGTAATGATAAACTTATAAGAAATTATGGTATTGGCGCACAGATTATTAAAGATCTTAATATTAAAAAAATGATCTTGATTACAAAATCACCAAAAAAGGTTATTGGTTTGGAAGGTTATGATATAAAGATAACTAAACAAGAATTAATTTAATGAAAAAAAATATTTTAATAGTCATTGCTAATTATTATAAAGATATATCATCGGATTTGCTGAGAAGTGCAAAAAAGAAATTACCAAAAGAATTTAAAATAAAGATTATTGAAGTATCTGGAGTTTTTGAAATACCAGTGACTATATCTAAGAATTTAAATAAATTTGATGCATTTATAGCTTTAGGATGTGTCATAAAAGGTCAAACACCTCATTTTAATTTCATATCCCAAGCATCAACTAATGCAATCATGGAAATTTCAATTAATTCTAAAAAACCAGTTGGAAATGGAATTATTACTTGTTTAAATATGAAACAAGCTAAAGCACGAAAGAATAAAGGTGCAGAAGCGGCGAAAGCGATTTTATCTGTTTTATCTCAAAAATGAGAACTTATTTTAGTCCTAAAAACAATCCAAGAGTAATAATTATTCAAAAACTTTATGGAAGTTTTTATAATAATGAAGAAGAATTAACTTATCCAAAACATAGATTTAGAAAATTTATAAAAGATATAGTTTCCGGAACAATAGAACGTAATGAAATTATACTTGAAGAATTAAATAAAAATTTTGGTGAAAAATTAAAAATCAATAACTTAGATAAAGTATTTTTGATAATATTAAAATCAGCAATATATGAATTTCTATATAAACCCAACCTTTCAATTAATATAATTATTAAAGAATATCTGAACGCATCAAATTTTTTTTTAGATAGCTCAAAAACAAAATATTTAAATGCTTTATTAGATGATATTGCAAAAAAACTAAGATCTTCAAATGCATGAATTTGAAATAATAAAAAAATATTTTTCACTATTATCAGCTAGAAACAAGGCTTCCCTAAATTTAAATGATGATGTTTTTTTTGATAAAACAAAAAAATTAGTAGTTTCTGTAGATACCTATATAGAAGGTGTCCATTTTATTAATTTTAAAAAACCAAATTTAGTAATAAAAAAAATTTTGCGTTCTTCAATTTCGGATTTGATTTGTAAAGGTGTAAATCCTAAGTATTATTTTGTTTCAGGAGCTGGTAATAAAAATTCATTTTCAAAAGTAAATCTTCAAAAAATCTCCAATTCTTTAAAACAAGAACAAAAAAAATATAAAATTAATTTGTGTGGTGGAGACACAGTATTTTCTAATAAGTGTAGTTTTACAATTGTATCAATTGGTTTTTCAAAAAAAATAATTTATAGGAATAAAGCAAAGTTAAATGATGATGTTTATGTTACTGGAAATTTAGGAGATAGCTTTGTTGGATTAAAAGTTCTAAAAAATCAATTTAAACTTAATAAAAGATTAAGAGACTATTTTATAAAAAAATATTTTCTCCCAGAATTACATTTAAAATTTACTAATAGATTATTAAATTTTGCTAATACATCTATCGATATTTCCGATGGTCTAATTGCAGATCTTGAAAAATTGATAAATCAACAAAAATTAAATTATACTTTATATTTGGAGAATATTCCTATTTCTAATAATTTAAATGGTTTGATAAAATCTAGAAGATTAAAAAAGATTTCTTGTGTTTCTAAAGGTGACGATTATCAAATTTTGTTTACTGCAAGTCCATCAAAGTTTAGAATCATTAATAATACTGCAAAATCGTTAGGCATCAAAGTTTCTAAAATTGGCAAAATCAGTAAGCAATCTGATAAATCACAAATTATTGATAAAAAAGGGAATAAAATTGCCACTAATGTGAAAGGTTATTATCATAAATTTTAATAAGTTAATTATTGCCTTTTATAGCTTTTTTTGTATTGTGCGCATTTTAATAACTATCAACCAACAACATAATTAAGGTTTATATGAATACAACTGTCGAAACTATACTTTTATACACTATTGCTGCAGGTTTTTTATCAATTGTTTACGGATACTTCACTGGAAAGAATATTTTAAACTCAAGTGCAGGAAATTCAAAAATGCAAGAAATTGCATCAGCTATCCAAATTGGTGCTAAAGCATATTTAGCTAGACAGTATAAAACAATAGCTATTGTTGGTGTTGTAGTTTTAGTAATTGTTAGTTTAGCTTTTAGTCCACTTGTTGGTTTGGGATACTTAATTGGAGCTACCTTATCAGGAATTGCGGGTTATGTTGGAATGTTAGTATCTGTTCAAGCAAACGTTAGAACAGCTGAAGCTTCAAGAAAAGGTTTAGCGAGTGGTCTTTCAGTAGCATTTAAATCAGGCGCTGTTACAGGTATGTTAGTTGCAGGATTAGCCTTACTGGCAATTGCAGTATATTATTATTTATTATTAAAATTTAATGTAGACGAGAGAGAGATTGTAAATGCATTAGTTGCTCTAGGTTTTGGAGCCTCTTTGATATCTATTTTTGCAAGATTAGGTGGTGGTATTTTTACAAAAGGTGCTGATGTTGGGGCAGATTTAGTCGGAAAAGTTGAGGCTGGTATTCCTGAAGACGATCCAAGAAATCCAGCTGTCATAGCTGATAATGTTGGAGATAATGTTGGAGACTGTGCCGGGATGGCTGCAGATTTGTTTGAAACTTATGCAGTTACTATTGTTGCTACAATGGTTCTATCATCAATCTTTTTTCCTGGTGATATGTCAATGATGATATATCCTTTAACGATAGGGGGAGCATGCATACTTACATCAATTATAGGTACTTTTTTTGTAAAACTTGGTAAAAGTAAAAATGTGATGAATGCCTTATATAAAGGTTTTGTTGTTTCAGCACTTACATCTTTGGCTATACTATATCCAGTAACTGATTACGTTTTAGGATTAGAAAATTCATACGATTTAGATAACATTTCATTTTCAGGTTTAAGTTTATATTATTGTGGTGTAATTGGATTAATTATAACAGGTTTATTAATTTGGGTGACAGAATACTATACTGGTACAAACTATAGACCAGTAAGAAGTGTAGCAAGCTCATCTACAACAGGACATGGAACTAATGTAATTCAAGGTTTAGCAATTTCTTTAGAGGCAACAGCAATCCCAGCATTAATAATTGTTGCAGGTATTTTATTAACAAATCATATTGCTGGACTTTACGGTATAGCTATTGCTGTAACAACAATGTTGGCGTTAGCTGGCATGGTTGTAGCTTTAGATGCTTATGGACCTGTCACTGACAATGCAGGTGGTATAGCTGAAATGTCTAAATTACCAAATAATGTTAGAAAAACTACAGATGCTTTAGATGCGGTTGGTAACACCACAAAAGCAGTAACTAAGGGTTATGCTATTGGTTCAGCAGGATTAGGAGCTTTAGTTTTATTTGCTGCTTATACTGAGGATATTAAACATTTTTCAAAAGTAGCGGGTTCAAAACTAGAAGGTATAGTTGTGACTTTTGATTTATCAAATCCCTATGTTGTTGTTGGTTTATTAATTGGTGGAATGTTACCTTATTTATTTGGATCAATGGGTATGCAAGCGGTTGGGAGAGCAGGAGGTGCAGTAGTTATTGAAGTAAGAAGACAATTTAAAAAATTTCCAGGTATAATGAAAAGAAAGCAAAAACCTGATTATGCTAAGTTAGTTGACTTGTTAACAGTAGCAGCTATCAAAGAAATGATAATACCATCATTACTACCAGTATTATCACCAATAGTATTATATTTTATTATCTATGCTATAGGTGGACAAGTTGCAGCTTTAGCTTCAGTAGGTGCAATGTTGTTAGGAGTAATTATAACAGGTTTATTTGTTGCTGTTTCAATGACTGCAGGTGGAGGAGCTTGGGATAACGCCAAAAAGTATATCGAAGACGGTAACCATGGTGGAAAAGGTTCTGAAGCGCATAAAGCTGCTGTTACGGGAGACACTGTGGGTGATCCTTATAAAGATACAGCTGGTCCAGCAGTTAATCCAATGATAAAAATTACAAATATTGTAGCATTATTGTTGTTGGCTGTTATCGCTGGTTAATATCTTTTCTTTTTTTAGCTCTTGTACCTAATGGGTCATTAAGCTTTTGTCTCATACTGGACAAAAACGAATATATAAAAGAATTTTTTTTAAAGTTCGCAGCTGTAGTTTCTTTAGCAATTTTTATATCTTTCATATCATCTTTATTATAAAAAGATTTTTTTTTTAAAATTCCATATTTATCTATCTCTAAAACTAAAACATCATTTTTGAATATTTTCATTCTTCCTAAATTTTTAAGTTGAGATTGAGTTTGTTTTCTTTCTATATATATCCATACATCATTATCAAATTTACTTGTAGTAGATGGATTACCAAGAACTTTTCTAATATCATTCTTATTAGATGTATTTACAATTAAAGATGCTTGTTTCTTTTCAAGAAACGGTACCCCGTGATGTTTTACTACTTCTTTAAATGAACAATTTGTAAATAATAAAAAAATCAATAATATGTAATTATATTTTATCATGAAAAAAAATTATATTAATATTTATAACAATTTAATCAATTTAACTAGGAATAAAAAGTTATATTCTTCAATTAATAGAAATGATGATTTTTCGGATCGTTTGATATTTTTTCTTTTACATTTCTCTTTTTTTTTGAAAAATTTTAAAAAAAAAGAAGATAAAAAAACTCTTCAGGAAATATATGATTTTAATTTTAAGCAATTAGAATTAAGTATTAGAGAAATTGGTTATGGGGATCAATCCATTAATAAAAAAATGAAGACATATATTAATTTATTTCATAGCATGTTGTCTGAAATCCATTATTGGGACACTTCTGAAAAATCAAAAAAAGTTAAAATTTTTCAATCTTTCTTGAGTGATTATACTGATATATCTACTTTAATTGAATATTTTGACAATTTTAACAATAATTTATCAAAAAATACTTTGAATTATTTTTTAAAAAGTGTAATTAAAGAATAATTATGGCAGTACCTAAACGTAAACAGACACCATCTAGAACTGGAATGAGGAGAGCTCAAAACATGAAGTTTTCTTCAAAGAATATTGTTGAAGATAAAAAATCAGGTGAATATAGACTTTCTCATCATTTAGATTTAAAAACAGGTATGTACAAAGGTAGACAAGTTTTAGATCCAAAAGAATAACTCTAATATCAAAAAATGTCAGAATTTATAAAAATTGCAGTAGATGCAATGGGTGGTGATGGCTCACCAAAAAAAGTTATTGATGGGATCGTTTTTAATCACAAATCTAATCAGAAAAATTTTTTTAAAATCTTTGGTGATGGTAATCAAATAGCAGATCTTATTAAAAATAAAATCAGTAAAGAATTTTTTGAAATATTTCACACAGAAAAAAAAATTAAAAGTACCGATAGTCCTCTAGAAGGCGCTAAAAGAGGTAAAGACACAAGTATGTGGCTTGCAGTACAAAGTGTTAAAGAAAAAAAAGCTGACATAGTAATTTCAGCAGGAAACACAGGAGCGCTACTTGTTGTATCAAAATTGAATTTAAAGATGTTAGAGAATATAGATAAACCAGCACTTTCTGCTTTATGGCCTAATAAAAAAGGAATGA
>QCHE01000004.1 GCA_003278065.1 Pelagibacteraceae bacterium AG-390-O04
GGAGCAAATGTTGGTATGATAAATATCGGTGAAATGCTTGGAAAATCAATGGGTGCTAAAGAAAAGAAAAAGAAAATGACAGTAAAAGAGTCTCATGAAATTCTAATCAATGATGAATCTGATAAATTAATTGAACAAGATAAAATAATTAAAGCTGCTAAAATTTCTACTGAAAATAACGGTATAGTGTTTCTTGACGAGATTGATAAAATTTCAGGAAGAACAGATAGAGTTGGTGGTGATGTATCTAGAGAAGGAGTACAGAGAGATCTTTTACCATTAATCGAAGGAACAACTGTTAATACAAAATATGGACCAATTAAAACTGACCATATCTTATTTATAGCTTCAGGAGCCTTTCAACTGGCTAAACCTTCAGATTTACTCCCTGAGTTGCAGGGAAGACTCCCTATTAGAGTTGAGCTTGAAGCTTTAACAAGTGAAGATTTTAAAAGAATATTAAAAGAACCAGATTTCAGTTTAATAAAACAATATGTAGCGCTATTAAAAACTGAAAATGTTGATCTTGAATTTTCAGAAGATGGTATTAATACAATAGCCAATATAGCTTCTGAGGTAAATGCTACTGTAGAAAATATTGGGGCAAGAAGATTACATACTATTATAGAAAAAATATTAGATGAAATAAGTTTTACAGCAACTGATCGCTCTGGTGAAAAAATTATAATCAACAAAGAATATATAAACAAAAATTTGGATAATCTTGTTAAGGATACAGATTTATCAAAATTTATTTTATAGGTTTTTTTTTTAAATAAATATACATCGCTCCACTTCCCCCATCTTTTAAATTGGCGTCTGTTATTTGTGAAATCATATTTGATAGTTCTTTGTTATTTTTTATATATTCAGGAACAGAGTATTTTAAAATTCCTAAATCTTTTGAAATGTATGGATTTTTTTCATTTTTAGAATGAATACCTTTTCCAGTAACTATTACTAGTTTGGTCAACTGCTTGTTATAAGCATCAAAAATTAAATTACTAATTTTCTTATTTGCATCTTCTAAAGAATAGCCGTGTAGATCAAAAGTAATAATTTTTTTTATTTTTTGTTGTGATTGTTCAGAATCTTTATTTGGTAAACTTTCTTTACTAGATAAAAAATTTTCCCAGTCTTTTTTATCTTTATCTGAAATTTTACTGTTCAATTAAGTTAAAATATCTACTAATTGCCAATTTGGATTGTTTGATCTGATGTCTCTTGAAAAAATCCAGGTATCATATATTTTTTTAATTTTTTCAGGGTCACCAGATATAATTTTTTTATCTTTATCTTTGATGCAAGTAATTACCTCTGCAACAAAATTAACAGTGACTTTTAGTATGTTATGTGCCTCTTGGTGTTCTTTTATGTCCGCGGAATTAATTCCAATAAATGTTATTTCTGCAAAATGACCTCTGTCGCTTCTTTCCTTAAGTGCTTTATCAAATTGTTCATAAATTTTTTTACTTAAAAGAGGTTTGCTTTTTATTAATTTGTTATCATCATCACTGAAATCAGTAATAATTGTCTCATAGGCAATTTTGGCACCTGATATAAATTCTTTTTGTGCATTTTGGTCAAAGTTTTCTTTTTGAAAAGTTTTATTTTCAGCTTGAATATTATTTAATACTTTTTCAAATTGAGATGTTGCTTTACCCTCAAATCCAGTTCTTTTTCCTAAAATTCCTCTCAATCTTAAAAAGATAAATCCAGCAATCATTGCTAATAAAATAATATCTATATATTCAAAACTATAATTCATGAGGTAAATGTAATTACTATGTTGATTAATTTCAACTAACAATTACATTAAGGACAAATGAACCCAGTAATAATTTCAATTATTTTACTACCAATTTTAGAAATCTACTTATTTATAAAAATTGGCTCACAGATTGGCGCTTTTAATACTATTTTGCTTATATTTATTACTGCAATTATTGGTGTTTACTATGCAAGATACGAAGGTCTTAATACTATAAAATCAGGCTTCTCACAGATTATAAAAAATGAGGTTCCTGCATATGAGATTATTTCAGGTGCAGCAATTGCGTTTGCAGCTATACTTTTAATAATACCAGGTTTCGCAACAGATTTTTTTGGATTTCTGCTTATATTGCCTTTAACGCGAAAACTTATTTTTGGAAGATTATCTAATAAATTTCAAAAAAAGGAGAAAGAAAAAAACAATTTTATAGATGGTGAATTTGAAGATATAGAGGATGAGGATGACAGAAAATTTTAAGATTTTAACAAAATATATAAAAGATATGTCTAGTGAAACTCCAGATATTGAGACTTTTTTATTTGTTAAAGATAATATTTCTAAATATCAATTAAATATAGATATATCTTCAAGACCTCTTAAAAATAAAATGGTAGAGGTAAATACAACACTTAAGTTTGAAGACAAAGAAGAAAGTAAAAAAAAATCTTACTTCGAAATTGTTTATGCATCAATAGTAAGAATAAATGATGAAGTAAAAGAAAAAAAAGATTTTCAGAAAATTATTTTATGTGATGTGCCAACAGCTATTTATCCTGATTTAGAAACTTCTTTTTTAAACTTACTACATAATTCAGGCCATCCAGGCATAAAATTAGAAAAGAAAATTGATTTTCAAAAGTTATATGAGGAGAGATTTAATTAAAAAAATTTTTTTTCAAATTTATCTTGAGAAATTCCTTGTGTTTTTTTAGTTCATCTTCGTTTGGTTTAACAACTTTTTTATAATATAAAATATTGGATTTTTTTTAGATCAGTTAATTTTTCATTAACTGTGTTAAAGTCTAGTTTAGGTTCTTTTTGATCAATTAAATTGATATAAACTTTTGCCAATAAATCACAATCAATTAAAGCAGTATGTTTCGCTCTCTTAGAGTTGTCTATTCTATATCTTTTACACAAAGCATCCAAACTAATAGATGAACCTGGAAATTTATTTCTTGCCAAAACTAAAGTGTCAACGACCTTATTTTGAATTTTATTTTTACCCAAAATTTTTAATTCATTATTCAAATGAGATATATCAAATTCTGAATTATGAATTATCAATCTTTTATCCTCTATAAATTTTAAGAAATCATCAACAATTTCTTTAAATTTTTTTTGACTAGATAAAAATTCGTCTGTATATCCATGAACTTCTAGCGCTTTTTCTGAAACTTTTCTTTCTGGATTCAAATAACAATGAAATTTTTTTTGTGTTGGAATTAAATTATCTAATTCGATACAGCCTATTTCAACTATTCTATGGCCATCTTTAACTGATATACCTGTTGTTTCAGTATCTAGTACAATTTCTTTCATTTAATTAATTTTTTCAAAATTTTTTTTATTTCCCTTTTAACAGATTTTTTTGTAAAATTATTTTTTATAATAAATTGAGATTTCTTTTTTTTATAATCAAGTGGTAGTTGAATCTTTTTAAATTTACTCAAAATCTTTTGATTATAACCCTCTCTAATGACAAGTCTTTTTAAAATATCTGATTTTTTTGAGTGAACATAAATAAGTATATCGTCTTTTTTATTAATCTTGTTTTCTAGCAAGAGAGGAATATCTAAAACTACAATTTTTTTACTTTTATTTTTTAATAAAAAAATATTCATTTTTTTTCTAATTTCTAAATGAACTATTTTGATAATCTTTTTTAAATTTTCATTTTTGTCCAAAATAGCATTTGTTACATCTAATTTTCTTATTGGAAATTTTTTAAAATATTTTGGTAAAATTTTTTTAAACTTAAAGAAAATTTTTCGGTCTTTTTTGTATAATTTACTTACTTCTTTATCAGCGTTAAAAACTGGATAACCAAAATTTTTTGCTACGTAACTTTTGCCTGAACCTATGTCTCCTAATATTCCAATTCTTATCATCTATTTAATAGTTCAATAACCTCTTTATTCACTGATGGGTTAATTTTATGCCATAAATTAAATGAAGCAGCAGCTTGATAAATAAACATCATTTTGCCATTTAATACTCGATTTCCTAAATCTTTGCCAGTTTTTAAGAAATTTGTTTCGGTAGGATTATAAATTACATCATAAAAAAAATTTTCTTTTTTGATATTGGAAAAATTTAATTCTAAATTATCATTTTGATTTAAACCAACACTGGTGGCATTTATTATCATATCGGATTCAGGTACATTGCCCCACTCGATTATCTCTAAATTATTAAATAACTTTTTTAAATCCTCAGCTTTTTTTTTAGTTCTATTCATTATTAAAATTTTTGAAACTTTCATTTTATTTAAAGAATAAACAATTGATGGGACGACACCTCCAGCTCCAAGGATAAGTATTTTCTTATTTTTTAAATCAAACTTAATATCTTTGACACTAGACTCAAAACCAAAGACATCGGTATTATGGCCGACTACCTGATTATTCTCTAAATATATCGTATTTACTGACTGAGTGTCTTTTGCTTCAACAGTAAGTTTTTCTATATAAGGTATCACCTCTTTTTTAAAAGGAACGGTAACATTTGCTCCATCAATTTTCTTTTGTTTTATATCAATAATAAAATTTTTTATTTCATTAAAATTTAATTTTTTCTTTTCATACAAAGCATTTATATTATTTTTTTTTATCCAATAGTTGTGCAACTCAGGTGACAAAGAGTGGTCAATGGGATTTCCTATTACTAAATATTTTTTCATTTAAAATTGTTTAAATATTCTTTAATTTTTTTAATTGGCAAACCCATTATTGTATTTTCATCTCCTTCTATATGTGAAAACAAATTTCTACCCTCTCCTTCAATTTGATAAACATTATAAGAATATAATGCTGTATCTGATATTTTAGACAAATAGTTTTTGAGTTCTTTTTCTGTCATGTCTTTCATAGTTAATACTGCTTTATCTGTATAATTCCACAACATAGAACCATTTTTTGAAATACAGACTGAACTTATTAAGTTGTGTTTTTTGCCATTGAGTTTTTTTAAGATATTTAAAGCCTCATCTCTATTAGATGGCTTTGATATCAATTCACCATTTAAATCAATTACACTATCTGCTCCTAATACTAAATTAATATTATCATTTGTACTTACTTTGTTAGCTTTTAGTTCAGCTAAATTTTTAGAAATAATTTCTGGAGAAGCGCTGTTTTTTAAAAGACTTCTTTTAATAGTATCTTCATCCACATTTGATGGTTTAACAACGCATGATAAATTATTTTTATTAAGAATTTCTTTTCTGACTTTGCTTTTTGACGCAAGTATCAAATTAAACATTTTCTTTATAAATTTCGTAAATTTTTATTACTGATGCAGCAGTTTCTTCAACAGATTTTCTAGTTACATCAATTGTTGGCCACTTATACTTTCTAAAAGTATTTTTTGCTTCATCAACTTCTTTTTTTATTTTTTCAAGACTTGTATAAGATTTATTTTCTGTCTCTCTAATTGAGTTCATTCTATTTTTTCTCAAATCTACAAGTCGTTCTGGTTCTGTATTTAAACCTACTACGCAGGTGATCTTAGGATTATCTTTTAATATTTTTGGTATAGAGTTCTCATTTACTAAAGGAATATTAGATATTTTAAACCCTTTGTTTGCTAAATAAATAGATGTTGGTGTTTTGCTTGTACGACTTACGCCTAATAAAATTATATCAGATTTGTTTATTTCCTTAACTAAATGTCCATCATCATGATTCATGGTAAATTGAATTGCTTCTATTCTCTTATAATATTCATCATTTAATTCATATTGGCCACTTGGTTGATGAGAGGCTTTTTGATTAAGTAGTTTCGAAAAGCTTAAAATTAGATCACCCAATATACCGAAACAAGGGATCTTTTTATCATCACATGTATTTGCTAAATATTTGGCCAAATTACTTTCAACAATTGAATATAAAATTATAGAATTTGGATTTTTTTCAGCCTCAGATAATATTTTTAAAATTTGATTTTCTGTGCGTGTAAAAGAATATGTGTGAATTTTATAATTTATATTTGTAAATTGTGCTTTAATAGCTGTAAAAATTCTATCCAAAGTCTCTCCCGTGGAATCTGAAATTAAGTAAATCTGATATGTATTGCCCATGTATAAATAGTTAATAAATATGTATTATTATAATAAAATTACTCAATTTAAATTTAGTTTTAAAAATCCTGTAAAATAAGGTTTTTGTTAACAATAATAAACATGTGACTTAAATTATACACAAAATTTAAAAAAGTTTTAAAAAACTTGATTTTAAACGATATTATTGAGCTTTAGATGTGATTATATGGTTAATATAATGTTAATAAAAATTAATTATTGTTATTCACAGGACATAACATAACTACAATAATTAAATACTTATTTTTATATGACTCCATTACAAAGAGTAATTAAAGAAAATAACACTACATTAAATCCCATATGGATTATGAGACAAGCAGGTAGGTATTTACCTGAATTTAGAGAAATTAGATCTAAAAATCCAGATTTTATAAAATTATGTTTAAATCCAAATTTATCTACTGAGATAACCCTTCAACCATTAAAAAGATTTGATTTTGATGCAGCAATTATTTTTTCAGATATATTAATGTTACCTTATGGCTTAAAGCAAAAAGTAGAATTTAAAAAAAATTTTGGCCCTATATTAGGAAAACTTAATTTAAATGAAATATCTAAGGTGGAAGAAATTGATTTTGTGGAAAGGGTCCAGCAAATTTATAAAGCTATAAAAAATGTAAGTAATAATAATATTTTAAAAGATAAAAATACCATAGGCTTTATTGGAGCTCCATGGACTCTATTAGTTTATATGATAAATCAACAATCTCCCAAAAAACAATTAAAAAAAGATTTTTTTGAGAATAAAGATTTAATAAATAATATTTTAATTATTATTGAAAAATTTTTAAAAATTCATATTAAAAATCAAATAGATAGTGGTGCAAATTTAATTCAAATATTTGATAGTTGGGCAGGATTATTAGAAAATAAGGATTTGCCATATTATGTATATAATCCAACTTTTAATTTAGTAAAATTTACTCAATCTTTAAATACACCCGTCATATGTTTTCCAAGAAATATTAAAGATTATAAAAGATATTGTGACTTTATAAAACCCGATGCAATTTGTATTGACTATGAAGTTGATCCATTAAAAATAGAAAAAGAAATAAGCATACCTATACAAGGCGGAATGGACCCAAAAGTTTTACTTACAGACAAAGAAAATATAAAAAAAGAAGCAACCAAATATTTAGATATTTTTAAAGATCATCCATATATTTTTAATCTGGGCCATGGAGTATTGCCAGAAACAAACCCAGAAATGATGGAGTATCTAGTTAAAACCGTAAAAGATTATTAATGAAAAAAGATTTAGAACATCCACCTATAAATTTTGGAAAAACTGGGGTTTTAATAATAAATCTAGGAACCCCAGACTCAACAAGTTGGTTAGACATAAGAAAATATCTAAAAGAATTTTTATCTGACAGAAGAGTAATAGAAGTAAATCCTATAATATGGCAAATTATATTAAATGTTTTTATATTAAATTTAAGACCCTCGAAAACAGCAAAAGCTTATAAAGAAATATGGATGAAAGAAGAAAATATTTCTCCCCTTTTATATTATACAAAAAAACAAGCAGAAAAATTATCAATCTCAATATCTAAAGAAAATTTAGTAGTAGATTATGCTATGAGGTATGGAAATCCAAGCATTAGAAGCAAGATAAAAACTCTTCATGAAATGGGTTGTGAAAATTTAGTAATACTTCCGTTATATCCTCAATATGCTGCTGCCACTACAGCCACTGTTTGTGACGAAGTATATAGAACACTTATGAAAATGAGGTGGCAACCGTCGCTTAAAATAATTCCACATTATGAGTCTGATCCTTTATATATAGAAGCATTAGTTAACTCCTTGAATAAGAAGATTAAAGATATTAATTGGAAACCAGATCTAATATTAGCTTCCTATCACGGAATTCCTCAAAAATATTTTGATAAAGGAGATCCTTATCATTGCTACTGTCATAAAACCACAAGACTAATATCTGAGAAATTTAACTCCATTGAAATCAAGACCACATTTCAGTCTAGATTTGGTCCACAAAAATGGCTTCAACCTTATACTGATAAGGCTTTAGAAAACTTGCCAGCTGAAGGAAAAAAAAATGTTTTAGCCATTTGTCCTGGCTTTTCTTCAGATTGTGTTGAAACTCTGGAAGAAATACTTATTCAAGGCAAAGAGAGTTTTTTAAATTCCGGCGGTGAAAATTTTGACATGGTACCATGTCTAAACGATAGTGAAGACCATATTGTGTTATTAAAATCCTTAATTCAAAAAAGTATATAATTAATGAATACTTACTTACTTTTTAAATCATTACATCTAATAGCGGTAATTTCTTGGATGGCTGGACTATTATATTTACCAAGAATTTTTGTTTATCACTCCCAAAATAATGCTCAACCAATTATTTCAGAAGTATTTAAAGTGATGGAAAAAAAACTTTTCTATTACATAATGACTCCAGCAATGATTTTATCATGGATATTTGGTTTAATATTAATTCATGAAATTGGATTTGATAAATTGGGACAAAAATGGATGATTTTAAAATTGATTTTTGTAGTTTTATTAACGCTTTATCATCTTTACCTTGGGAAAATTCTTGGCCAATTTAAACTAGACTCAAACAAGCATTCACATAAATTCTACAGATATATAAATGAAATACCCACATTATTGCTTATTTTAATCATTTTTGTTGTGATATTTAAGCCTATCTAGGGTTGAATATTTATGAATTGTATATATATTAGGTTAATTATTAAGTCCTTAATAATTTTAAATCATGAACATACAAGAACTAAAACTTAAATCATCTGAACAGCTTATTACACAAGCAGAAGAGCTTGGAATAGAAAATGCTAGTACGCTAAGAAAACAAGAAATACTTTTTGCAATTTTAAAAAAAGTTGCAGAAAAAGAGGAAATAACTGGTGCGGGAGTTTTACAATTACTACAGGATGGCTTTGGTTTTTTGAGAGCAATGGAATCAAATTACCTTCCGGGGCCAGATGATATTTATGTAAGCCCAAGTCAAATAAGAAAATTTGGATTAAGAACAGGTGACACAGTAGAGGGTCCAGTTAGAGCCCCAAAAGAGGGAGAGCGATACTTCGCACTACTACAAGTAAGTAAAATTAATTTTGAAGAACCTGAAAAAGCAAGACATAAAATTGCATTTGATAACCTCACACCATTGTATCCAGACAAACAGTTGATAATGGAAGTTGAAACTACAAAGGTTGAAAAGAAAACTGATCTTACACCAAGGTTAATTGATTTAGTAAGCCCAATTGGAAAAGGTCAAAGATCAATAATAATTTCCCCACCAAAAGCTGGTAAAACAATGATTTTACAAAGTATTGCAAACTCCATCGCAAAAAATTATCCAGAGTGTTACCTGATAGTATTACTAATTGATGAGCGTCCAGAAGAAGTTACTGATATGCAAAGAACTGTTAAGGGTGAAGTTATCAGCTCAACTTTTGATGAGCCTGCACAAAGACACGTGGCTGTTGCTGAAATGGTTATAGAGAAAGCAAAAAGATTAACAGAGCATAAAAAAGATGTTGTAATACTTTTAGATTCTATAACGAGATTAGGAAGAGCTTATAATGCAGTGATACCAAGTTCAGGAAAAGTTTTAACAGGTGGTGTCGATGCAAATGCACTACAAAGACCAAAAAGATTTTTTGGAGCAGCGAGAAACATTGAGGAAGGTGGTTCATTAACTATTATTTCTACTGCTTTAATAGACACCGGAAGTAGAATGGACGAAGTTATCTTTGAAGAATTTAAAGGAACAGGAAATAGTGAAACTGTTTTAGACAGAAAAATTGCTGATAAAAGAATTTATCCTGCAATAGACATAACTAAATCTGGCACTAGACGAGAAGAGCTTTTGTTTGATAAAAATGACTTACAAAAAATGAATGTTTTAAGAAGAATTATTGCTCCAATGGGAACAATGGATGCTATTGAATTTATTAGCTCAAAATTAAAAGATACCAAAAACAATGCGGAATTCTTTAATTCAATGAATAAACCTGCATAATTTTTTTATTATTTCCTAAGATTTGTTGTATTATTTTTTCTATGGAGACTAATAGTGCAGATTTAAAAAAACTTTTTAATGAAAAAAAATATTCAATAATTGTTGATATTATTGAAAATAAAATTAGTGAGAAAGATAAAAATTCCGGACTATTAAATTTATTAGGAGTTTGTAAATTTTTAAATAATAGCAACAAAGAAACTCTTAAATCTGCAAAAGACGATTTTAGAAGAGCATATTTAAAAGAAAAAGACACTCCAAATGCATTTCATGCTCTTAAGAATTTTATAAATATCTCAATGGATTTATTTGATATTGAGTTTAGATCGGGAGAGGCTTGTAACGAAAAAATTTTTGAAGAAATACTTTCATATTTTAATGAAAATGAGGATTATTTTAAAAAAAATGAAGGACTTGCACAATCAATTATTAGAGTATTTAAACGAAATTTAGATCTAGATAATGTAATTAATTATTTAAAAAAAATAATTGAACTTAATGATAAGAATATAGACGCTTTATGTACATATATTTATTTTAATTGTTTTAAAAATGACTGGAATCAAAAAAATTTTTTAGAATATTCTAGATTATTAAATAAAAAACTACCGTTATATCCAAAAGAAAAGTTAACAAGTTTAAAAGAAAATAAAGATAAAAAAATTAATTTAGCCTTTTTATCTTCTGACATAAGATCAAATCATTCCGTAAGTTTTTTCTTAAAAACAGTTTTAATAAATTATAACAAAGAAAAATTTAATATTTTCATATATTTCAATAATCAAAAAGAAGATAAAACATCTAACGAATTTAAAAAATATGTTTTTAAATCAAGAAATATTTTTCATTTAAATGATATTGAAGCAATTAATTTAATTAGATCCGATAAAATCGATATAATTATTGATCTAATGGGTATAACATCGAGTCATCGATTGCCATTATTCAAAAACCGCATAGCGAAAAACCAATTACTGTGGTGTGGTTATAATAATACAACAGGCGTTGATCACATGGATTATTTGATTTCCGATAAATATTTAATTTTAGAAAATGAAGAAAATTTATATTCAGAAAAAATTATTCGTTTAGAAAATATTTGGAACTGTCACTCAGGATTTTCAGGAAATAGAGAATTTATTGAAGCACCATTTAAAACTAATAAATATGTTACTTTTTGTTCATTTAACAATTTTAGAAAAATTAATGATAATGTCATAAATGTTTGGTCATCTATTTTAAAACAAGTACCTAATTCCAAATTAATTTTGTCCCCATCCGATACTGCCTCTTTTTCAATCATATCGAAAAAATTTAAAAATAAAGGTGTTTTAGACTCAATAATTTTTCAAACATATAAAAAAAATTATGAGGACCATTTGAATGAATATAAAAATATTGATATTGCACTTGATACTTTCCCCTACAATGGAGTCACAACATCTTTTGAAGCAATTTGGATGGGTGTTCCAGTTTTAACTATAAAAGGATATAATTTTAATTCTCGCACAGGTGAGTCTATTAATAATAATCTGGATTTAAAAGAGTTAGTAAGTGAAGATGAAGAAGATTATATTAAAAAGGCCGTGTCTTATTGTGCAGATACAGATAAAATTATAAATTTAAGGAAAATAATCTTTGACAAAGCACTAAAGTCTCCTTTATTTGATAAAGAAAAATTTTCAAATCAATTTTATACTTCTCTAGAAAAAATAAATAAATAATTACTTAATGATATGAATATTTATGCTTTATCCTCCGGTCCAGGAACATCTGGTATAGCAGTAATAAGAATTTCAGGTAAAGATACATCCGAAATTATAAAATCTATCACTCAAAAACCTGTTCCGAAGCCAAGAGAGGCAACATTAAGAAAAATAAACAATATCAACACTTATAAGCTGATTGATGAGGGGATAATATTGTGGTTTCCTGGCCCTCAGAGCTACACAGGTGAGGATATGGCAGAAATCCAAGTGCATGGTGGAAAAGCCGTAATTCAAGCTGTCCTTAATTCAATTTCAAGTTTTAAAGATTGTCGTTTAGCGGAGCCAGGAGAATTTACTAAGTTAGCTTTTCAAAATGGCAAGATAAATTTGCTTAAAGCAGAAAGCATTGCAGATTTGATTTCAGCAGAAACTGAAATCCAAAGATTACAAGCTATTAAAATAATGAAAGGAAAATCTTCTGAGAAATTTAATCAATTAAGAGACAAATTATTAAAAACTCTTTCATTTGTTGAAGCTAAAATAGATTTTCCCGAGGAAGATCTTCCAGAAGAAAATTTAAAAAAAATAAAAAAAGATTCTTCATCAGTTCTAAATGAAATAAATAAAATTTTGAATGATCAAAAAGTTGGAGAAATAATTCGTGAAGGATTTAAAATTGCAATTGTAGGACCAACAAACGCAGGTAAATCCAGTCTATTAAATAATCTATCTAATAGAGAAGTTGCTATAGTTTCAGAAATGGCTGGAACCACAAGAGATGTTATTGAAACACATTTAAATATAGATGGATATCCTGTAATAATTTCTGATACAGCTGGTATAAGAGATTCAAAAGATGAAATTGAAAAAAAAGGAATTAAATTATCTCTTAGTAAAGCCGAAAATGCAGACTTAAAATTAGTAGTAGTAGATGCTAAAAGGGTTGATATTAGCGGCTTTTTGAATGATTTATTAAAAAAAGATGCGATATTAGTAGTTAATAAATCAGATCTTTTAAAAGAAAAATTAGACCCAGAAATTTATAAGCTTGAACATGTTCTAATTTCACTAAAAGATAATTTAAATGTCGATAAATTAATTTCTAAAATAAAAAATAATTTAAAAAATAAATTTATATCTGAAGAGGATATTTTAATCACTAGGGAAAGACATAGACAACATTTATTGCAGTGTGCAGATTATTTAAAAAATTTTTTGGATAAAAATGATAAAAAGGATTTTGACAAAGCAGCTGAGGATTTGAGATTAGCAACTAGACATTTAGGTATGATTGTTGGAAAAGTTGATGTAGAGGAGATATTAGGTAGTATTTTCAACGATTTTTGTATTGGAAAATAATATCGATTTTACTGTATTTTAAGGCCTTTTTTCACTATTTTCGTTGATAAATATAGCTTATTTAAGAAAAAAAACTCAAATCTTGTAAATATTTTAATCGAATATAAATTTAAATCATGAAAAAAGATTTATCTTTTGATGTAGTAGTGATTGGTGGAGGCCATGCAGGTTGTGAAGCAGCAGCAGCATCCGCACGGCTTGGAATTAACACCGCCCTCTTCACTCACAATAAAGACACTATAGGTGAAATGTCATGTAATCCTGCTATCGGTGGTTTAGGCAAAGGACATTTGGTAAGAGAAATTGATGCTTTAGATGGGGTGATGGGTGAGGTAGCTGATAAATCTGGAATTCAATTTAAACTGTTAAATAGGAGTAGAGGACCAGCAGTAAGAGGACCTCGAACTCAATCCGATAGATCACTATATCGTAAATTTATGCAAGAAAAACTTGTAAACTACTGTAATTTAAGCATTTTTTCTGATCCGGTAATTAAGTTTATTTTTTCAAATAACGAAATAAATGGATTTATAACAGAAAAAGGTAACAAAGTAAGTTGTAGTAAGTTAATCTTAACAACAGGCACATTTTTAAATGGTTTGATACATATTGGAGATGAGAAAACGCCAGCAGGTCGATTTAATGAAAAACCTAGCACAGGTTTAAGTGAACAGTTAGATAAATACAATTTTAAGATTGGTAGATTAAAAACTGGAACACCCCCTAGATTAGATTCTAGGACTATTAACTTTGAAAATTTAGAAAAACAATTCGCTGATGATAAACCTTATTTTTTTTCTTTCTTAACAAAAAAAAATTTAAATAAGCAGGTCTCGTGCTCAATGACCTATACGAATGAAAAGGTTCATAAGATTATTGAAAAGAATTTAACTAAAAGTGCTATGTACTCAGGTAGCATTCAAGGTGTTGGCCCAAGATATTGTCCTTCGATAGAGGATAAGATTGTAAAATTCGCAGATAAAACCAGGCATCAGATATTTTTAGAGCCAGAAGGCCTTAATGATCACACTATATATCCAAATGGCATATCCACATCTCTACCAGAGGTTGTGCAATACGAAATACTCAACAATATCAATGGTTTAGAAGACGTAAAAATAATTAGGCCTGGATATGCTATAGAATACGACTACATTGACCCTAGAGAACTTTTTCTGACATTGGAAACAAAAAAAATAAAGAATTTATATCTTGCTGGACAAATTAATGGAACCACAGGATATGAGGAAGCAGCAGCTCAAGGTCTTATAGCAGGTATTAATGCTGCTCTTTCTATTAAAAATATGGAGCCTTTTATCTTGGACAGATCTGATGCTTATATTGGAGTAATGATCGATGATTTGGTAACCAAAGGTGTTGCTGAACCATATAGAATGTTTACATCTCGAGCTGAGTATAGATTAAGCCTAAGATCTGATAATGCAGATTTGAGGCTCACCAATAAAGGTATTAAGATTGGACTAATATCAGAGCCTAGAAAACAAGCTTTTGAGGATAAATTTGTTAAATTAAGCAAAATCTCTATGCAAATGAATATTCTTAATATATCTCCCTCTAGAGCAGATAAATTTGGTATTAAAATAGCGAAAGATGGTGTTTTTAGAACTGCAGAAGAAATTTTGACCCAAAAAGGTGTAAATATGAAGAAAATTAGAGGTATTTGGCCTGAAATCTTAGATCATGGTGATGAGATAGATGAGCAGATCGAGATCAACTCCCATTATCGAGGCTATTTAAAAAAACAAAAAGCCGATATTTTAGCTTTTAAGAGAGATGAGAACTTATTAATTCCAAATAACATTGATTACGATCAATTTTCTGGTCTTTCTAATGAGGTAAAAGCTAAATTTAAGGAAATTAGACCCAAAACTATGGGTCAGGCACTTAGAATAGATGGAATTACCCCTGCTGCTGTATATATTTTGTTGTCACACGTTAAAAGAAAGTCTATTAAGCATATAGCTTAATGGATAACATAATTTTAAATTCTTATTCTAAAATTTCAGATTTAAATGTTTCACGTGAAACTTGTAATGAGCTCGAGAGCTTAATTTCTATGATTCAAGCAAAAAACAGAGAAATTAACATTATAAGTAAAAAAATATATGAAAAAGAGGCAATAAGAGAGCGACATATTATTGATTCTGCACAAATCATTGATTTTGTTGATTTAAATTGTAATACAACCTCTGATTTAGGTACAGGAGGAGGTATGCCTGGTCTAATAGTAGCAATAGTAATGAAACAAATTAAAAATAGTATGAAAGTTACTCTTTACGAAAAAAGCTACCATAAATGTGTCTTTTTAAAAGAAGTTTCGAAAAAATTGAATTTGAACACAGAAATAATTCAAAAAGATATTTTTACAGTTAAAAATATTGAAACAGGAACAATAATGTCGAGAGCTTTTAAACCAATGCCAGTTATTCTTAATTTAATAAATCAAAATTTTAAAAAACATAAAAATGTTATTTTATTTATGGGAAACACAGGAAGAAAAATATTGAATGAAACTCTTAAAGAGTGGGATTTGGATTTTGAAGAAAAAAAAAGTTTAACAAGCGAAGGCTCTTTTATATTAAACATAAAAAAAATAAGAAAAAAAATTTCATGAAAATTATTTCAATAATTAATCAAAAAGGTGGGGTAGGGAAAACAACTACTGTAATAAATCTAGCTTCAGCATTATCTCAACAAGGAAAAAAAATTTTAGTAATTGATTTAGATCCTCAGGGAAACGCTACAACAGGATTAGGACTCTCTAACACAGAGCAATCAGATCTTACAATTTATGGCATTCTTAACGGGACAAGCTCAATTACAGATGTTATTAAAAAAACAGATTTTAAAAATCTGGATTTAATACCATCAAATGTTGATCTGTCTGGTTTGGAGGTAGAAACGGCTGGAGATAGTGATAGAGCTTTTATATTGAAGGGCAAATTAACCGCTTATTTGAATGATTCTAGAGCCTTTTATGACTATGTTTTAATAGATTGCCCACCATCTTTAAGTTTGCTGACCGTTATGGCTTTAGTATCATCTAACTCATTGTTAGTTCCTCTTCAAACAGAATTTTTTGCATTGGAGGGTCTGACACAGCTAATGAAAACTATAGAAAGAATAAAAGTCAATTTAAATCCAAATTTAGAAATGCAAGGTATACTTCTGACTATGTACGATAAAAGAAATAAACTTTCTTCAGAGGTAGAATCAGAAGCTAGAAATTATTTTAAAGAAAAAGTGTATCAAACTGTTATTCCAAGAAATGTAAGATTGTCAGAAGCACCCTCTCACGGAATACCAGTTTTAATATATGATAAAAATTGTCCTGGTAGTAAAGCTTACTACGGGTTTACAGATGAGTTTATGAATCAAGAAAATAATATTGGAAGTGCAGCATAATGGACTCAAATAAAATCAAAAAAGGCTTAGGACGTGGTCTATCTTCATTAATTGGTGAGAGCAGTAAAGACATAAAAACTAATAAGTTAAGATTGAATGATTTAATCCCAAATAGTTATCAACCAAGAAAAAATTTCGATGAAGATAGTTTAAATGATTTAACTAATTCAATAAAAGAAAGAGGCGTAATTCAACCAATCATAGTTAGAAAATCAAAAAAAGAAAATTCGAAACACGAAATTATAGCTGGAGAGAGAAGGTGGCTTGCCGCTCAAAAAGCGGGACTAAATGATATTCCGGTTGTAGTTGTAGAAGCTGATGATTTGAAATCATTAGAATTTGCAATAGTTGAAAATGTTCAAAGGCATGATTTAAATCCCTTGGAGGAAGCTCAAGGGTACAAACGTTTAATCAATGAATTTGCATATGATCAGGAAAAAGTATCTAAATTCATTGGAAAAAGCAGAAGTTATATAACAAATTCTTTGAGAATTTTAACTCTTCCAAATGAAGTAATAAAATTAATAGAGGGAAAAAAACTTACAACAGGCCATGCTAAAATCTTGGTAGGCTTAGAAAATTCAGTTTTTGTGGCAAACAAGATTGTCGAAAAAAAATTGTCTGTAAGACAGGCAGAAAATTTTGTTAAAATTTTTAAATCAAAAAAACAAAAAAATAGTAATTTTAAAGATTCTAATATAATCGATTTAGAAAAATCTATTATCGAAAAAATTGGCCTTTCTGTATCAATTAAAAACAATAAAAAAAACCAAGGAAGTATTACTTTTTCATATAAAGAAATTAACCAATTAAATAAAATAATTGAAATTATAAAATCTTATTATTAGGTGAGTTCAAGCTTTGAAAAATAAAGTCATTAATAATATGATTGGAACTGTACGAATTTTTTTTTATCAAAAGTTCTATAGAATTTGTATGTTTGATAAAATTTTTAATTTGTCCCAAAGACCAGATTTTTAATTGTTGTTTTATTAAATCTTTATCTTTCCAAAATATTGGTGGTTTATAAGATGATATTACTTCATCAATATTTTTTTTAATTTCTAAGTTTTTTTTGAGTTTTTCAAGTCGTTTTAATTTATATAAAAAGTTTCTGATAATTAAAATATTTTCTTCAGGTGAAGGATTGTTTTCATTTAAAATATTTAATGTTTTTTTTGTATTTTTTGCTAAGCATTGATCAGTTAATTCAGATATTTCATAATTTTCTGCTAAATTAGTAAGTTTTAAAATTTGATCAATTTCAATAGTTTTTTTCTTATGGCTAAAACAAGCAATTTTTTCTAATTCATTTACTAAATTAATCCGATCATTTTTTGCTCTTTCAATTATTAAATTAATACTTTGATTTGATAATTTTAGATTTTTACTTTTCAAATAATTTTGAGCTAGTGATGAAAGTGTTTGATAATTGTCTTCATAGAAAGGTATAGAAATTAATTTTTTTTCAGTTTCAAAAAATTTTCTCAATTTTGATTTTTTATCAAGTATCTCTGAGTTAATTATAATTACATCGTCGTCTAGTTGTTTATCTGTCAATTCTTCTATAATAGGAAGAATTTTATCTGTTGCTCTGTTTATAACAATTAATTTTTCTTCTTCAAAAAAAGATTTATTTAAAAAAATATTAAAAAAATTTTCAGTATCTTCTAGAATAAATTTTTCATCATAATTATTTATTTTTTTTTCACCTTTTTTTTTTAATAATATATCTTTTTTTAATCCTTCATTTTTTCCATGAAATAAATAAAATTTATTTTTTTTGAAGTCTATTTTATTTAGTTCATAAGACTTTATAATCATTTAATTTTGAAGCCTTATCATTAACTTATCACTTATAATTGAACTAAGATTATTTTTTATCGTTTTTTCGTATTGAGACTCATCGAATTTATTTTCAAAACTTTTCATTATAAATTTTTCCGTAATTGCAAAGTCTTTTGTTTTTTCCTTAGATTTAACAATAAAATTAGCTTTTATTAAAATTTCATATTTTGTTGTATTACCAGCAGTATCTTTTGTTAAGGATTTTTTTTTATAATAGGTATTACTTTCAACTAAAAAACCATTCCCATCGCTTTGTTTTATATATCCCCTAAGTCTATTTTTTATAATTTTATTTACATCGGAATCTCCATCCAAAGTTAATTTCTGAATCGAAAAACCCCCTAAATTTTTTTTTCGAATACATTGGAGAATACCCACAACTTACGATTAGTATTGCAAATAAAAATATTCTTAAAAAATTTTTAATCATGATTTATAATAATATATTTATGAGCTTATTTGGAATAAATATAGTTTTTTTAATTTTTTTATCCTTTAAATATTTATAAATAGTTTTATCATTTCTTATATATTCTAACATATCTTTTTCTTTTAAATTTTTGTCTGCTGTTATTAAAGTTCTTTTTTTCCCATTTATCTGTACTACATAATCTACTTTAGATACTTCCAAATATTTTGCTTCGGGTTTTGGCCATTCATCGATTTTTTGAACCCCGAGGTCTTCTAAACATTCATTTGCTTGGTGAGGTAAAATTGGCGAAAATAAAATTAATATTTTTTGATAACAATTTAGAAGATCTTTACTGTTTAATTTATTTTCCAAATGTTTAATCAAAAAATTGTAAGTTTCATGCATATTTGCAATTATCACATTGTATGTAAAATTTTCTAAATTATGAGTTATTTTATTAATTGTTTGATTAGTAAATTTTTTAATTTCTAAATCTTCTGATACATCTTCTAAATTTTGATTTATTTTTTCTTTAATTTTTTGGTGCAAAGTCCAAAATTTCTGCACAAATCTAAACGATGATGCCATGCCTTGTTCAGACCATTGCACATCTTTTTCAGGTGGACTGTCAGATAGTATAAAAAATCTTGCTGCGTCTGAACCATAATTATCTATTATTTTTTCAGGATCTATAACATTCTTTTTTGATTTTGACATAGATTCTGATGGTCCTACTTTTACTTTAGTATTAGGTTTATTTTTCAGCATATAATAATCATTTTTTAATTCCACTTCATCCGGGCTAAGCCAATTATTATTTTCATCCTGATAAGTTTCGTGACAAACCATACCTTGTGTAAACAAACCATCAAACGGCTCATTAAATTTAAAATTTTTATTTTTATATCCAATGGATCGCATAAAAAATCTTGAGTATAGAAGATGAAGAATTGCATGTTCAACTCCACCTATGTATTGATCAACTGGCATCCAGTAATTAATTTCGTCTAAATCAAAACCATATTCAACATTTTTTGGTGAACAAAATCTTAAAAAATACCATGAAGAATCAACAAATGTATCCAGTGTGTCTGTTTCTCTTATACAATCCTCGTTATTAATATTTATTCTTTTCCACTTTTCGTCACTATCTAGTGGGTTTCCTTTTACGTTTAAATTAATGTTTTGAGGAAGTTTTACTGGCAGGTGTTCTTTTGGTACTGGGATTACCTCACCTTTTTTGTTATAAGCAACTGGTATAGGGCATCCCCAATATCTCTGTCTTGAAACACCCCAATCTTTGAGTCTAAAATTAATTTTTTTCTTACCGATTTTTTTATTTTCAAGTATCTCTATAGTTTTAAGAATTGATTTATTAGGGGCGGTTAATCCATTTAAAAATTCAGAATTAATAATTATGCCCGGGCCCGTGTAAGCTTCTTTTTTAACATTAAAATCTTTATCATCTTCTGGCCTGACCACGGTAATTATGGGAAGTTTATATTTAGTGGCAAATTCAAAGTCTCTTTGATCGTGTGCAGGGCAACCAAATACAGCTCCAAAACCGTAATCCATTAAAACAAAGTTTGCAAAGAATATTGGTACTTTATTACCATTGAGTGGGTTGATTGCCATTAGATTAGTCTTAAATCCTATTTTTTCAGCATTCGCCAATGACTCTTCTGTTGTTCCTGTTTTAGAGCATTCTTCTTTGAAATTTTGAAACTTAACGTCATTTTCGTAATGTTTAGAAATAGGATGGTCGGGAGATAGTGCAAGAAATGAAAAACCAAATAAAGTGTCTGGTCTTGTTGTAAAACATTTAATAGTATTAATAGGCAAATTTCCTTCAACTTCAAAATCTATCTCGCTACCAAAAGACTTACCTATCCAGTTAGTTTGCATTACTTTCACTTTATTTGGCCACTTTTTTAAACTTTCTAAACCATTTAAAAGTTCATCTGAAAATTTTGAAATATTAAAAAACCATTGATTCAACTTCTTTCTTTGTACAACAGCGCCAGACCTCCAACCTTTACCATCTATTACCTGTTCATTTGCTAAAACTGTTTCGTCTATTGGATCCCAATTTACAAAATTCTCTTTTCTATAAACTAAACCTTTCTCGTAAAGTTCTAAAAAAAACATTTGTTGATGTTTGTAATATTCTTCTGAGCAGGTTGAAATTTCTCTGTCCCAGTCAATTGATAAACCAAGTTTTTTGAGTTGAGATTTCATTAAAGAAATATTTTTTTCTGTCCATGATTTAGGACTTAAATTATTTTGTCTCGCTGCATTTTCTGCAGGTAGACCAAACGAGTCCCACCCCATAGGATGAAGTACATTAAATCCCTGTAAAGCTTTATATCGTGAAAGGACATCTCCAATTGTATAGTTCCTAACATGCCCCATATGAATTTTACCAGATGGGTAGGGAAACATTTCCAAACAATAAAATTTTTTTTTATTTTTTTCTATTTGTGTTTTGAAAGATTTATTATCTTCCCAAAATTTTTGCCATTTTAACTCAATTTTTTTAAAATTGTATCTTTCCACTTAAATAAAAATTATTAATCGCTTGCACTTTTTTTAGACGGCATAACATATGGTTTGAAATCTTTATCTTTATTTTCTTTTTTGTATAATGTGGCTTTTTTTAAAATTTCTTTTCTTAGTTCAGATTGTATAACACCAGTTTGTTGTGAAATTTTACACTCAAAATTTTTATTACAATCTTTTTGATAAACTTTAATATCAATTGCATCAGATCTAATCTCATTACTTAAAAATCTAATAGTAATTTTAACAGTTTGATTTGGATTACTTCCATCTGTATACCAATCTGTGATAATTATTCCTCCACTATAATTTGCTGATGCTAAAGGCATAAAATCAATTATATCTAATGAAGCTCTCCATAATTCATTAGATGAAGCAAATTCAAAATTTCCACCACCTTTTCTTATTTTATCAATACCTTCATTAAGTCTAAAACCTCTTCCCTCTTCTAAATTTTTCTTTACTCTTTCCCTAGGATCTGGAGGATACTTTTTTGCATCTACTGATTTACATGAATTTAAAAAAAAACACGATATTACTGCAAGAGTAATAAACGATAATTTTAAAGGAACATTAAACATATGAATTATTAAATATAATTTTTTTAACAACATATTATACAATTTCCAAAAACATAGTAAAATTGAGCATAATTGATGTTGCAAAAATACAACACTTGCTAAAAATATACAAAAAATCATCACAAGAAGGATAAAAAACTTAATTTATCTGATAATTAGCAGATGTTTAATATTAAACTAAAATATAAGGAGTTAATAATATGAACAAACTAATAAAAATTGGTGTTTCAGCATTAGCTGGATCACTAGCATTAACAGCTGCTAACGCGATAGAAATGAGCGTTTCAGGTTCAGCTGGTGGTGCGTATGCGTCAAGCGACGACACAGGAAAAACAGGTCCATACCAGTTTGATAGTGTTGTATTTTCAGCTTCAGGAACTACTGATGGTGGAATAGACGTATCAGCAAAGATGGAATTAGATAACGACAACCCAGCTACTAATGCAGGTATGGATGATAGAAGTTTTTCATTCGGAACTGCAGAAATGGGAACAGTTACATTTTCTGGACACGGTGGAAGTTCAGTAATGGGACAATGGGATGACGTTACTCCAAACGCTTATGAAGAAGTTTGGGATGGTACATCTGGAGCAGACGTAAGAATTGATGGTATAAGTGGAAATAATTTACTTTCATATGTATCACCAACAATTTCTGGATTAACATTCAGAGCTGCTTATCAGTCAACTGCTGCTGATGCTGGTACTGGAAACGGTAAAACTATCAGTGCATACAATGACTGGGGTATTTCAATTGCACCGGAAATGGTTGAAGGCTTAGAAGTTGGTTATGCAACTGGAGAAATGCATGAGTCAACTACTGAAGCGATTGATCATACTACGTATTACATCAAATACACTTATGGTAGCTTCACAGTAGCTTATCAAGAGCATGAAGCAGATGGAGTTTCTGCAGCATCTTCTGATGAGTCTGAAACTTGGGGTGTATCATATGCTGTAAATGAAAACTTATCAGTTGCTTACGGTGAAAGAGACTATGATGATGATACATCAAGTTCTGCAGCTGGATCTTTAGAGCAAAATGACAGTGGTGTTTCTGCATCATATACTATGGGTGGTATGACTATCGCTGGTCACATGAACTCTAGTGATAACGTTGGTGGTGCTGCGTCAGCTGATAGAGACTCTTACGAAATTGCTTTATCATTTGCATTCTAATTTAAATTAGATTCAAAATTTAAAAAGGCCCCTTTTTAAGGGGCCTTTTTTTTTATCTAAAATATGAAATTCCAGCAAAGCCAAAATTATTTGTCAATTTCAGTTTTGATATATTTTTTTCATTAATTCCTCCAAGAGCAATTATTTTTTTTTTAGTATAATTAGAGAAAATCTTAAACTTATTAAGACCGAGAAAATTTTTATTTCTTTTAAATATTGAAGATAAAAATATAAGATCTACTTTTTGTAATTCTTTTATTCTAATTTCTTTTAAATTATGTGCAGATCCTAAAATAGTAAAATTATCATTTAAATTATATGATAAATGAGAAAAATTATGGTTAAATGAGGGAATATAAACCCCATCAAGATTTAATTTAACAGCAATCTTTATGTTGTTTGCTATATAAAACTTAACTTTCCTTTTTTTAAGATAATATTTAATTTTTTTTCAATTTATAAAAATCTAAGAGTTTCAGGTCGTAATTTCGATAAATAATACCAATTTGTGGGTTAATTTTATCTAATAAATTAATATCAAAAGAGTCAATGAAATGATATTTTTTTGGAAATTTATGAAACATAAATCAGTATTAAACCTAATAAATATTGAACAAACAATTCAAAATAAATTAAATATTAAAAAAATTCCTACTATTATAGCTGTTTCTAAAACCTTTAGTATGGAAAAAATTAACCCTCTTATTGAGTTTGGTCATAAGCATTTTGGTGAAAATAAAGTTCAAGAGGCTTTAGATAAATGGTCTATTATGAAAGAAAAAAAATCAGACATTAATTTACACTTAATAGGTAAATTACAAACTAATAAAGTAAAAAAAGCTATAAATTTGTTTGATTATATTCATTCCGTTGATACTGAAAAGTTAGCCAAAAAAATTGCAGAAGAAAGTAAAAATTTAAAAAAGAAAATAAAAATTTTTATTCAAGTGAATATAGGTGCTGAAGATCAAAAATCTGGAATCAAAAAAGAAAATGTAAGAGATTTTTATATTTTTTGTAAAAATTTAGAATTGGATATAAAAGGGCTCATGTGTATACCTCCAGTGGACTCAGATCCAAATAAATATTTTGAGGAAATTAATTTACTAAATAAAGAATTAGGTTTATCCGAATTAAGTATTGGAATGTCATCTGATTATATAATGGCATCTCGAAATTCAGCTACATTTCTTAGAATTGGTTCAAGCATATTTGGTGATAGAAATTAATATATTTTAATAATCGTTTTTTTATCAATAAGTTTCAGCATAATTAAAAAATCTTTTTTGCTTAAAGCAATACATCCTGCTGTTGATTTATAGTTTTTGGTTAAGTGTATAAATATTGCACTTCCTCTACCTGGAACAATCTTTTTTGTGTTATAATTAATTGGAATAAATAAATCATATTTATAATCTTTTCTGTATAAAATTTCATGTTTGATATTTTTATTTTTCTTTATTAATTTATTATAATTTTTGCTGTCTTTAGGGTCGTTACACCAACCCATACTCTTTTTTATTGGTATACATCTTAATTTTGTTTCTGGTTTTTGAATCTTGTCTTTTCTATAATAAAGATTACTTATTTGGAAACTCCCTATTGGAGTCTTTTTATCTCCTTCAAATTTATTTTTAGAAAACCCTTTTTTTCCAATAGAACATTTAAAAGTGAAATCCTCTATTACAAGTGTTTCTTTATTTTTAACAAATATTATCATATTTTAATTATATATGAATTTGAGAAAAATAATCTTTTATCAACATGATGTTTTGTTTGATATTTTTAATGAAATTAAAGAAGAATTTGACTTTGATTTAATTAAAGCAGATAAAAAAATTCTTGAAAATTATCGAATGAACTCAGATCCTGATTACTTAATTATTTCAAAATCCAAAGATATAAAATTTAAGAATCAAATTGTTATTGATAAAGTTCCAATTAAAATTGACAAGCTTATTGAACAAATTAATCTAAAATTTTTAAAAGAAAAATTTAATTATCAATCTGAAATATTAATTGGTCCATATAAATTAAATTTAAATTCTAGAGAAATAAGTAGAAATAAAATTTCTTTAGATTTAACAGAAAGGGAAATAAATTTAATTCTTTTTCTTAAAAAAGTTTCTTTACCAGTTAAAATCGAAAAACTTGAAAAAGAAGTTTGGGAATATAATTCAGAGCTAGAGACACATACTGTTGAAACTCATATTTATCGTTTAAGAAAAAAGATAAAAGAAAAATTTAATGATGAAAATTTTATTTTAAGCTCAAAACAAGGATATTCCATTAAATGAAAAAAAGAAATAAATATGCAAAAGATTTATTTACTAAGAAATATAAACCGAGAATTATTACAGCGAAAAAAGGAAAAGGTAGTTTTAAAAGGAAGACAAAAAAAAATTTAAATTCTAGCACCAATTTGTTGGATAATTTTTGAAGACATCTCAGTCCCTTTTTTTAAACAATCTTTTTGTGAAAAATTATTTAAAAAACCATGTAAATAGCCACTTGCAAATAAATCTCCAGCACCTGTAAGGTCGACAATATTTAGATCTTTTTTGGCTTCAATTTCATTTATCTCGTTTCCATTTATTGAAATAGCACCCTTCGATCCCCTTGTGATTACCAAGAGTTTTTTTGTTTGTTTACCAAAATCTACAACGTCATTAAAATCTTTTGCATCTATTAAGGATAATATTTCCTCTTCATTCGCAAAAGTTATATCTAATTTGTTTTTTACTAAATCTAAAAAGTGAGGTTTGTGTCTATCTACGCAAAATTTGTCTGATAAAGACATAGCTACTTTTTTTGAATTATTAATTGCTTTTTCAAAAGCTTTTTTTGGTTCACCTTCATCCCACAAGTAACCCTCTAAAAAAATTATTTCACTTTTTTTAACAGCATCTGTATTGATATCATTTTCATTTATTTTTCCTGCAGTACCAAGAAATGTACACATAGTTCTTTCAGAATCAGGAGTTACTAAAATTAAGCAAGTTCCTGTTGGGAGAGCTTCTTGTTTTCTTTTATATATGTAATTAACCTTTTCCTTTTTTAATCCAATTTCATATTTTTCACCAAGTGAATCCATAGCAACTTTTCCTATAAAACCAACCTCATTACCTTGCTGAGATAAACCAACAATTGAATTTGCAACTGAGCCACCTGAAATAGTTTTTTCAATTTTAAGGTTTGACATTAAATTTTGAAATTCTTTTTCATCAAATATCAATTTCATATTTCCTTTAGATAAATTGTTATCAGAGATAAAGTTTTCATCTACTTTGCAAATTACATCAACAATTGCATTTCCAATTCCTAGAACTTTCATATTAAGCTTTTTTAACTTTTAACGGTTTTTTTCTATTAGGATAACAAGTAGTGCATATTTTACAAGACAATCCATAACAATCTCTAGCTTTACAATATTCTCTTCCATAAAAAATTATCTGGAGATGAAGCTTATTCCAATATTTTTTAGGAAATAATCTTTTTAAATCATTTTCAGTTTGAATAACATTTTTTCCATTTGTTAATCCCCATCTTTGAGCCAATCTATGTATATGGGTATCAACTGGAAATGCAGGATGTCCAAATCCTTGAGACATGACCACACTTGCAGTTTTATGTCCCACTCCAGGTAACTTTTCTAATTCCTCAAATGTTTTAGGCACCTTACCATTATGATTTTCAATCAGTAATTTAGATAAATTAAAAATACTTTTAGCTTTGACTCTAAAAATACCAATTTTTTTAATTAATTTTTCAATTTTTTTTTTCCCTAATTTAGTAAAATGCTCTGGTTTATAATATTTTGGATAAATTTTTTTAGTAACATTATTTACATTTAAATCTGTACATTGAGCTGAAAGTAGAACTGAAATTAATAAAGTAAAAACATTCCTACTTTTAAGTGGTACGGTTATTTTTGGGTAAGTTTTGTTTAAGATCTTTGATATAATTTTTGCTCTTTGAATCTCGTCCATTATTTAAAATTCATGAGATCTCTCATGGAATAAAGACCAGGCTTTTTATTCATTAACCATTTAGCTGCAGATAATGCTCCTTCAGAGTATAAGGCTCTGTCGAAAGCTTCATGATTCAGAGTTATAATTTCTTTTCCACTTGAAAATTTTACTTCATGCTCACCAATAATTTTACCTTTCCTAATAGAATTAAAATTAATTTTTTTTCCATAAGGAAATTTATTTTTATTCAAGAATTTTTTACCAACTAAGTCATAAAAATTTTTTCTTTTTCCAACAGCAATACCTTTGCCTAACATTAAAGCTGTTCCTGAAGGATGGTCTTTTTTATATTTATGATGTACTTCAAAAATTTTACTTAAAAAATTTTTCCCAAGTGAACTTGAGGCTATTTCTGTTAAATACATCAAAAGATTTATTCCTAAGCTCATGTTACCTGCTTTTAGTATTGGAATTTTCTTAGAGAATTTTTTAATTAAATCTTCCTCTTTTTTTGTAAATCCTGTTGTTCCAATGACTACCTTTTTTTTTAATTTTGAAGCTATTTTGAGAATTTGGAAAGTACATTTTGGAATAGTGAAATCTATAATTAAATTAGCTTTTTTTAATGCTAATTCAGTATTAAGGTCAACTTTAATTCCATTAATTTTTTTATTAATTTCCTTACTTTCAGTGAGAGCAACTATCTTAAAATTTTTATCTAATTTTGCAGATTTTATTATTTGTTTACCCATTCTACCTAGGCATCCTGTTATCGCTAAGTTTATTTTTTTCATTTAAAGATAAGATAAGAAATTATCACAATAGAAGCAATAATTATAGACCAAATGGATAAATTTTTAATAAATTTTTTTGACTCAGAATTTAATCTTAAAAATTCAGGTACTATCAAGAATAAAACTGCTATTAAGAATATAGCAGGGATTATTTGATCCAAATTCATCTTTTAACTTTTCCAAAAACTTTTAGCTTTTTGAAAAAATTTTTTTATACTTGGATTAGATTTTTCATTCTCGATTTTTCTAAATCTCTCTAATAACTCTTTTTGTTCTTTGTTTAAATATACTGGTATTTCAGTTTTGACTTGTACATATAAGTCACCATAATCCCCTCTTCTCATAAAAGGCATACCCTTACCTTTTAATCTAAATTGTTTCCCATCTTGAGTCCCATCTGGTATTTTAATTTTGGCCTTTTTCCCATCAATAGTTGGTATTTCAATTGTTGTTCCAAGTGCAGCATCGGCCACTGAGATAGGAAACTCAAAAAATAAATTTACATCTGATCTTTTAAAAAGTTCATGAGTTTTTACATTAACGAATAAATATAGGTCTCCAGTAGCCCCACCTCTTGTGCCAGCTTCACCTTTGCCTGCTAATCTTATTCTAGTACCATCATCAACTCCTTTTGGTATAGTCACTGATATTTTTTTAGTAGTTTGTTTGTTTCCTTGTCCATTACAGTCTGTACAAGGATTAGTAATTTCTTCTCCACTACCAGAACATTGAGGACATGTTTGTTGAACAGTAAAAAAACCTTGGTTAGAACGAACTTTTCCATTTCCACCACAATATGTACATCTATCGGGATTGAAGCCTGGCTTAGAGCCATTTCCCTTACAAGTATCGCATTTTTCTGATGAGGAGAATTGTATATTTTGTTTTTTACCAGAATAAGCTTCCTCTAATGATATCGATAAATCATACCTCAGATCAGATCCTCTGTTGTTTGATCCTCTCCCCCTAGAGCTTCTCCTACCGCCACCAAAATCACCAAAAAAATCCTCAAAAATATCTGAAAAATCTGCTCCACTGAATCCTCCAAAACCTCCAAAACCACTATTTTGTCCTCCACCATTTTCAAAAGCGGCATGACCAAAACTATCATAATTATCTTTTTTATTTTTATCTGAAAGAATTCCGTAAGCTTCACTTGCTTCTTTAAATTTATTTTCAGCCGATTTATCACCAGGATTTTTGTCAGGATGATACTTAACAGCCAGTTTTCTGTAGGCAGATTTTATTTCTTCTGGACTTGCGCTTTTACTGATGCCGAGAACATCATAATAATCTCTTTTAGCCATTTATATAACCCTGACAATTAGATGTTATTTCTAAGCGCTTTTCTCTTGATTTTCGTCTTTGTTTTCCTCTTTTACTTCCTCAAAATCAGCATCTACAACATTATCGTCTTTTTTGTTTGTACTATCTTTAGCTCCATCTTTACCAGTATCTTGTTTGGTATTTTGTTGTGATTTATAAATTGCTTCTCCAAGTTTCATGGATGCTTGAACCAATATTTCAGTCTTCTTTTTAATATCTTCAATATCTTCTTTTTTTAGAGCATCTTTTAATGAAGTCGAAGCATCTTCAATTGATTTCTTATCTGTTTCACTAATTTTAGAACCATGTTCTTTTAAATTTTTGTCTGTAGAATGAATAAGTGTGTCAGCTTGATTTCTAACATCAACACCCTCTCTTTTTTTCTTATCAGCCTCCTTATTGGCTTCTGCATCTTTAACCATTTTTTGAATTTCTTCATCGCTCAGGCCACCTGAAGCTTGAATTTGAATTTTTTGCTCTTTTCCAGTGCCCTTATCTTTTGCAGAAACATTTACTATCCCATTAGCATCGATATCAAAAGTCACTTCAATTTGAGGAACTCCTCTTGGTGCAGGCGCTATGCCAACTAATTCAAAATTGCCTAAAATTTTGTTATCCGCAGCCATTTCTCTTTCGCCCTGAAGAACTCTAATTGAGACTGCTGGTTGATTATCTTCCGCTGTTGAAAAAACCTGACTTTTTTTTGTTGGTATAGTTGTATTTTTCTCGATCAGTTTTGTTGAAACACCACCTAATGTTTCAATTCCAAGTGATAGAGGGGTTACATCAAGAAGAAGGACATCTTTTACATCACCTTGTAAAACTCCAGCTTGTATAGCTGCTCCCATTGCAACTACCTCATCAGGATTTACACTTTTATTAGGTTCTTTTCCAAAAAAATTTTTTACTTCTTCGATAACTTTTGGCATTCTGGTCATTCCACCTACCATAACAATCTCATCAATTTCATTTGCAGTTAGCCCAGCATCCGTAAGAGCCGTCTTACATGGAGGCATAGTTTTAGAGATTAAATCTTCTACAAGTGCCTCAAGTTTAGCTCTAGTTAGTTTGATATTGATATGTTTTGGACCAGTCTTATCAGCCGTTATAAATGGTAAATTAATGTCAGTTTGTTCTGCAGAAGACAGTTCAATTTTTGCTTTTTCGGCAGCCTCTTTTAATCTTTGTAAAGCTAATTTATCCGATTTTAAATCAATACCATTGTCTTTTTTAAATTCAGAAACTAAGTATTCTACAATAGAATTGTCAAAATCTTCACCACCTAAAAAAGTATCTCCATTAGTTGATTTTACTTCGAAAACTCCATCACCTAATTCAAGTATGGATACGTCAAAAGTTCCACCACCTAAATCATAAACAGCAATTTTTTTATTTTGTTTCTTATCTAACCCATAAGCTAATGATGCAGCTGTAGGTTCATTAATAATTCTCAAGACTTCTAATCCAGCAATTTTACCAGCATCTTTAGTTGCTTGTCTTTGAGCATCATTGAAATAAGCAGGAACAGTAATTACTGCTTTAGATACAGCTTGACCCAAATATTTTTCAGCAGTCTCTTTCATTTTTTGGAGAATAAAAGCAGAAATTTGTGAAGGTGAATACTTTTCTCCTTTTGACTCAATCCAAGCATCACCTTTTTCTGAATTAATGATTTTAAATGGTGCAGCCTCAATATCTTTTTTTACAGTTGGGTCTTCAAAATTTCTTCCAATAAGTCTTTTGACCGCAAAAATTGTGTTTTCAGGATTTGTAACTGCTTGTCTTTTAGCTGGTTGGCCAATTAATTTTTCACTTTCATCAGTAAATGCAACAACAGAGGGAGTTGTTCTTGCTCCTTCTGCATTTTCTAAAACTTTAGGTTGGCTACCTTCCATGATAGCAACGCATGAGTTAGTTGTTCCAAGGTCTATACCAATTATTTTGCTCATAATATTATTTTATATCTCTTCATATAGGCGTTAAATTTTATTCTACAAGTTGATCTAAACATTATTTGTTCTCTAAATTTTCCTTATTTTCTTGATCTTTTTCACTTTTGTTTTGTTTTTTTTTAGACACACCAACAAGCGAAGGTCTCAATAATCTGTCTTTTATTGTAAATCCTTTTTGTACTTCTTGAATTATTGTTCCAGGTTCCTTTTCATCATCTTCGATTTCAATCATAGCCTGATGATAGTTAGGATCCAGTTTTTTCCCTAAACAGTTTATTGGCATAATATTATTTTTATTAAAGATAGAAATTAAATCTTTATTAATTATCTCTAAATGGTCTAATATTTTTTTAAGTGCTTCAGATTCTTTTAAGCTTTCATCATTTTCTAAAACTTGTTTTGATCTCCCAAGATTATCTATCAAATTCAAAGCTTCTTTAGCAAAGGAAAATCCACCATATTCAAATGCGTCTTGTTTTTCCTTTTCAAAACGTCTTCTTTGATTCTCCATCTCAGCAAAAGTTCTAGCCAATTTATCTTCTAGCTCTAAAATTTTGTCCTCAGGAGTTAAATTATTTTTATCTTCTATCTCTTCATTATTATTCTGAGAGCCTAAATTATCTTTAGTCTCTTTTTCATTAAGATTTTCATCATTAACTTTATCTTTAATCTCAGAGTCCATATTATTTTGAGGGTTTTGTTCTTGTTCTTTCGTCATAGAGACATATATGGTAAGAAATTTGAAAATTACGAGATCTTTGTGAAAAAAATTAATTATCTTTTAATAGGAACTAATAACGATGGAAAATTAAGAGAAATTAGAAGTTTATTGCCAAAAAACATTAAAACACGATCGGTAAAATATTATCGATTAAATAGTCCACCTGAAAATGGAAGTTCTTTTAAAGAAAATTCTTTAATTAAATCTAAATTTTTTTCTAAAAAAACAAATTTACCGTGTCTAGCAGATGATTCGGGATTAGAGATAGATATTTTGAATAAAAAACCAGGAATTTTTTCAGCTAGGTGGGGTGGTAAAAAGGGGAATTTTAACAAGGCAATTAAAAAAGTTTTTAGAGAATTAAATAAAAAAGACAAAAATTGGAGAAAAAAAAAAATTAAGGCTAGGTTTATTTGTGCACTTTCAATTAGTTTTTTAAATAAAAAAATTACTTGTGTTCAAGGAAAAGTAGAGGGTACCATCTCCTCTGAAGCAATTGGTAAAAATGGTTTTGGCTATGATCCAATATTTATTCCTGACAACGAAAAAAAAACTTTTGGAGAAATGAATCCTTCAAAAAAATATAAAATTGATCATCGCTCTAAAGCATTCAAAAAGATCAAAAAATTTCTTTAAGATTTCCTTGTTCAACTTTATAAAAATTTAATCTGTGATTAATATTATTATTTTCTATGTCAAAAATTCCAATTTTCCCTTTAAATGAATTTTTTGATTTAAAAATTTTATTTATCTCTGAAAGATCATTTTTAAGAGTTAAATAATAGATTAAACCAATTAAGTCATAACTCAATAATGAAATATGGTTTGGTTTAATATTAAATTCTTTAAAAAATTTTTTTTCAAAGTTTTCTAAATTTTTTTTATTAATTGATGGATAATATATTGGTTGTGAGCTAGTTTCATTTAATAAGCTTTCATCAAACCATTGATTGAAAGTAATAAAATATTTATTTTTTGGAGATACATCTGTATAAATTAATGAAGTAATAACACTCTTAAGACTTTCATCAAAATCAGCCACAACCAATGAGTCGAAATTGAGACCTCCTAAAGTATATCTCTTTTTTAACGACTCAATTTTTTTTTCTTTGTTAACCTCGTCTGAATTTTCTAATCTTGTTATTTCATCAAATAAGTTTTGTTTTCTTATTTCATAATTTGTTATTTTTTCTATTTGTTTTGTCAGTTTTGTCGGTTCAATATCGTAATAGTGTTCTTTAAAAATTTTAATTTTTGATTTTTTTATTCCTTTTTTAATTTCTAAGTCATAGTTTAAATTTGGTATTAAAAAGATTGTTTTCTTTATTTTTTCTAATTCAATAAATTTTTGAATTGTTTTTAGTTGTGATGTAGAATTAATACCTGTGCTAATAACATTTTTAGGAAGATCTAAAGTTTTGTTAGTTAGAGATAAAAATGTTAGATTATTAATTTCGTTAAGATAAATAATATTATCATAAAAAACTGGCCCTATTACTAAATTTATACCCATTTCACTAAGTTCAATAGCAGAACGAAGAGTTTTATTTGGATCAGATTCAGTATCTTTTGGATAAATCTCAATTTTATCAGAATTAATATCTCTTAATGCCAATTTAGTTGCTTTAACAATTTGTTTTCCCAGCTTAATATTTTCTCCTGATAATGGAACTAATAAACCAATTTTAATTTTATTCTCCTCAGAAAAAGATTGTTTATGACTAAAAAAAAAATTTAGAAATATTAAAAAAAGAATTGTAAAAAGTTTATTCATTTAATGCTACTATAACATTAATACTGTTAAAATTATGGTAAACTTAAAAAATGAAATTAAAAAAGGGTTATATTTAGTACCAACTCCAATAGGAAATTTGGGTGATATTACTTTCAGAGCTGTTGAAATACTTAAAAAATCAGATTTTGTACTTTGTGAAGATACTAGAGTTTCAAAAAATTTATTTAAAAAATTTGATATTAAAACAAGGTTAATTTCAAATCATAAATTTAATGAAGTTAAAAATTTATCAAAAATTATTGATTTTCTAAAAAATGACAAAATAATTTCTTTAATATCTGACGCAGGTACACCTGGAATTTCAGACCCAGGATCAATTTTAATTAATGAGTGTCTGAAAGAAAATATCAATATTACACCCTTACCTGGTCCATCTGCAGTAACAACTGCGATGTCAGTTTGTGGTTTTTCTGAGAAATATTTTTTTTATGGTTTTTTCCCTGAAAAGGAAAAAATAATAAAAGATAACTTATCTTTATTGTCTGAATTAAATTATAGTTTAGTTTTCTTTGTTTCTCCAAAAAAAATAAATAAATCGATACCATATATAAAGAAGTATTTTAGTGACAGAAAAATTCTAATTTGTAGAGAAATATCAAAAATATATGAGGAATACCTAAGATGTGATATTAATGATCTACCACTATTTAATAAAGAGCTTAAAGGTGAATTAACTGTTGTTATTTCAGAAAAAAAAATCACCAAAAAAATCTCACATATCTTGAGTGAATCAGATAAAACAAATATAAAAATAATGATTAACAAATTAAGCACAAAAGAAATTACAAATTTAATTAGTAAAAACAGCAATGTTTCAAAAAAAGAAATTTATAATTACTGTCTTAAATTAAAAAATGAGAATTAAATTATTATCTTTTCTATTCGCTTTTCTTATAATATCGGGATGTGTGGGTGTATCCTCTAAAGGTATATTTGGAACTGGCGTTAGTGTTGCAACTGATCCTAGATCTGTCGGGACTCAAATAGATGATTCAATTATGCAAAAAAATTTATCAGCAAGAACTGTTTTATTAGATAAAAAGTATTTGTTATCTGTAAAATCAAAAGTACTTGATGGGAGAATTTTTTTGACAGGTAAAGTAGATAATCCTGAGGAAAAACTGAAACTTACTAAACTTGCATGGGAAACAGTTGGAGTCAGGTCTGTAAGAAATGATATTAAAATTAAAGAACAATTTAATTTTCAACAATCTGCTAAAGATATTTTAATCACTTCACAATTAAGAACTGCTTTAATTTTAAATAAAAACATAAAAGCTGCAAATTATCAAATTGATACATATAAAAAAAAAATTTATATCTACGGTATTGCAACTACATCTGATGAAAAAGATTTAGTTTTAAAAGAGGCTAGAGAAATATTAGATGTGAAAAATGTGATAGCAAGCATAATACTTGTTGATGATCTTAGAATAAAAAAAAACTAAATTATTTATCATATTTAATAACATCAGCAGAATAAGCAGCAATAGAAGCAAGGTTTAATATTTCAGAAGTGGAAGTTCTTAAAGGTGCAATTTCTATTGGTAGCCCCAAACCAATTAATAATGGTCCTATAACTTTTGCTCTACTCATAGACTTTATCATTTTGTAAGAAATAGCAGCACTATGCTGACTTGGCATGATCAATACATTTGAGTTACCTACAATTTCTGAAAAAGGATATAGTTCTTTATAAATTTCTTCTAATGCAACATCGGGCTGCATTTCTCCATCAAATTTAAAATTAACTTTACTTTGCTTTAAAATTTCTACTGCATCACTCAATCTTTTTGTTCTGTCAGTTGCTGGTTGACCAAAAGTTGAGTGTGATAAAAAGGCGATTTTTGGATCGATCCCAAAAAGTCTTACAACTCTTGCAGCAGATTTTGCCATCTCAGCTAACTGTTTTGCATCTGGATATTCTATTACTGAAGTATCACATATAAAAATGGTCTTACCTCTATTTACCACTAAATTTAGACCGAACATGATTTCTCCAGGCCTTGAGTCAACTACTTGAGAAATTTTTTCAAGAGAAGAAGAGTATCTTCTTGTATTTCCAGTTACCATTGCGTCAGCATCTTTACAAGCAACCATACAAGATGCCCAAATTACTCTATCATTTCTTATAAGTCTATCGCAGTCCCTTTCTAACATTCCTTTTTCTCTTTGAAGTTTTTTGAATAAATATTTTACGTATTTTTCTCTCTTAGCAGTATCTTTTGAGTTTACTATTTCAATATCAAAGTTTTCATTGTAACCAATTTTTTTTATTTGATCTTTTATTAGTTCTTCTTTTCCAATTAAAATTGGTATTCCTAATTTTGAATTTTTAAAAGCTATTGCTGCTTTAAGCATATTTTCATCTTCACCATCAGCAAAGACAACTTTTTTTTGTTTTTTCTTAATATAGTTGTTAACACCTTGCATAATAGTTACTGTTGGATCCAATCTTTGTTTAAGTTGATCTTTGTAAGCATCAAAATCTTTAATATTTATTCTTGCTACTCCAGTATCCATTGCCGCTTTTGCGACTGCAGTTGGAATTACACTAATTAATCTCGGATCAAATGTTGATGGAATTATATACTCTTTTCCATAATGTGGTCTTTCACCTCCCATCGCTGCAACAACTTCATCCGGTACATCCTCTTTTGCTAAATTTGCAATTGCATGTGCTGCAGCAACTTTCATTTCTTCATTAATTGTTTTTGATCTCACATCCAAGGCACCTCTAAAAATATATGGGAAACCTATTAAATTATTCACTTGATTTGGATAATCTGATCTTCCAGTTGCTATAATTGCATCATCTCTCACTTCCTCAATTTCCTCTGGCGTGATCTCTGGATCTGGGTTTGCGCAAGCAAATATGATTGGATTCTTGGCCATTCTTTTAACCATATCTTTTGTAAGAGCACCTTTTGCAGATAAACCTAAAAATACATCTGCATTTTTTATAGCATCATTTAATGTTCGATCTTTTGTGTCGATTGCATGACTTGATTTCCATTGGTTTAAATTATCTCTTCCTCTAAAAATTACACCCGTTCTATCTACCATAGTTATATTCTTTTGAGGAACACCACTTTTTTTAAAAAGATTAGTACAAGCCATTGCAGATGCTCCTGCTCCATTTACAACAATTTTTATTTTATCAATTTTTTTTTTGCTTATATCCAAGGCATTTATTAAAGCTGCTGTTGTGATAATAGCTGTTCCATGTTGGTCATCATGAAAAACTGGTATATCTAATATCTCTTTAAGCTTTTCTTCTATAATAAAACAATCTGGAGCAGCAATATCTTCAAGATTTATACCACCAAAACTTGGTGCAAAATTTTTTATACTATTTACAATTTCATTAGGATCAGCCGAGTCTATTTCTAGATCAATAGAATCAATATCTGCAAATCTTTTAAATAAAACAGCTTTTCCTTCCATTACTGGTTTTGAAGCTAAAGCGCCTAAATTTCCCATACCTAATATTGCTGACCCATTACTTATAACAGCAACTAAGTTTCCCTTACTTGTATAATCAAAAGCAGCTTCTGGATTTTCGCTGATAGCTCTTACAGGAGCTGCAACACCAGGAGAATATGCTAAAGCAAGATCTCTTTTAGTAGTCATATTTTTAGAGGAGGAAATTTCAATCTTGCCAGGTTTTTTATGGCTATGAAATTCTAACGCTTCTTTATCGGTATAATGATCAACTTTTGTTTTTTTCATTTTTTATATTAATTAGATGTACAAATGGGGTAAAATTAAGACTAATATGATTTATGAATTTAATTAAGTCAACAGGGACTTTTGGATTTTATACTATAATCAGCAGAATACTTGGTTATTTGAGAGATATCTTAATTGCTATATTTCTTGGTACAAGTTTTATTGCTGATGCATTCTTTGTTGCATTTAGAATTCCAAATACTTTTAGAAGATTATTTGCTGAAGGAACTTTTAATGCTGCTTTTGTTCCAAGTTATACATCTGAACTTACTAAAGGAAAAATAAAATCAGAAAAATTTGCTGATCAAATTTTTAATCTTTTGTTTTTAGGTCTATTTTTTCTTGTATTGATAATAGAGATTTTTATGCCAATCTTTGTGAGTTTGATTGCACCTGGGTTTGTTGAAAATGCTGAGAAATTAGAACTAGCGATATCACTAACTAGATTAACATTTCCATTTTTAATGTTTGTCTGTTTAGCATCTTTTTTTGCAGCTATTTTAAATTCACATAATAAATTTGCAGCTGCTTCTGCTGCACCAATTATTTTGAATTTAGTGTTAATAGGAATATTACTTTTTGGAAGATTATTAGATGACCAAATTATTTATTATCTTTCTTATGGTGTATCTATAGCAGGTTTCTTACAAATTATTTTTTTATATAAATTTGTAAATAAATTTTATTCATTTAAATTTAATTTTAATTTTAAAATAACAAAACCAGTCAAAATTTTTTTCAAAAAACTTTTACCAAGTATTTTTTCATCTGGTGTCACTCAAATAAATATATTAGTTGGAACAATAATTGCATCATTTCAGGCAAGTGCAGTTTCTTATCTTTATTATGCTGATAGAATTTATCAAATAAATCTTGCTTTAGCAGGAATCGCTATTGGAGTTGTTGTTTTGCCTCAATTATCAAAATATGTTCAAATGAATAAGAAGAATAAAATTCATTTAATTCAAAATAAAGCTTTGGAGTTAAGTATGTTTTTAAGCATACCTGCTACTGTAGCTTTAATAATTGGTTCAAGTGAAATAGTTTCTGCTCTTTTTGGTTATGGATCCTTTGATGAAGTTTCAGTTAAAAATTCAGCTAAAGCACTTTATTTTTTCTCACTTGGCCTACCCGCATTTGCTTTAATAAAAGTTTTTTCAAGTTTTTTCTTTGCTAATCACGATACTAAGACTCCGTTTTATATCTCTTTAATTTCTGTAATTTTAAATATAGTTATTAGTCTTGGTTTTTTTAGAGATATTGGATTTATAATAATTCCAATAGCAACATCTATTTCATCTTGGTTTAACTCTATAATTTTGTTTATATATTTAAGTAATAAAAAATTATTTTCATTCAATAAAATTTTTATAAAAAATTTTTTTTAAAATTATTTTTTTCATCAATTTTAATGGGTTTAGTCTTTAAATATCTCCTTTCTTTTTTTGGGAATCAATTAATTTATGATTATGAATTTAAATTATTTTACTTAATTTTAGTGGTAATATTTGCATTAATTTTATATTTGTTGATATCATTTTTGATCAATGCTTTTAATTCTAAAGATCTTAAATTAAAGTATTAATTATGGGAAAAAAAATATTTTCGGGTGTTCAACCTACCGGTAATCTCCATCTTGGTAATTATTTAGGAGCGATAAAAAATTTTGTAGAATTGAACAATGATCAAGAAAATGATTGTATATTTTGTGTTGTAGATCTTCATGCAATAACAGTAAAACAAGATCCCAAAGAACTTAGAAATAACATTCGTGAAACTGTTGCTACTTTTATAGCGAGTGGGATTGACTCAAAAAAAAGTATTATTTTTAATCAATCTACTGTTCCCGCCCATTCCGAAGCTGCATGGATACTCAGCTGTATAGCTAGAATAGGTTGGCTAAATAGAATGACTCAGTTTAAAGAAAAAGCTGGTAAAGATAAAGAGAAAGCAAGTGTTGGTCTTTATTCTTATCCTGTATTAATGGCCGCTGACATATTATTATATGATGCAAGTCATGTTCCTGTTGGAGAAGATCAGAAACAACATCTTGAAATTTGTAGAGATATTGCTCAAAAATTTAATAACGATTTTAATGTTGAGAATTTTTTTCATATTCCTGAACCACTCATTCAAAAAGAATTTTCTAGAATTATGAGTTTGAAAGATGGAACAAAAAAAATGAGTAAATCAGAACTATCTGATTTGAGTCGAATTAATCTTACAGATGATAAGGATACGATTATAAATAAAATTAAAAAAGCTAAAACTGACTCTTTACCGCTACCTTCAAAAATAGAGGAATTAGATAAAAGACCTGAGGCTAAAAATTTATTACAGATTTATTCAAGCTTAAATAATTCCAATTTAAAAAAAACTATTGAAACTTTTCAAGGCAAAAATTTTTCAGAATTAAAAGAAAATCTTTCTCAAATCTTAGTTGAAAAAATTGAACCAATTTCAGTTGAAATTAAAAAATTACTATCAGAAAAGGAATATTTGGACAAAATTCTTTTAGAGGGGCATAAAAAAGCGAATAGTATTGCGTCTAATAAAGTGAAAAAAATGCATGAAATAATAGGTTTTTAATTTATTAATTTTAACAAGTTTAAATTTTTAAATAATTGATTATATAGATTATATGTTTGTTCAAACTGAAATTACACCTAATCCTAATTCATTAAAATTTTTGCCAGGTAAAATTGTATCTAATAATGGCTCATATGAAATCACCAAAAAAGATAATATTAAAAATGAACTAGTAAGAAATATCATGTCAATTAATGGTGTTGAGGGTATTTTTTTAAGTAAAGATTTTATATCAGTTAATAAATATGATGATACTTCCTGGGATGAAATCAAGCATATTGTTATTTCCTTTATAAATGATTTTTATTCCAACGGAAGAGATTTTGTTATTGATAAGAGTCTAGAAGAAGAAAATGAAAATTTAGGTGAAATAGAAAAAAAGATTGTTCAATTACTTGACCAAAAAATAAGACCTGCGGTAGCAAAAGATGGTGGCGATATAAGATTTAAAGAATTTAAAGATGGAGTTGTTAAAGTTCAACTTCAAGGTAGTTGTTCAGGGTGTCCTAGTTCAACTATGACATTAAAGCAAGGAGTTCAAAATCTTTTATGTCATTATTTACCTGAAGTAAAAGAAGTTGAGGAAGTTCAATAGATGCATAAATATATAAAGAAAAGAAATATTAGAGTATTTAAAGTAATAAATGATAATAATTTAGGATCAATTGCTCGAGCGTTTTTGAGTAGTTTAATAGTAATTTTCTTTTTTTTTCTCTTTACCTATTATGATTAATTTTACGAACGATAGAATATTAAATACAAATGAATTTAGAAATAATTCAAAAATAATTTTAGCATATACACTAGATAAAAAGAATAATGGAAATCTAAGTGATAATGAAATTTATGATGAAAGCGACTTATTAGTTGATATTTATAGTCTAAATGAACAAGAAACTGATACTGTACGTTTAGATGCATCTACAATAAAACAATTGTACGAGGATACAAACTACAAGCTAGATGATATAAGAAAAAATAAGTTGGTAAAACCAGTGGCTTTAACTCTATTACCAAGAGAAATTAAGTTAATTGAAAATACAAAGAAAAGAAAAGAATTATTTATCCAAATTATATTACCATTAATACTACAAGAAAATAATAATATACGGTTAGATAGAAAAAGACTGTTTAGTATTATAAATAAAAATAATAATACAAATTTAGAAAGAAAATGGTTGGATAAGAAGTATAAACAATATGGAATACCCTCTAAAGATTTATCTAAATTAAAAATGAGAATGGACGAGGTTCCAGTGTCATTAGCACTGGCTCAAGCAGCAAAAGAGACAGGTTGGGGCACATCAAGATTTGCACAGGAGGGAAATGCACTTTTTGGACAGTGGACCTGGTCTGGAGAGGGTTTAAAACCAAAGGCTGCAGAAAAAGATGAGGGTCATAAAGTAATGAAGTTTAATATATTGCAGGCTTCAGTCAGAGCTTATCAGAGAAATTTAAATACACATTCTTCATATAAAGGTTTTAGACTTGCTAGAGCTCAATTAAGAGATGCCGGAAAATCTTTGGATAGTATTATTCTTTCTGAATATCTAGATGAATATGCAGAAACAGGAAAACAATATGTTGAAGTTTTACAGAAAATTATACAACAAAATAATTTAAAGGATTTTGATGATGCAAAATTATTGCCATCAAGTGTTGAGTTAGAAAGTTTAATCTAATTTTTTTTTATAATAAATTGAGTTCCGAACCATCTCCATTTACCATTATCATTTAATGAACAATTAATTCTACCTCTTCTTGGTTTGAATGGTTCTCTAAATTCTATAATGAGTGTATTGTTGTAAAATTTAATAATTGATTTTTCCCAGTTGTCTCCTTCATTTGAATAACAATTAATATTTTTAATATTTTTTTGGTTTTGAAAAAATTCTACTTCAAATTTAGGAGGATTATTTTTATTAGTTATTTTTTTTTCAACTGGAATCAAATTTTTGTATTCCAAAGGATAAGTTTTGATAATAGATTTAAATCTTTTTATTTCCCCATAATTTTCATTTATTGGAAATCTTGGTAATTGAAATTTTTCTTTGTTAACATCAATTACACCAGAGTGTTGACCAAAAGCAAAACTAAAATTTCTTGAAATATATTTTCTCATAAATTCAGAATATTCTCCAAAAGGATAAGAGAAAAGATTTGGGATATAACCTAATTTTTCTTTAAAAATTAAGTTTGCTTTTTCTATGTCTAATACAAATTCTTTATCACTTACATCTATTAAATATTCATGAGTGTGGGAATGATGGCCGATAGTAACAAAATCTTCTTTTTCTATTTCAATAATTTGTTCCCAAGTCATATATCCATTGTTTCCAACAGGTTCCGTCGAAACAAATAAAATGAATGGGATTTTGTTTTTTTTTAAAAAAGGCCAAGCTTTCTGATAAAAAGATTGAAATGCATCATCTACTGTTAAAAGTATTTTTTTTTTGTTTTTTTGCAACATTAAACTTCTCAATAAATTCTTTTGACCGAATAAAATCATAATTTTGGTTTTTTATTAATTGTATATGTTTTTCAAAAACTTCCATTCGAATATTGGTAGAAGGGTATTTGTTTTCATCGAATCTGTGATACATTATAGAGAGAACACCCTCATCATTTGAATATTGTTTGATATTATTTTCTTCTGCATTACAATTTATTAAAAAAAATAAAATTGTTATGTGCACACTGATTATAGACGCGGCTAATGAAAAAATATTTTTAATGATCATTAAAAGTAAAAATATTTATAAAGCTAGTTTTGAAAATAGTAAAACTAATTATGAAAGATTAACTATTCTTATTGATGATTTTTTGAATTTAAATAATCTAAAAATCAATGATATTTCAAAATTGTATGTAAATAGGGGCCCAGGGAGCTTTGCTGGAATTCGAAATTCTCTTTCAGTAGTAAAAGCAATCAATTTAGTAAAAAATATTGATTATTACTGTTTCAGTTTTAAAGATTTTGGTGATGTAAATAATATAGAGTATGAAAATATTCCCAATCTATGCGATAAATTTAAGATCAAAAAAAATTTGATTAATCCTATTTATATAAGTTAAAATTGAATATGTCAGAATCTATAGAAGAAAAATGTTTATCTAAAGGTGTAAAACTAACTGATCAAAGAAGGATTATTGCAAAGGTAATTTCAGAATCTAAAGCAGAGTATGGAGAGTCTGATCATCCTGATGTGGATGAATTATATAGTAGAGTTTCTAAAATTGATCCAAAAATTAGTATTGCAACTGTTTATAGAACTGTAAAATTATTCGAAGAAGCGGGTATTCTAACAAAACATGATTTTAAGGGTGGGAAAGCCAGATACGAAGCAATTGTAGAAAGTCATCACGATCATTTGATAGATATTAAGACTGGTGAGATAATTGAATTTGTTGATGAAGAAATAGAGAAACTTCAAAAAAAAGTTGCTGAGAAACATGGTTATAACTTAGTAGATCATAAACTAGAACTTTACGGCGTTAAGAAAAAAACTCAATAAAATGAATCAAAAAATATTTATAAAGACATTTGGTTGTCAAATGAATGAATATGACTCAAATAGAATATATGATTCTGTTAAAAAAATTGGTTATCAAAAAACAGAAAATTATGAAGATGCTAACTGTTATTTATTAAATACATGTCATATTAGAGATAAAGCAAAAGAAAAAGTTTATCATGAAATAGGAAGAGTAAAAAAAATATTTAGATCAAAAAAAAAACCATTAGTTATTATTACTGGTTGTGTTGCTCAAGCAGAAAATCAGGAAATGTTAAAGAGAGAACCATATATAGATTTGGTTATTGGCCCTCAATCTTATCATAAAATTAATGATACAATTTCAAATTATATTGAAAAAAAGAAAAAAATTGAGGAGACAGAATTTGATGCTGTTTCTAAATTCAACTATTTAAGTAAAATAAAAAACAAAAATAATAAAATATCATCATTCTTAACAATTCAAGAAGGATGTGATAAGTTTTGCCATTTTTGTGTAGTCCCGTATACCAGAGGTCCAGAGTACTCTCGACCATTTAATCAAGTTTTAGATGAAGCAAAGCACTTAGCATATAATGGTGTAAAAGAAATAATTTTACTTGGTCAAAATGTAAACGCTTATAACAATGAAGATTATAAATTATCAAATTTAATAATAGAAATTGAAAAATTAGATGAAATAAAAAGAGTAAGGTACACAACATCACATCCAAAAGATATGACCGATGATTTAATTGATGTTTATAAAAATTCAGAGAAATTAATGCCATTAGTTCACTTACCAGTTCAAAGTGGATCAAATAAGGTTTTGAAGTTAATGAATAGAAAACATACGATAAATGAATATCTTAAAATATTTGATAAGTTGAAAAATATTAATCCAGATATAGAATTTTCAAGTGATTTTATAATAGCCTACCCTGGTGAAGAAGAAGATGATTTTAAAGATACTATTGATTTAATTAAAAGAATTAATTTTATTAATTCATATTCTTTTATTTTTAGTCCAAGACCAGGAACGATTGCAGAAAAATACGATTTAATTAGTAAAAAAATATCAATGGAAAGATTAGAAAAAGTTCAAAATATATTATTTGAAAATCAAACTAGAATGAACAAATCTTTAGAAAATAAAACAATTGATGTTTTAGTTGAAAATTTAACTGATGATAAAACTAGAGTTTTTGGTAGATCTGAGTATATGACGCCAGTTATTTTTAACGGTAAAAAATCAGATATTGGTAAAATTATTAAAGTACAAATCAAAAAAAGTAATAGAAATTCTCTATTTGGAGAGGTTATAAATTTTTCCAAACAAAAGGTGGCCTAAAATTTGAGTAGTATAAAAAAAAAAAATATCGATCAATCCTTAAAATTTGTCTATTCGGATAATAATTCTTTAAGTGTTATTTTTCATGATAATGATTTGTTAATGGGTGTTGTTGGAGAGTTTAATAAAAACCTACAAGAATTAGAAAGAATTACAAATTGTAGTTTATATTCTAGAGGAAATTCTATCTTAATTAAATCTAACCCTGAGAGTAACGAAAAAATAAAAAATGCTATTCAATTTCTAACTAAACAATTTATTAATAATGGAAATATAGAGAATAAAGATATACTTTCATCTTTAGATAAGTTTATGATTAATGAAAAAGTAAAAAATAATAATGTTACTGACATTATTAAAACTCCAAAAAAATCAATTATTCCTAGATCAGAAAAACAAAAAAACTATGTTAGAGCCTTGAGACAAAATGATATTATAATTTCTGCTGGGCCCGCTGGAACTGGAAAAACTTTTTTAGCAGTAGCTGTTGGATTAACTTTGTTATTAGAAAAAAAAATTGAGAGAATAATTTTATCAAGACCTGCCGTTGAAGCAGGTGAACGTTTAGGTTTTTTACCAGGAGATATGAAGGAAAAAGTAGATCCTTATTTAAGACCTCTTTATGACTCATTATATGATCTTTTTGATTTTGAAAAAATACAAAGAATGATTGAAATTGGTGACATAGAAATCGCACCATTAGCATTTATGAGAGGAAGAACTCTCAAAAATTCTTTCGCAATTTTAGATGAAGCCCAGAATGCTACAGACACTCAAATAAAGATGTTCTTAACTCGTATTGGTGAAAATTCAAAAATTGTTGTTAATGGTGACCCCACGCAAATTGATTTACCAAATAAAAATATGTCAGGTTTAGTTCGTTCAAAAGAATTGCTAGGGCATTTGAAAGAAATATCTATAGTTGATTTTGATCACTCTGATGTTGTTAGACATCCACTTGTTTCAAAAATAGTAAAAGCTTATTCAAATAATGATTAATATTGATGTCTTCTCTGAGGAGAAGGCCTGGTCAAAAAAATTAAAAAATAAAGAACTTTTTTTTAAAAATATTTGTAAAGCTTTTCCCAAAAAATATAAGTTTTCAAATAAAAAAGTAACTTTTTCTTTATTACTATCAAATAATAAAAATATTCAAAAATTAAATAAAAGCTTTAGAAAAAAAAATAAATCTACAGATATACTTTCTTTTCCATTTAATAAAAAAAATAAAATTTCAAAAAATACATATTTAGGAGATATAATAATTAGTTATAATTATATTAATAAACCAAGGTCACAAAATGTTAGTTCCTTTAAAGAAAAGACCTTAAAAATATTTATTCATGGTTTTGTACATCTTTTAGGTTTTGATCATAAGAGAAATAAAGATTATTATAAAATGCTCAAAGAAGAAAATTTCATATACAAATCAGTAAAATCAAAAACAGATTAATTTGAATAAAAAATTTTACATTGAGGTGATATATTTATTTTTATTAGGTTCTATAACCTCTTTAAGTTTACCTCCGTTTAATTACTTCATTATAAATTTTATTACTTTTAGTTTATTTTTTATTTTTTTAATTAAAAAATCTAAAATAAATAATAATAAAAAAATTTTTCTTTTTTACGGCTGGCTATTTGGATTAGGTTATTTTATTAGTAATCTTTATTGGATTTCAATTTCTTTAACTTTTGATGAAAGTTTTAAGTTTTTAATTCCAATAACTGTAATTTTGATTCCAAGTTTTCTAGCTTTATTTTATTCTATAGCTACATATTTGTTTGTTATTTTAAAATCGAAAAAAATTTTAAGTTCTATTTTTCTTTTTCCTCTAATTTTTGGAATAATAGAATTTTTAAGAGGATCAATTTTAACTGGATTCCCCTGGAATTTGATTTCTTATAGTTTTTCAAATTATGTTGAAATTTTAAATATCACATCAATTATTGGCACTTATAGTTTTAATTTATTTTGTATTTCACTTTTTATAAGCCCATCTATATTTATTCTTAAAGATAGTAGAAAGGATACTATTGTATGTATTTTATTTTTAGTTATAGCAATGTCATTTTATTTTTATGGTTCAAAAAATATTGCTAAGTTTAATAAAGCTGAAATAGATAATTATGATTACAAAGTAAGAATTATAGGCTCAAATATCAATATAGATAGATTTTATAATAATATTGATCCAATTTCAGTAGTCAAAGATTTAATAAAAATAAGTTCTCCACAAAAAAACGAAAAAACAATTTTTGTTTGGCCAGAAGGTATATTACCAGGTATTTCACAAGAACAACTTGCTGAATATGATTGGTTATTTGAAAATAAATTTAACGAAAATCATCTATTGATTATCGGTATAAATCGTAAATCCAAAGAAAATCAAATTACAAAATATTTTAATTCATTTTCAGTTTATGATCATAATCTTAATTTAATAAATTCATATAACAAAATCAATTTAGTTCCTTTTGGAGAATTTTTACCTTTTGAAAAAATTTTGAAGAATATTGGTCTTAAAACAATTACTAACAGTTATCAATCTTACTCGAAAGGTAGTGAAAGAAAAATTATGCATATTAATGAAAAAAATTTTACTTTAAAAATTTTACCACTTATTTGTTATGAAATAATTTATTCTGGTAAAATATTTAAAGATTATAATTTTGATTTCATAGTAAACATTTCTGAAGATGGTTGGTTTGGTCAATCAATAGGTCCAAAACAACATTTTGTTCATAGTATTTTTAGGGCAATTGAAAGTGGAAAGTATGTTTTAAGGTCCACTAATAATGGGATAACAGCGATTATTAATCCAGTGGGAGTGATTGAAAAACAACTTAAATTAAATAAATCTGGTTATATTGATTTTTATGAGACGAGAACAATTAAGCCAACATTATTTTCGAATCATGGAAATAAAATTTTTGGATTAATAATTTTATTGTATATTTTTTTGATTTTTTCATTTAATAGAATTAAAAATGAGTAATTTAAAAAATTATCTTTTCACAAGTGAGTCTGTCTCTGAAGGTCATCCAGACAAAGTATCTGATAGAATTTCTGATATGGTTGTTGATAGTTATATTTCTGGAGATCCATTTTCAAGAGTAGCTTGTGAAACATTAACTACTACAAATAAAGTTGTTTTAGCAGGTGAGGTAAGAGGACCTGAAATTAAAAAAGATGAATTAATTGAGAAGGTAAGAAAATGTATTAAAGATATTGGTTATGATCAGGACGGTTTTACCTGGAAAGAAGCCACAAAAATTGAAAGTCATTTACATTCGCAATCTGCTGATATTGCAATGGGAGTAGATTCTTCTGGTAATAAGGATGAAGGAGCTGGAGATCAAGGTATTATGTTTGGATATGCATGTAATGAAACAGAAGTTTTAATGCCAGCACCAATTCATTATTCTCATAAAATTTTAAGATTAATGGCAGAAGATAGAAAATCAGGAAAATTAAAAAATATTGAACCTGACTCGAAGAGCCAAGTTACATTCGAGTACGCAGAGGGTAAACCAATTAAAGTTAAATCTGTTGTAATATCTTCCCAACATTCTGCAGACATAAATCAAGCTCAAGTTAGAGATTTATTAAGACCATATATGTTGAATTCAATTCCAAAAAATTTTCTTGAGGGTTTTAATGAAGATGAGTTTTATGTTAATCCAACAGGTAATTTTGTAATTGGTGGTCCTGATGGAGACTGTGGTTTAACTGGCAGAAAAATCATAGTTGATACATATGGTGGTGCTGCGCCTCACGGTGGTGGAGCATTTTCAGGAAAAGATCCAACTAAAGTTGATAGATCGGCAGCTTATGCAGCTAGATATATTGCAAAAAATATTGTTGCATCAAAAGTTGCTGATAAATGTTTAATTCAATTAGCATATGCTATTGGTGTTTCTAAACCATTATCAATTTATGTTGATTTATTTGATAATGATTTAGAGAAAAATAAATTTGTTGAAGAAAAAATAAAAGAAAATTTTGATTTAAGTCCAAGAGGAATAAGAGAAATGTTAAGCTTAAATAAACCAATTTACGAAAAGACAGCTGCATATGGTCACTTTGGAAGAGCTCCAGAAGCAGACGGAGCATTTTCTTGGGAAAAGACTGATAAAACTAGCTTTTTTTCTAAATAGTTTCTATTGAATTAAAAAAAAACTTTAATATATTCCAGTTACATTGTTGAATTTACAAAATGGGCTTAAGCCCATTTTTTTTTGGAGCAAACAAATTTATGTTAAATAAAAGAGCAGATAAATTAGAGTTATTAAGAATAGCTGAAGCAGTAGCTTTAGAAAAGTCTATTGATAAAGAACTAATAATTAGCTCTATGGAAACTGGTATAGCAAAGGCTGCAAAATCTAAGTTTGGCCAAGAAAATGAAATTAAAGTTTTAATCAACCGAGAAAATGGCGATATAGAGTTATTTAGAAAATTAATTATTGCTGACAATCCTGAGAATTCTAATATAGAAATTAAACTTGAAGATGCAATAAATCTTAATGAGACAAATAAAGATAAAAAAATTGGAGATGAAGTTCTACAACCTTTACCTTCTTTTGATTTTGGTAGAATTGCAGCTCAAACAGCAAAACAAGTTATTAGTTCTAATGTTAGAGAAGCTGAAAGAGAAAGACAATTTAATGACTTTATTGATAAAAAGGACACAGTTTTAAGTGGCATAGTTAAAAGACTAGAGTTTGGAAATGTCATCGTAGATCTAGGAAGAACAGAAGCAATAATCCAAAAAAATGAGATGATCCCCAGAGAAAATATTAAAGCGGGAGATAGAATTAAAGCATATTGTTATGATGTTAGAAGAGAACCTAGGGGCCAACAAATTTTTTTATCAAGAGCTCATCCTAAGTTTATGGAAAAATTATTTATTCAAGAAGTTCCAGAAATATATGATGGTTTAATTGAAATTAAATCTTCGTCAAGAGATCCAGGAAGTAGAGCAAAAATATGTGTTAAAGCAGTTGACACATCTTTAGATCCTGTTGGAGCTTGTGTAGGTATGAGAGGATCAAGAGTTCAAGCAGTAGTAAATGAACTACAGGGTGAAAAAATAGATATTGTAAATTGGTCAGAGGATCCTGCTATTCTAGTATCTAATGCTCTATCACCGGCTGAAGTCCAAAGAGTTAATGTTGATTTAGAGAGAAAAAAACTTGATGTTATTTTGACAGATGAGAATTTAAGTAAGGCCATTGGACGTAGAGGTCAAAATGTTCGTTTAGCAACAAAACTCTTAAATTATGAAATTAATATTATGACTGATCAAGAAGATTCTGAACGAAGACAACAAGAGTTTAAAGAAAAAACTGAAAATTTTGTAAAAAATTTAGAATTAGATGAAACTCTTGGTCAATTATTAGTTGCCGAAGGATTTTCGACAATTGATGATATTAAAGATAGTTCACTTGAGAATTTAACTAAAATTGAAGGTATAGAAGAAGATACAGCAAAAGCTTTGATCGAAAGAGCAAAGGAATTTTATGAAAAAGATCAAGAAGATATTTCTCAAAGAATAAAAGATTTAGGATTAGAAGAACCTTTGATCAATTTAAAAGGATTAACACCTGGAATGCTAGTCACTTTAGGAGAACAAAAAATTTTAAAACTAGAGGATTTTGCTGATCTAGCTTCAGATGAACTTACAGGTGGTTTTGATGTCATTAAAGGAGAAAGAATAAAAATTCAAGGTTATTTGGAGGATTTTGCTCTTTCAAAAGAAGAGGCAGATGGATTAATTATGTCTGCAAGAAACATTGTTTATAAAGATTGAGTGATGAGTTATGGAAAAAAAAACAAAATTAACAATTTCTGGCACAGCCAAAAAATCGATCAGAAATATTGAGAAAGCTAAGACTCAAAATAAAAATTCAGTAATAATTGAAAAACCAAAAGGTAGCTTTATTAAAAAAGGAGGATCTTTTAAACCTTCAAACACTGGATTAAAATCTAAATCTAATTTTTCATCAAATCGTGGAGCTCCCTTTAAACCATCTTTCAATGCAAAAATATCATCAGTATCCAACGATTTTGAAAGAAGAAAATTAGCCGAACAAAGAGCAACTAAAAGACTTAAAGATGATAATGAAGGAAAAAAAATAAAATCTGGGACAAAAAAAAGAGAATTAAAATTAACCGTTTCAAGAGCACTAAGTGATGAAATTGAGGCTAAGCAAAGAAGTTTAGCATCAGTTAAAAGAGCAAGAGAAAAGGAGCAAAAAAATCTTAATAAAGATTCTAATAAGGATAATTTACAACCCATTAAGAGAGATGTTAATATTCCGGAGGCCATTACAGTAAGAGAGCTTGCAAATAGAATGGCAGAGCAGTCAAGCAATGTAATAAAATATCTTTTTGGAATGGGAGTTACTGTTACAATCAACCAAACACTAGCAGCTGATACAGCAGAATTTTTAGTTAAAGAGTTTGGTCATAATCCAATTCGTGAAGAAAAAGCTGAAGAAATTATAAAGAAAATTAAAGCTACAAGGGTAGAAAATCTCAAAAATAGACCACCAATAGTTACAGTTATGGGTCATGTTGATCATGGAAAAACTTCTGTGTTAGACGTTTTGAGAAGTGCAAATGTAGTGTCAGGAGAATTTGGTGGAATAACTCAGCATATAGGAGCATATCAAATTGAAAGTAAATCAAATAAATTAACATTTATAGATACACCTGGTCATGCTGCATTTACAGAAATGAGAGCCAGAGGTTCTAAATTAACTGATGTAGTAGTTTTAGTTGTAGCAGCTGATGATGGGGTAAAACCTCAAACTGTAGAGTCTATTAAACATGCTAAGGCAGCAGGTGTTCCAATTGTTGTAGCTATAAATAAATGTGATTTACCAGAAGCTGACCCTCAAAAAGTAAAAAATCAATTGTTGGAATATGAATTAATCGCAGAAGATTTGTCTGGAGATACTTTAATGGTTGAAATTTCAGCTAAAAATAAATTAAATTTAGATAAATTAGTTGAAGCGATTATTTTACAAGCTGAAATTTTAGATTTAAAAACAGATTTTGAATCAAAAGCAACTGGAGTTGTTTTAGAATCAAAAATTGACGTTGGTCGTGGACCTGTTGCGACTGTAATTGTAACAACAGGCACTCTTAAAAAAGGAGACTACTTTGTTAGTGGATTAAAATGGGGTAAAGTAAGAGCAATTATTAATGACAAGGGACAAAATATTAGTGAAGCACCTCCTTCAACACCAGTCGAAATTTTAGGAATTAATGGAGCTGCAAAAGCAGGGGATGATTTTATAGTTCTTGAAAATGAAAAGGAAGTTAAGACTTTAAGTGAAAATAGAGCACAAGAAAATAAAGAGGGGAAAAATCCATTATCTTTTGCAACGCAAGAGTCAGCATTTGCTGATAAGTCAATAGAGGAGTTAAATCTAATAATAAAATCTGATGTACATGGATCTTCTGAAGCAATTAAAAATGCGATCAGTCAAATAAAACATGAAGAGGTTAAACCAAAAATAATCTTAGCTGATATTGGAATGGTAACTGAAACAGATGTTACTTTAGCAAAAGCATCTAATGCTGTTTTGATTGCATTTAATGTTAAACCAAGTAAAGAAGCAAAAAAACTTGCAGAAAATGAAAAGATTGAAATTTCTTCATATAATATTATTTATGAGGTTTTAGATTATATTAAAAAAAGAATGTCAGGCTTATTAACCCCGGACGTAAAAGAAACAATTAAAGGAACGGCACAAATTTTAGAGATTTTTAAAGTATCAGGGGCTGGTAAAGTTGCAGGTTCAAAAATTACAGAAGGTGAAATTACAAGCTCATCAGACGTTAGAATAATTAGAGATGGTGCAATTATTTATACTGGAAAAATAGGGACATTGTTCAGAGAGAAAAATCAGGTTAAACAGGTAAGTAATGGCCAAGAATGTGGAATAACAGTTAAAGATTATATAGATTTCCAAAAAAACGATACAATAGAGGCATTTAGTGTTACATCTACTGAAAGGTCAATTTGATGGCAGATAGAATAGGAAAACCAATTTCACAAAGGCAACTTAGAGTCGGTGAGATGATTAAGCAGTCTTTAAGCATGATTTTTATTAGAAACGAGGCTAAAGTTCCGAATTTAGAAACTAACAATATAACTGTTACAGAAGTAAGAATGAGCCAAGATTTAAAAATTGCAAAAGCATATGTTCTTCCATTAGGAGGAAAAAATGCCGAAGAAACCATTAATATTTTAAAAGAATATTCATTTTTAATTAGAAAAATTTTATCACAAAAAGTAGTAATTAAATTTTTGCCTAAATTACTTTTTAGAAAAGACGAGTCTTTTGAATATGCAGAAAAAATTGAAAATTTAATAAAACAAACTAATAAATAGGAAAAAGTATGAATAAAAAAACACAAGAATTAGCAATGCATGATAAGGATACAGGATCTTCTGAAATTCAGATCGCTTTGCTAACTGAAAAAATTGATACTCTCTCAAAACATATAAAACAATTTAAGAAAGATAAACATTCATCAGTTGGATTGTTGAGGGCAGTCAATAGAAGAAAGAAATTGTTAGATTATCTTAAAAAAAACAAGGTAGAATCTTACAAGAATGTACTGTCGAAATTGAATTTAAGAAAATAGAACTCAAGATAGATAGATTGGAATGGATCGAAACGAACGAAAAGAAATGGAAATGAAATGTTTAAAGTATATAAGAAAGAAATTGAAGTAGCAGGAAAGAAGATAAGTTTAGAAACAGGTAAAGTAGCAAGACAAGCAGACGGTGCAATAATCGCAACATGTGGAGAAACTGTCGTTTTAGCAACAGTTGTAGGAGCTAAGAAAGTTAATCCAGATATGGATTATTTTCCTTTATCTGTAAATTACCAAGAAAAATATTATGCAGCAGGAAAAATTCCGGGTGGATATTTTAAAAGGGAAGCAAGGCCAACAGAGAGTGAAACATTAATCTCTAGATTAATAGATAGACCAATTAGACCATTGTTTCCTAGTGAATTTAAAAATGAAGTCCAATTGTTACCCACTGTAATTTCTTACGATAAAGAAAATGAAGCTGATATTTTATCGATCATAGCTTCATCAGCAGCATTAGCAATTTCTGGTATGCCTTTTATGGGTCCAGTTGGAGCATCAAGAGTTGGCTTTATCGATGGTAAATATGTACTAAACCCTTCTAAGACTGAATTAGAAAAATCTAAATTAGATTTAGTTGTAGCTGGTACAAAAGATGCTGTACTAATGGTTGAGTCCGAAGCAAGCGGTTTAACTGAAGAAGAAATGTTAAATGCAGTTAAATTTGGTCATGAGGGATTTGTTCCTGTCATTGAAATGATAAATGATCTAGCAAAAGAATGTAGAAAGCCTGAGTGGAATATTGAAAAGAAAGATCTGTCTGAAATTAAGACAAAACTTGAGAAAACTTTTACTGAAGACTTAAAGAAAGCTTTTGCAACAAGAGATAAACAAGATAGATCAAGTCAAATTTCTGAAATTACTGATAAAGCTAAAAAGCTTTATGAAGAAGATGAAAATTATACAGACCTTGATGTAAATACTGAGCTTAAAAATTTAGAAAAAACAATTGTAAGAACTGATATTCTTAAGAATAAAAATAGAATAGATGGCAGAGGTTTATCAGATGTAAGACCTATATCGTGTGAAGTTGGGGTCTTACCAAGAGCCCATGGTTCAGCATTATTTACTAGAGGAGAAACTCAAGCAATTGTTACTGCAACTTTGGGTACACCAGATGATGAACAAAGAATTGAAAGTTTAGATGGACTAAAAAAAGAGCGATTTATGCTTCATTATAATTTTCCTCCGTTTTCAGTTGGAGAAACAGGTAGAATAGGAACTGGAAGAAGAGAAATAGGACACGGAAAGTTAGCTTGGAGATCAATTCATTCTTCATTGCCTTCAAAAGAAACATTTCCTTACACTTTTAGAGTAGTATCTGAAATTACTGAGTCAAATGGTTCATCATCAATGGCAACTGTCTGTGGAACATCTCTAGCACTAATGGATGCTGGTGTGCCAATTAAAGAGCCAGTAGCGGGTATTGCAATGGGATTAATTAAAGAAGGTGATGATTTTAGTGTTTTATCAGATATTTTAGGTGATGAAGATCATTTAGGAGATATGGATTTCAAAGTAGCTGGTACAAAAGATGGAATTACTTCACTTCAAATGGATATTAAAATTACTGGTATTACATTTGAAATTATGGAACAGGCATTAAATCAAGCTAAAGATGGAAGAATTCATATTTTAGGAGAAATGAATAAAGTGCTTTCAGCCTCAAGAGCTGATGTTGGTAAACATACACCAAAAATGGAAAAGATAACTGTAGATAAAAAAGATATTGCTGCTGTTATAGGAAAAGGTGGAGCAACGATCAGAGAGATTGTTGAAAAATCAGGTGCTAAAGTTGATGTGAACGATGAAGGTGTAGTAACAGTTGCTGCTCCGGATGAAGAAGCTAGAAATATCGCTATGCAAATAATTAAAGACATAACTGCTAAAGCTGAACTGAATAAAATTTATTCGGGTAAGGTTATGAAAATTATGGAGTTTGGAGCATTCGTTAATTTTTTAGGAAAACAAGATGGACTTGTCCATATTTCAGAACTAGCAGATAAAAGAGTTGCTAAAGTTACCGATGTTGTCAAAGAAGGTGATGAAGTAAAAGTAAAAGTAATTGGCTTTGATAGAGGTAAAGTTAAACTTTCAATGAAGCAAGCTTCTGAATAAATTCAAAAGGGCTTTAATTAAAAAGCCCTTTTAAATTCTAATTCTTAAAAGTTTTATAATTTTTTGGTTTATTTTGGAAAATTAAAGATTTCAAGTCTATTATTTTTGTTTAATGCGCTACATCTAGTACCATCTTCATTACAGATAGTAATTTTTTGAACTTTTTTAGAAGCAGCATTTGCATCTTTAATACCAAACAATTCCTGACCTGCTGGAGTTAAAAATGCATTTAAAATTAAACCAAATGCAAGAGTTCCTAAAATAATTTTAACTGATTTTTCAATTTTTATTTCATAATTTACTGTTTTCATATTTACTCCTTTATTAATAGTTTTAAAATAAAACAAATCTAAACTATTTTTATATAAAAAGATTTAAAATTGAATAATTAATTTAAAGTTAAAATTATAATTTCAATATTTTAACTGATATTCTTAGGATCTGGCATCCCAACTTTATTATATCCAGCGTCTACATAATGAATTTCACCAGTGACACCGTTTGCAAGGTCGCTTAATAGATATAATGCTGAATTTCCAACATCATGGATATCTACATTTCTTTTAAGGAAAGAATGGTCTTCATTCCATTTATATAAGAATTTTGCATCTCCAATAGCAGAGGCCGCAAGAGTTTTAATAGGACCAGCACTTATTGCATTTACTCTCATACCTTTAGCACCTAAATCTCTAGCTAAATATTTAACACTTGCTTCAAGAGCAGATTTACAAACACCCATTACGTTATAATTTGGAATGGCTTTAGTAGACTCGTAAGTCAAAGTTAACATACTACCACCTTCTTTCATTACTTTAGACGCCTCTTTTGCAACTTCAGTAAATGAAAAACATGAGATAAGCATACTTCTTAAAAAATTTTCTCGTGTTGTGTTTAAATATTCACCTGATAATTCTGATTTATCTGAAAATGCTACAGCATGAACTACAAAATCAATTTCTCCCCACTGGGATTTAATATCTTCAAATAATTTAACCACCTCTTCTTTTTTCTCAACATCACAATTGAAAGTGACTTTTGAATTCAATTTTTCAGCTAATGGTATTACCCTTTTCTTAAGAGCATCACCAAGATAAGTAAAAGCTAATTCTGCACCAGCCTCAGCTAGTTTTTGTGAAATACCCCAAGCGATAGATCTTTCATTGGCAACACCCATGATTAATCCTTTTTTACCTTTCATTAAACTCATAAATTAAACCTTTTCAAAAATTAATGCAGCATTGGTACCGCCAAAACCAAAACTATTAGACATTACTGTATTTAAAGTTGCCCCGGTTTCAGTTTTTGCAACTATTGGAAATTTTTTAGCTTCCTCATCCATCTCAGTAATATTTGCTGACCCAGCAATGAAATTGTTTTTCATCATAATTAAACAATATATTGCCTCATGAACTGATGCAGCCCCTAAAGGATGCCCTGATAAAGATTTAGTTGAACTAATTTTTGGAATATTATCTCCAAAAGTATTTTTGACTGCATTTAGTTCTGTAATATCACCAACTGGAGTAGAAGTTCCGTGAGTATTGATATAATCAATTTTATTTTTTGCTGTTGCCATTGCCATTTTCATACATCTAACTGCTCCTTCACCTGATGGCGCTACCATATCGTATCCATCTGAAGTTGCTCCATAACCAGTTAATTCCGCGTATATTTTCGCTCCTCTAGCTTTAGCATGTTCGTATTCTTCAAGAACTAAAACTCCGCCGCCGCCTGCAATTACAAAGCCATCTCTAGTTTTATCGTACGCTCTTGATGCTGTTTCTGGTGAGTCATTATATTTTGATGACAAAGCCGTCATGGCATCAAACATTGCAGTCATGGCCCAATGAATTTCCTCACTGCCTCCTGCAAAGACTACATCTTGTTTACCCATTTGAATTAATTCCATCGAATTTCCTATACAGTGTCCACTAGTTGCACAAGCTGAACTCATTGTATAGTTGGTTCCTTTTATTTTGAAAGGGACTGCGAGTGTAGCAGAAGCCGTGCTAGCCATAGTTCTTGGAACTATAAAAGGTCCCATTAATTTTGGAGTTTTAGCTCTAGTTTTATCAGCTGCTAAAATTACATTTTCGATTGAAGGTCCTCCCGAACCCATAACAATTCCAGTTTTAAAATTACTAACTTCTGTTTCTTCTAATCCAGAGTCTGCTATAGCTTCTTTCATCGCGATATAATTATAAGCAGAACCTGAACCCATAAATCTAATAGTTTTTCGATCGATGTGATCTTCAAGTTTGATTTTTGGCTTACCATGAACATGACTTTTTAAGTTATGTTCTTTATATTCCTCACTAAACGAGATACCTGATTTTGAATTCAATAGTGATTGGTGTACTTCTTCTTGATTATTGCCTAGACAAGAGACCACCCCTAATCCTGTAATTACTACTCTTCTCATTATTTAAATAATCCTACTTTTAAGCTTTCAGCTGAATATATTTTTTTATCGTCTGCCAAAACCACACCATTAGCAAGACCCACAGTAGTGCCTCCTGGTGACATTATTTTTTTCATATCAATTTCATATTTAACTAATTTTACATTTTGTAAAACTTCACCTGTAAATTTCACAGTCCCAACTCCTAAAGCTCTCCCTTTACCTGGATTACCAATCCAACCCAAGTAAAAGCCAACTAACTGCCACATAGCATCAAGACCAAGGCACCCCGGCATTACAGGATCACCATTAAAATGGCAGTCAAAAAACCAAAGATCTTTTTTAATGTCTAATTCGGCTTTTAATGAACCTTTTTTAAATGCTCCGTTGTTATCATTAATTTCTGTAATTCTATCAAACATTAGCATTGGTGGAAGAGGTAATTTAGCATTACCTGGGCCGAACAATTCGCCATTACCACAATTAATTAGCTCCTTATATGAATATGAATTTTTTTTCATAAAATTGAGTACTTCTATTTACTTGATTTTATCTTTATATAATATACTTTTAATACTAGTTTAGAACAATTATAACTAACAATATATTGTAATGAAATACATTGAAAAACTAAGAAATTCTGGATTAAGACCTACCAAACAAAGGCTAAAAATATGTGAAGTTTTATTTGATACTGAAAAAACATTCCATTTCACTATCAATGATTTGTCAAATAAAATTAAAAAACAATTAAATAATAAAATATCTTTAGCTACTATTTATAACACTGTTCACGCTTTTGAAAAAAAAGGATATTTAAAGCAAATTCCAATTAATTCTAATCAAACTTATTTTGACACCAACGTTTCAGATCATCATCATTTTTATGATTTAAATGAGCAAAAACTAATAGATCTAGAAAATTCTGACGTTGGACCAATAAAAATTTTAAAAAAAATTGAAGGAAAAAAAATTAAATCTGTAGAGGTTCTAGTCAAACTAGAAGATTAATTTTTCAAATATTTCAGCGTCACTTTTATACAATTGACACTTTTTTTAGAATCATTATAAAGTAGAACTAAGGCTATATAATTAAGGAGATACCTATGAGCACAGAAAATTTTAAGAGCAAATCTTTTAAAGCAAATGAATTAAGTAAATGTCCTTTTACAGGCGCAGGAACACCTGCAAAATTTTCTGCAGGTCGAGGTCAAACAAATAGAGATTTTTGGCCAAATAGTTTAAATCTTAAAATTCTTAGTCAACACTCTAATTTGTCAAATCCAATGGACAAAAAATTTAATTACTCAAAAGAATTTAAAAAACTTAATTTTAAAGCCTTAAAAAAAGATCTAAAAAAATTAATGACTAATTCTCAAGAATGGTGGCCAGCAGATTATGGCCATTATGGTCCGTTATTTATTAGGCTTGCTTGGCATGCAGCAGGTACTTATAGAACTGGCGATGGTAGAGGAGGAGCTGGAACAGGTAATCAACGTTTTGCACCATTAAATTCTTGGCCTGATAACGTTAATTTAGATAAAGCAAGACTACTGTTGTGGCCTATAAAACAAAAGTATGGAAAAAAAATATCTTGGGCTGATCTTTTCATTTTAGTAGGAAATGTAGCGTTAGATTCTATGGGTTTCAAAACATTTGGTTTTGGAGCTGGTAGAGTAGACATATGGGAACCAGAGGATGATATTTATTGGGGATCAGAAAAAGAGATGTTAGATGTAAAACGATATAGTGGTAAAAGAGATTTAGAGCAGCCTTTAGGAGCTTCTCATATGGGTCTAATTTACGTAAACCCTCAAGGACCAGATGCAAACCCAGATCCGTTGCTAGCAGCACATGATATTAGAGAAACATTTGGAAGAATGGCAATGAACGATTATGAAACAGCGGCACTAGTTGCAGGAGGTCACACATTTGGTAAATCTCACGGTGCTGCACCTGAATCACATAAAGGTCCAGATCCAGAAGCATCAAAAATACAAGATCAAGCTACTGGATGGAATAGTGGTTATAAATCTGGAAAAGGCGTTGATACAATAAGTAGTGGAATTGAAGGTGCTTGGACTCAAAATCCAATTAAATGGGATATGGGATATTTAGATTGTCTTTATGGACATGAGTGGGAACTAACAAAAAGTCCTGCCGGTGCACATCAGTGGACACCAAAGAAAAATGGTCAAGAAATAAAAATGGTACCTGATGCGCATGATAAAAATGTTCTTCATCCTCCAATGATGCAAACTACTGATATTTCATTAAAGGTTGATCCAAGTTATGGCCCTATAACAAAACATTTTCATGAAAATCCAAATGAATTTCATGATGCGTTTGCAAGAGCATGGTTTAAATTAACCCATAGAGATATGGGACCTAGAGCTTGTTATTTAGGAGCTGAGGTTCCAAAAGAAGAACTAATTTGGCAAGATCCAATAGATAAACCAAAATACAAACTAAAAACTAAAGATATTAAAGATTTAAAATCTCGAATTTTCAAATCAAAATTATCAATTTCTGACATGGTTTCAACAGCTTGGGCTTCTGCATCAACTTTCAGAGGTTCTGATAAGAGAGGTGGAGCTAATGGAGCTAGAATTATGTTAGAGCCACAAAAGAATTGGAAAATTAATAATCCAGCTAAACTTTCAAAAGTTATTTCTGCCTTGAAGAAAATTAAAGATAAATTTGATGGAAAAAATAAAGTGGTTTCAATGGCTGATCTTATTGTTTTGGCTGGAGGTGTTGGAATAGAAATGGCTGCTAAAAAAGCGGGCCATAAAATTAATGTTCCCTTTTCAGCTGGGAGAGGAGACGCTAGACAAGATCAAACAGATGTTAACTCGTTTGGATTGTTAGAGCCCCAAGCAGATGGTTTTAGAAACTATTTAAGTGGAGCCGCATCAAATATATCTGCAGAGGAGAAACTAGTTGATAAAGCACAATTAATGGGTCTCACAGCTCCAGAAATGACAGTTTTAATAGGTGGGATGCGTGTATTAGACACTAACTACGATAATTCAAAATTTGGTGTTTTTACCAAAAAACCAGGAACTCTTACAAACGATTATTTTATAAACTTATTAGACATGAATACTACATGGAAAGAGGTAGATAAATCTGAACAGAAATTTGTTGGTAGTGATAGAAAAACAAAAAAAGCTAAATGGAAAGGTACACGTGTTGACTTAATTTTTGGCTCAAATTCACAATTAAGAGCATTAGCAGAAGTTTATGCATGTGAAGATTCACAAGATAAATTCGTTAAGGATTTCGTTGAGGCTTGGGTTAAAGTTATGAATGCGGATAGATTTGAATTAAAACTAAATTAATCAATTAAAAATATATATGACAACAGTAAGTTTTGAGGATTTTTACAAGGTGCCAGATCTTAATTTTGATATTTTAAAATTAAGAGAAGATTTAAATAAAATTTTAAAAAACAAAAGATTTAACTCTCCAGGTGTCACGCATTTTGGAGCAATACCTATAAATCAAATTCCAAATGATGAAAATTCTATAAAAGGTAATAATATAAGAGGAAAATATTGGACTATCGCAGATGATAGTGGGAAAGAAGTTTCAAGGGATATTGAAATTGATGAGTCTAAATACACTCAATTAATACCTGAATTTGAAAAAACATATTTCAAAGAAGTATATGAAACCTTGAATAACAAATTTAAATTGGGAAGAGTGAGATTATTATTGAAAGAACCTCGATCAACATTGAGTTGGCATAAAGATCCAGAATGTAGACTTCATGTGCCAATTATTACAAATAAAGGTTGCTCAATGGTAATTGAAAATGTAGCAAAACATCTGCCAGCAGACGGAAAAGTGTGGATAACAAATAATACAAAGTATCACAATTTCTTCAATGGTGGAGAGCAGGCTCGAGTACATTTAGTTGCATGTGTCCTTGAAAGCCCTTTTAAAAGATAATGGAATTAACAAGCGGTATTTTTAAAACAGCTGGACGGATTTATTTAAATAATAAAGGTTCGATTTTAAGAACATTTATTTATACTATTGGTCACTTTATAATTGCTATAACTGTATTAATGTTAGTGGCTGATGTTTCATTTATGATAGCTCTGACTGATGCAATAGTTGAACCTATAGCCAACTCAGTATGGTATTTTATTTTAGATAAGTGGTGGGCGAGTAAATCAAAAAACTCTTAGGACTATTGATTAACTGACCCCCAAACATTATCTGTCTTTATCCAACCCTCAAATATATCAGTTTTAATTTTACACCAATTCCCATTACATTTTTTGACTATTAATACTCTCCCTCTTTTTATTCTAGCTAATGGTTTTGAAAAATTTGATGGCTTTTGAAATAAAATCTTATCTTGAGTAGGTATAATTGAATTTCTTTTTTTTAATTGTGACCAGTGTATCCACCCACTATTATTTTTAAAATCTATAATTCTTCTCCAATTTTCTTTTTTATCTATTTGTTTAATTGGTAAATTTACTTTCTTATAAATAAATTTTATCGGTGAGTCGAAACTAGGTCCATATCTAACATTAACTTTATCTTTTTTTAAAGATAAAAATATTTCTTCTGCTGAAACAATTGAAAATAAAAATAGTGAAAAAAAGATAAGTAGTATTTTTATAAATCTAACTTGCTTATTCATCTTTTATTTTTTTTAATTTAACTTTTCTAAAATTTAAATTAAGCAAATCAATAATTAAAATATATCCATTTAAATTTTTGCCTATATTTAATATTTTTTTTAAAATTTCATTAGCCTGTATCGTACCGATTATACCTGCTACAGTTCCTAAAACACCCTCAAACTCACAATTTAATATATCATCTGAGATTTCTTTTTCTTGAAAAAAACTTCTGATACATGGAGTTTTTTTATCTTTAAAATCAAAAGTAAATATATGTCCATCAAATTTACTGATAGCTCCAGTAACTAAAAATTTTTTTGTTTTTTTACAAAAATCGTTTATTAAAAATTTGGTTTTAAAATTATCAGATCCATCGACAATATAATCGTATTTCTGAATAATTTTGTTAAAGTTATTTTTATTCAGTCTTATTTTGTAGCAAATTATCTTGGTATTTGAATTGATTTTCTTTAATTTTTTTTGAGCTGCAAAAACTTTAGATTTACTTAAATCTTTCGTATCATAAAGACTTTGACGATGGATATTTGATAAATCTACATTATCAGAGTCGACAATGCCCAAAAAGCCTACACCGGCTCTAGTTAAAAATTCTGCTACAGGGCATCCCAAACCTCCCATACCAATAACTAATACTTTTGATTGTATAATTTTTTTTTGACCAAGTGTGCCAACATTTTTGAGCACAATTTGTCTTGAAAATCTTTCAATTTGATTTTTATTTAATTTTAAATTCATTTACCTGTTGAGCCGAACCCACCTTCCCCCCTAACTGTTTCAGGTAAACTATTGGTTTCTTCTAATTCTATTTTTATTACTGGAGCCAATACCATTTGAGCAATTCTATCACCATTATTAACTATAAAATCTTCTTTACCATGATTATAAATAATTATTTTTAATTCTCCTCTATAATCACTATCGATAGTTCCTGGTGTATTTAAAACACTAATATTATTTTTTGCAGCTAAACCTGATCTAGGTCTAATTTGTATTTCATAATTTTTAGAAAAAGCAACAGATATTCCTGTTGAAATTAGAGAAGATGTTTGAGGTTTTATATTTATTGGTTCTTTAATAAAAGCCATTAAATCCATTCCAGATGCCCCTTTTGTTTTGTAAGATGGAAGCTTAACTGATGGATCCAGTTTTTTTATAAGTACTTTCCCCATTAATTTATCTGACTAACAATTCTATCAACGATTTCTTCTGATAGCTCAGACTTTTTTTTATATGAGAGTTTTTCTCTTTTTTTATTATCTTTATAATAAATTGTAATTTCATTGTAATCACTATTAAACCCACTATTGGCTTTGGATACATCATTAGCCAAAATCCAGTCACAATTCTTATTTGATAATTTAGCAATAGCATTTTGGTCTAAATCATTTGTTTCAGCAGCAAAACCAATTACTAGCTTTGGTCTCATTAAATTATGATTTGAGACATAATTTAATATATCAATATTTTTTTCTAAACTTATTGAGATATTATTTTGTTTTTTTATTTTACGATCTTTTTTAATAATTTTAAAATCAGATACTGCAGCGGAAAAAACTGCAATATCAGCAGGTAAATTTTGTTGAGTTGCTTTAAACATTTCTTCTGCAGTCTCAACTTTGATTAGATTAATATCTTCAAATATTTCAAGATTAGTTGGACCAGAAATTAAAGTTGTGTCAAAGCCTCTTTTATGCAAAGATTTTGCTATCTCATAACCTTGTTTTCCACTTGATTTATTTGTTATATATCTTACAGGATCTATATATTCATTTGTTGGGCCAGCTGTCACGAGAGCTTTAATTTTTTTGTTATTCAATTTTTCAGATAAAAAAGTTTTAATGGTATTGAGAATGTCTAGTGGTTCAGACATTTTTCCTTCACCATATTCACCACATGCCATGTCACCAATAATTGGTCCAATTAATTTATAACCATAACTTCTTAAATTTTTTAAATTTTCTTTAGTAGATTTATGCTCCCACATTCTTATATTCATAGCTGGTGCTAAAAAAATTTGTTTATTTGAAGCAAGAATAACAGTTGATGCTAAATCATCAGAATTTCCTTGAGCAAGTTTAGAAATAGTATTGGCTGTTGCTGGTGCAACAATTATTACATCAGCCCATCTTGATAAAGCTATGTGATCCATTTCTGCCTCATTTTCTACACTAAAAAGATCTTCGTAAACTTTTCCTTGAGATAATGATGCAACTGATAAAGGAGTAACAAATTCCTTAGCACTTTTTGTTAGGATTGTTTTTATTTCTGCGTTATTTTTTTTAAGCAATCTAATTATTTCAAGACTTTTATACGCAGATATACCGCCACATATGATAAATAAAATTTTTTTACTGGTTAAATTTTTCATCGCTAGAATTAAAATACTAATAGACCAAAAATTACAAGAACTAAGATTCCTATTATAGATTGATTTTTAAAAGCTACCATTTCAGATTTTTTGGTTTTTAGAGTATTATATGAATTTGAATTATGAGGTATTTGACCACTTGCAAGATAAGTAAGTGCTTGATTAGCCTTATCCATAATTTCAGGAAATTCAGGTAATCTTTTTATTACTTCTGAGGTATTTTGAATAGTTTCATTTAAAGTTGTCATTGGATCTTTAGTTTGTTTTAACCAGTTTTCAAGAACAGGTTTTGAAGTTGTCCAAATATTTGTATTAGGATTTAATTTTCTTGCAACTCCTTCGACTACCACCATTGTTTTTTGTAACATCAATAGTTGAGGTTGTGTTTGCATATTGAATTTTTCTGTTACATCAAATAACTGTTTTAATAATTTGCCACCAGAAATATCTTTTACAGTTTGACCAAAAATTGGCTCCCCTATTGATCTTAATGCTTGAGCTAGATCATCAATTGGAACTTCTTTTGGAACTAAACCAGCAACGAGATGAACTTCAGCAACTTTTTTATAATCTCTCTGTATAAATCCAAATAATATTTCTGCTAAAAATCTTTTACTCATTTTATCTAATCTTCCCATTATTCCAAAATCAATGGGTACGATATGGCCATTATTATCTATAAATATATTTCCTTGATGCATATCTGCATGAAAAAAACCATCCCTAACTGCATGACGTAAAAAATTTTGTATAATATCTTCTGCAATTTTTTCTGTGTTGAAATTTTTATCTTTTAGTTTCTGAGTTTCTCTAATCGAAATTCCTTCAACCCAATCTAAAGTCATTACATTTTCACTTGTGAAATTCCAATAAATTTTAGGTACTCTAAATCCAGCGTCGTTTTTTGTATTTTCGGCATATTCATTTGCAGCTGCAGCTTCGAAACGGAGATCCATTTCGAGATTTGTTATTTCTTTTAACAAAAATACAACTTCAACTAATTTAAGTCTTTTGGTTTTTTTAATAAATGACTCAACTAAAAAAGCAAAAAGCATCATTGCATCTATCTCTTCATTGAAAATTTTTTTGATTTTTGGTCTTAAAATTTTTATTGCAACATCTTTTATAGTTCCATCATCATTAATTTGTGCTTTATGGACTTGGGCAATAGATGCTGCTGCAACAGGATCACTTATATTAATTATAGAATTAAAAGTATCTTGACCTAAATCATTTTTAATTATTTCTTTAGCTTGGATTAATGAAAATGGTGGCAACCTATCTTGAAGATTTTCGAGTTTTTTTGATAATTCTTCACCAATAATGTCTGGTCTTGTAGCTAAAAATTGTCCAAGTTTAATAAATGTAGTGCCCATAGACTCAAGTGAGCTAGATAAACGTTCACCTTCATCTATATTTACATCAACATGTTTTTTTGGTGAAAATGAAAAAGATAAAATTTTAAATAAAATCTTTACTGCTAAAGGTGGCTTTTGAAACTTTGACAAGATAGACAATATATCAGATTGTGCTACCTTTCTTCCAAGCTGAAAAAGAGTAATAAATTTCTTAATCATTAAAATTTCCATCCACTATGTATACAAACTATTCCACCTGATAAATTTCTATATGAACATTTTTTAAAATTATTTTCTTCCATCAAATATATTAATTCATCTTGATTAATAAAGTTTTCAATACTTTTAATTAAGTATTCGTAAGGTTGTTTTTCACCAACAATTAATTTTCCCAGTGATGGAATAGTTTTTGAATAATTTTTATAAATTAAATTTAAGCCTACATTTTGAATTTTTGAAAATTCAAGACATAAAAAACGACCCCCAGGTTTTAATACGCGATAAGCTTCTTTTAAAGCTTTATTTAAATTTTTTGTATTTCTAAGACCAAAACTTATTGTATAAAAGTCAAAAGAATTTTCAGCTATTGGAAGTTTTTCTGCTGGAGCAATTATCCAATTTAAGTTTTTATATTTGTTTAATTTTTCCTTACCTTTTTTAATCATTCCTTTATTTGGATCAACACAAGTAATTTGAGATGACTTATTTACGTTCTCTAAAAAAAGTTTAGCAATATCTCCAGTACCACAAGCTACATCAATTAATTTTTGGCTTGATAATGGATTCATCATATTTAATAGATTTTTTTTCCATAGTCTGTGAACGCCTAACGACATAATATCATTCATCAGATCATATTGATCGTAAACTTGATCAAATACCTTTTTTACTAATCCTTTTTTATTTTGTAAATATTGTTGCATAAAATTAAAATATATATTGAATATAGTAATAAATATATATTGAATATATTAATAAATGCCAGAATTACCAGAAGTAGAAATTATCAAACGGTCATTAGATAAAAAAATTAAACAAAAAAAGGTAAAGAAAGTAATAATAAAAAATAGAAATTTAAGATTTAAGATACCTTTGAATTTTGAGAGGCTTCTGAAAAATCAAAAAATTTTAAAAATAAAAAGAATTTCAAAATACTTAATTTTAAGTTTATCAAATAACATTTATTGTATATTACATCTTGGAATGTCAGGCACAATTCACTTATTAGAAAATAATAAAAAAAAAATATTTACTAATACAAGTTTTTATAGTTCAGCAAAATTACCAAGTAAACATAACCACGTAGAAATAATCTTTGATGAATTAAAAATTATATATAATGATCCAAGAAGATTTGGTTTTTTTCAGATAATAAAAAATGATAATTTATTAAGTAAAAGATTCGCGCATTTAGGACCAGAGCCTTTTGATCCTAGATTTAATCAAGAGTACATTCGTATTTTTTTAAAGAATAAAGAAAAGAATATAAAAAATTTTTTACTTGATCAAAATTTTGTTTCTGGAATTGGAAATATTTATGCAAGTGAAATTTTGTATTTGAGTTGCATAAATCCATTTAAAAAAGCAAAATTACTTGATAAGAAAGATCGAAAAAAAATTGAAGTCAATTCGAAGAAAATTCTTTTAGACTCAATTAAAAAAGGAGGATCCAGCATAAGAGATTTTAAAAATGTTTCTGGATCAAAAGGCAATTTTCAAAAAGATTTTAAAGTTTACGAAAGAGAGGGCTTAAATTGTAAAAAGATTAAATGTAATGGAATTATTATAAAAAAATCAATTTCTAATAGATCAACTTTTTTTTGTAATATTTGCCAAAAATAATTAATTATTTAATTGACCAAAATTAATTCTCAAGTTATACCCCTGCGCATATGGCAAATACTAAATCTGCAATCAAAAGAATTAGAAGAATTTCAAAGCAAACAGTTGTTAATAAAGCTAGAAAAAGCCGGTACAAGAATGCATTAAAGAAAATGAATCTTTTAATTGAAGGTAAAAAAAAATCTGACGCAGTAAAATTCTTACCTAAGTTGAATTCAGAGTTGATGAAGATTGCTAAAACAGGCATTATCAAAAAACAAAATGCCTCAAGAAACATTTCAAGAATTACAAAAAAAATTACAGCGATGTAATTTATTATACTTCGGGTTGATTCAACTTAAAGCATACGCATCATATATGGCAAAATAAATTTTATTTACAATATTTAGATTTAGTAAATAAGTTTAAAAAAATTATTCAATCAAAAATTTTAATCTCCTTAAAGTTTAATAATAATTCTTTTTAATTTTTTAAAATAAAGTTTCGCACAATCATAGATTTTATTTTTTTTTATCATTTTAAATTATCTTGTTGCAAAATTTTTATTATGGTTCTAACTGAACTTCTCTCAAAAAAATGAATAACTCTTATACAAATAAAAATACAAACATTTCTACTTCAGAAAAAATAGATTGGACTTTTGTTCAAAGGGAAATGAAAAATAAACTTGGTCTAGAGATTTATGAAAGTTGGTTAAAAAAAATTAACTTTTTAGATGAGTTTAATAATTATATTTTATTATCTGTACCAACAAGATTTATTAGAGACTGGATTACATCAAGATATTTAGATCAAATTCTTCAAATTGTACGATACTACAAAAAAGATATTGTAAGAATTGAATTTAAAATTGTTGATCAAGAAATAATTGCTAAAAATGAAAATAAGGAAAATTCAAAAATTTTTGAAGATCAAAAAAATGTGTCATTTATAAAAGACTCTTATCTTCAATATAATCGAATTGATCCCAATAAGAGGTTTGACAATTTTTTGACAGGTTCAAGTAATAAATTAGCTTATGAAGCCTCTTTAAAGGTTTCTGAAAATATGTCTCATAACAATCCATTATATATTTATGGGGGCGTTGGAATGGGCAAAACTCATTTATTAAATTCTATTGGCCTAGAGTTAAAAAAAAATAACAAAGTAATGTTTATTTCAGCTGAACGATTTATGTATCAATTTGTAAAATCAATAAAATCAAACGATATGGTCAAGTTTAAAGAGTATTTTAGAAATACTGATTTTTTACTTATAGATGATATTCAATTTATGAATGGCAAAGAGGCAATGCAGGAAGAATTTTTTCATACCTTTAATGCTCTTTTAGATCGAGGTTCACAGATTATTATTTCAGCAGATAGAGCACCAAATAAACTATCTAGAATTCAAGAAAGAATAAAATCTAGATTTTCTGGAGGACTTGTAATTGACATTCAAAAACCTGATCTTGAATTGCGAAGAAAAATAATTGAATTTAAATTAGAAGAGTTAAATAAAATTTATTTTGATGAAATTAAAATTAATCAAGAAATCCAAAATTATATTAGTACTGAAATTACAACAAGCATTAGAGAATTAGTGGGTGCAATAAACCGTATAGTTTCTTTTTCTAGAATTTATAAAAAGGTACCTAATTTAGGAGAAACAAAAGTTGTTTTAAAAGATTTATTAAATTTATCAGAAAATAAAGTTACTATTGACTTAATTCAAACTTTAGTATGTAAATTTTTTAAGATAAGTAAAAATGAAATGCTTTCATCAAGAAGATCAAGATATTTAGTTAGGCCTAGACAAACAGCAATTTACTTGACTAAAATTTTAACATCCAAATCATTACCAGAGATTGGGCGAGAGTTTTCTAATCGTGATCATACAACAATTATTCACTCTGTTAAAACAATAGAAAAATTGAAGGAGAATAATCCTGAAATGTTGGAAAATATTAATAAACTAAAAAACCAAATATTATACAATAATAAAGATAATGAAATTTAACGTAAATCAGCAAGACTTACAGCAAGCTCTGAGTTATTGCCAAGGTGTAATTGAAAAAAGAAGCACATTACCAATATTATCAAATGTTTTATTAGATGCGAGTAATTCAAAATTAACAATTACAGCAACAGACCTAGATTTAATTTTTCTACATCAAATAAAAAATATTGAAATAATAGAAGAGGGTAAAACTACAACAGTTTCATCTACTATTTATGATATAGTAAGAAAGTTTTCTTCTGGAAAAAAAATAAATCTATCACTATCAGATACAAATAAACTTCAAATAGAATCTGAAAAATCTAATTTTAATCTTAACTGCTTAAGTCCTTCAGAATTTCCCTTAACGGAAGAAAATTTTAATGAAAATCAATTTATTATAAATTCAAAAAAATTTCTAAAGTTGTTAAATAAATGCAAATTTTCAATTTCAAATGATGAAACTAGACATTACTTAAGTGGTATTTATTTACATCAAACAGAAGTTGAGGACAAAAATTTTCTTACCGCAGTTGCAACTGACAGTCATAGAATGTCAATCTCAAAAATTAGGTTAGATGAAAAAATAAATTTTGAACCAATAATCTTGCCAAAAAAAACAATTTTCCAACTTTGTTCTTTATTAGATAATTATGACGGAGACGTAAAAATTTCAAACATTAAATCTAAAATAAAATTTGAATTAGATAATAGTATTTTAATTTCAAAACTTATAGATGGAAAATTTCCAAATTACATTCAAGTAATACCAAAAAATAATCAAAAAAAACTTGAAATAAATTTAAAGTTGTTTTCGGGATCTGTTGATCGTGTAGCTTCAGTTTCACTTGACAAAAAAGATGGTGTTAAGTTTAGTCTGACAAAAGATGCATTAAATCTATCTGTTAATAATACAAATAGCGGTGATGGAAATGAAAATTTAGCTGTAAAATTTGACTATGATTTAGAGATTAGCTTTAATTCACGTTACTTGATCGATGTTGCTTCACAAATGGATGGTGAAAAAATTGAAATTTTTCTAAATGACACAGGTTCTCCTGCGTTAATAAAAGATCCTAGTGACTTTGATAGTATATATGTTGTTATGCCTATGAAAGGCTAATTTAACTTTTTTAGTTCTTTATAAATCTTTTCCTCTAAATTTTTGATAAATTCATTTTGTGTTTCTTTATAATTTATTGGAGTCAAAATTGAGATCGTAATTTTTTTATTAGATTGTTTGGGACCATTTTTAGGCCAGACACTACCAGAATTAATTACTATGGGTTGACAAGAGATTTTTAGCTCTTCATAAATTCTACCAACACCTTTTTTAAATGGAGGAAATTCGTTAGGATTTACTCTTGTACCCTGTGGAAAAATAACAACTGGTCTGTTAGAATTTTTTGATATTTTGTGAATATCAGAAAAAAAATTTAGGTTTTCTTTAGTTACTTTGCTTCTTTGGATAGATATTGATCCAATTTTTTTTAAATACCATCCAAAAATTGGAATTGATAAAAGTTCTTTTTTTAAGATAAAAACAGGAGAGTTAAAAATTGTTTGAAGGTAGAAAGTTTCAAACATCGATTGATGTGAAGATGCTATAAAAAATTTTTCATTTTTTAAGATATTCTCTTTACCTATTATCTCAATTTTTGTAGAGAGTATCACTTTCAAGCATAAACCTGCCCAATGACCCATTAATTTACCCCCAAAGAGTATTACAGTTTGTGGTAATATTAAAGCAGGTAAAAATATAATTGATATTAAAATTATCCCTGAAAAAAAAATAAAAGAAAATAAAAAATTTTTTAACATTTTTTGTTAATGTTACATTAATTCAGAGAGTTTTTGCCTTTTATTGATTATCTGAATTTTGGAACTTTTTATCATTAACTCTATAGCTTTAGGTCTTACATTGTAGTTTGAAGATAGAGAAGTTCCGTAAGCACCTACATCACATATTACAACAAAGTCTTTTTCTTTTAATTTTTGAAATTTTTTGATAGTTGAAAATTTATCAGTGCTCTCGCAAATTGGGCCAACAAATTCATAAGTTTTTTTTGAAATTTCTTTTTTATTTTTTGATGCTAAAATTTTATGTTTTGCATTATAAAGTGCGGGTCGAATTAAGTCATTCATACCTGCATCCAATATGATAAAATCTTTTTTAAATCCTTCTTTGATATAAAGAATTTTAGTTATTAATATTGCAGTATTCCCAATAATAGATCTACCAGGTTCAAAAATAATTTTTGAATAATTTTTATTTAAAATTTTTTTAATGGATTGAGAATATTTTTTTAAATTTAATTTTTTGTTGTTGTGCATATAATCAATTCCCATACCACCACCTAAATCTATATACTCAAACTTATACTGAGATTTTTGTATTGTTTTACTAACAACTTTGAGCATTTTTTCATAAGGTTTGTGGTCTAATATTTGGCTTCCAATATGAACACTTAAACATTTCAAATTTAAATTTCTAGAATTTTTTATGTAATCAACTAATCTTAAAAAAGTTTTTTCATCTACTCCAAATTTGTTTTCTTTTTTTCCTGTTGAAATTTGATTTATTGTTTTTGCATCAGTATTTGGATTTAACCTTATCCCGATACTAACAGTTCTCTTTTTTGATCTTGCGATTCTTTCTATTTCTAAAATTTCACTTTTTGACTCTGCATTTATTAGCAATATATCTTTATCAATAGCAAATTCTATTTCTGAAGAGGTTTTGCCAACACCAGAAAAAACTATTTTTTTGGGTTTAATTCCAGCCTTTAATGCCATCATAAGTTCACCACCTGAGACAACATCTGCACCAAAATTAAATTTACTTATTTCTTTTAAAATTTTGATATTAGAATTTGATTTAACAGCAAAACAAATTAATGGATTAATTTTTTTAAAGTTTTTTTTAAAATTTAAAATATTTTCTTTTAGTTTTTTAAAAGAATAACAATAAATAGGTGTCGAAAATTTATTTGCTAAAAAATCAACATTAATACCATCTATAGTTAATCTATTATTTTTATATTTCATGCAAATGTATTATCTTGAGCATTAATTATCTTAGAATTTTGTTTTTCCTGATTTTCATCATAAATTGGATCACCTTTCTTACCACATGATAAAATCAAGCTTGCTATAAATAAAACTATAAAAATATTTTTTATCATTTATCTTTTTTGTATTTCAATATCATTCTTTTGACATTTTCAAAAGATGTTCCGCCATAAGATTTTTTTGAATTAATAGAATTTTTTAAATCAAATACCTTTAATACATCATTTGTTAACTTTGGTATGATATTTCTTAATTCATCAATTTTAAGCTCACTTAATCTCTTTTTCTTTTTTTCTGCTAAATTAACAATTTCAGATGTTTTTTTATAAGCCATTCTAAAAGACATTGATTGATTTTTAACAAGATAGTCAGCCAAATCAGTTGCAGTTATATAACCTGTCTCAGCAAGTTCGAGCATTTTTTTTTTATTAGGAGAAATATTTTTAAGAACTTCATCTAATATTTTTAAACTGCTTATTAGTGTATCGTTTGATTTAAAAACTATTTCTTTATCATCTTGTAGATCTTTAAAATAAGATAAAGGCAATCCTTTTAATATAGTTAGCATAGAAAAGAGATTACCATAAGCACTTCCTGATTTTCCTCTTAAAAACTCTAGTAGATCAGGATTTTTTTTTTGAGGCATTATTGAAGAGCCTGTAACAATCTTATCTGATAAATTTATTAAGTTGAAAGCATCTGAATTCCAAATAATTAGTTCCTCTGCTATTCTAGAGATATGCATAGAACATATAGAGACACAATATAAAAAATCTAAAACAAAATCTCGATCTGAAACGGTGTCAATTGAATTATTTGTAGGTTTTTTGAAACCAAGTTTTTTACTTGTATAATTTCTATCAATATTAAAAGATGTTCCTGTTAAAGCGGCAACACCAAGAGGATTTTCGTTTAAGTTATCTAAATTGTTTAAAAATCTTTTTTTATCTCGTTTAAACATTTCAATATATGCCATTAAGTAATGAGCAAAAGAAATTGCTTGAGCATTTTTGAGATGAGTAAAACCTGGCATAATTGTATAAATATTTTTTTCAGCTATTTTTAATGTACTTTTTATTACTTTTTCTAATTCAAAATTGATTTCTTTTGTTGCAGATTTAATCCAAATTTTAAAATCAGTAATTACTTGGTCGTTTCTAGATCTTGCTGTGTGAATATAGCCTGCATCTTCTCCTATTATCTGGAAAAGCCTTTTTTCAATGTTCATATGAATATCTTCATATTTTTTATTAAATTCAAATTTTTTATTTTTAATCTCTTTTTCTATTTTATTTAGTCCATAAATAATTTTATTTTTAATCTTAAAAGAAATTATTTTTTGCTTGAATAACATTTCTACATGGGCAATAGATCCTGCTAAATCTTGTTTATAGAGTCTCTTATCTGTTTCAATTGAATTGCCTAATTTTTGAAAAATTGTTGAAGTTTTACTTTGTATTCTAGTGCCCCATATTGTCTGGTTGTTTTTATTTTTTGTCATGGTAATTAACTATACCTTTTTAACATGAGATTTTTAATAATATTTACTTTTTTACTTACAAATTCTTTCGCTAATGAAAATACAGATATAAAAAATCTTATTATCCATAAAAATTTGAAAAAATATGATGGTTTAACGTTTCTAGACGGTAAAAATGCTGAGTTAAATTTAGATGAGCATGGGGGTAAATTAATTTTATTAAACTTTTGGGCAACTTGGTGCGCTCCTTGCAAAGAAGAAATGCCCTCTTTAGATTTATTACAGTCCAATGAAGATTTAGATAATTTAAAAATATTTCCAATAAATGTTGGTAAAGACAGTGTAGAAAAGTCATTAAAATTTTATAAAGAATTGAAAATTGAAAATTTGGAGCTTTATTTTGATCCACCAATCACTCTTGCAAAAAAATTTGGTTTGAGAGGAATACCTACAACAATTTTATTTAATAAAGATGGGTTTGAGTTTGCAAGAATTGTTGGATCGATTAACTTTCAAGATGAAAAATTTATAAAGTGGTTAAGTGACTATAATTAATTCTTAAAGAAATAAGCAAAACCTACTAAAGCAATTATTGCTATAAATTGTAATAAAACTCTCAATTGCATTAATTTATTCGAATATTTTTTACTTGTTTCCCCACCTTTAAATAAGGTCCCAATACCTAAAATTAAAACAACACCAACTGCTATCAATAAAACTATAGATAATATTTTAACTAATATTCCAGAAATCATGATTGTATTGTAGGGTGTTTTTAGAATAAAAAAACATAAATCACACAGTATGACATTTTGTCTAGATTCAACTATTATAAAACCTAATGAGGATTTAGAAATTAAAAATGCAATTATCTTGCTTCATGGTTATGGAGGTGATGGTAAAGATATAAGCATGCTATCTTTAAATTGGAAGAGACATTTACCAAATACAATTTTTATTTGTCCCAATGGTCATGAGCGTTGTCCAATAAATCCTTCTGGTTTTCAGTGGTTCGATTTAACAAATGATGAACCAAATTATATTTTAGAAGAAAGCAATAAAGCTGAAAAAAAATTAAATAAATTTATTAATGAGATTAAAGAAAATTTTAAATTAGAGAATAAAGAAATTTGTCTATCTGGTTTTAGTCAAGGTTGTATGATGGCAATTAATTTAGGCCTCACATCTGATAAAGAATATAATTGTATAGTAGGTTTTTCAGGAAAAATTATTAATCAAGATGATTTAATACGTCGAAAAAAAGTTTCAACAAAAACCTTATTAATACATGGAGATTCGGATCAAGTTGTCTCACCTAATTTTATGCTAGAAGCAAAAGATTTTTTTATTAGAAATAGTATCAAAATAGATACTCATTTAATTAAAAATTGTGATCACCATATTCCTATTGAAGCATCAAGTATAGCACTTAATTATATTTTGAAAAAAATAAAATAATTGCTTAATCTTGAAATAATTTTTTATTTAAGTTAAGATTTATTTATGAATAGCTTTATTGAACAAGATGTTTCATTAGAAAAATGCCCTGCATTAGTTCTGAACGCAGATTATAGACCATTAAGCTATTATCCTTTATCATTATGGTCTTGGCAAGATACAGTAAAGTCGGTTTTCTTAGATAGAGTAATTATAGTTAGTAACTACGATAGAATAGTAAGAAGTCCTTCATATAACATGAAATTACCAAGTGTTATTGCTTTAAAAGATTATATAGTTCCTCAGTCAAAACCAAGTTTTACAAGATTTAATGTTTTTTTAAGAGATAAATTCTCTTGCCAGTACTGTGGTAGTAGTGAAGAGCTTACATTTGATCATTTGTTACCAAGATCAAAAGGTGGAGAAACTCACTGGGATAATGTTGTTACAGCTTGTTCAGCCTGTAATGTGAAAAAAGGAGGAAAGTTATTGAAATCCTCAGGTATGAAACTTTTTCAATATCCGTATCAACCCTCGACTGAAGATTTACACCGTAATGGAAAAAATTTTCCACCTAATTATTTACATAAAAGTTGGATGGATTATTTATACTGGGATGTTGAATTAGAAGCTTAGGGTTTAAATTTTTTCTGAAATATTAATTGCTATTTTTGAACCAGTCTTAATAATTTTATCCATAATTGAATAGAGTCCTGTTTTTGTAGCACCTTTTTCGTAAGCTATATCTTTATGATGTAATTCATCTTCTCTAAATTTAATAATTTTTGCTTTAAGTTTTTTCTCATCATTACCTAATTGATCAATTTGGTTCTGATAATGTTTATCAATTACCTCCTCGACAGATGCTGTACATAGCATTGCTGCCTTTTTCCCTAAAAGAGTTGAACCAAACCCCAAACTTACACCAAGTAAATCCCATAAAGGTAAAAATTTAGTTGGTTTTATTTTTCTTTTTTTTATTTCATTTTCAAAAAACTCACAGTGTTCTTTTTCATGAATTTTCATTTCTTCAATAGTTTTTTTTAGGTTTTCATCTTTAACAAAAGTATTAAGTGCTAAAAGTTGTCCCTCATATATTTTGACAGCACCTCTTTCTCCAGCGTGATCAACTCTTATAAATTCTTCAATTCTTAATTTTGAGCTTTTCATAAATTTTTATAACATCTAATTGATATAATAATTAAAATTAAATTAATGAATATATTAATCGTTGTAAGAGAAAATCCAAAAATCCTAAATGTCACATCTTTGCAGCTTATGACTCTTTCATTTAATTGTTTTAATAATTCTTCTTTTGTTATGACCTTTGTTGAATCTTTTAATCCACAAATAGTAGACTCCTCGAAAAAGTCTTGCTCAATACCAAAGTGATAAATTGATACTCCTAAAGAAAAAACAAAAATTAGAATTAATAGTGAAAATAAAATTTTTTTATTTATTTTAGATATATGATTAAAAATTATTAAAAGTATACTTAATATATATGGAATTCTTTCTATTAAACATAGATTACAAGGCTGGTGACCTAAAACATATTGAATAAAATATGCTGAAACTATTGAGATAAAACTAATAACAAAAATTAATTTTAAATAAAATTCTATTTTTAAATCAGGCATAAAATTTAAAAAAAAAGTAGACTATCATACCAATTATTACAATTAGTATTCCAAAAATTGTAAACCATTTAGATCCGTGTTGACTCATGAATTGAGTGAACAAATCACCAAATTTATATGATAAGTAAGAAACTATAAAAAAACGCAAACCTCTTGATATCAAACTTATAAGTACAAAAATAATAATATTAAATCCAATTAGACCACTAGCAATTGTAAAAACTTTATAAGGCAATGGAGTAAAACCAGCTAAAAAAAGTATCCCAAGCCATGCATAAAAACCATCACTACTAATTAAGTTATTTTTCAACTTTATTAGTTTATCTTCATAACCATAAAAACTCATAATCTGAATTCCTATGTCAAAAAAAAATGCTCCAATGAAGTAACCTAATATTCCTCCTAAAACTGAAAAAATGGTAGTTATAAGAAAAATTTTAATAAAATCATTTTTTCTTGAAATAACCATTGGTATTACCATCACATCTGGAGGTATTGGAAAAAAGGAACTTTCAATAAACGAAACAATAGCTAAATAAAACTTAGAACTTTTATGTGCAGCTAGATCTAAACATTTTTTATAAAGCGTATTAAACATTTTTTGGTTTTAATATAAATTTAGTTCTTATACTATTTAATTAATTAATTAAACAATTATGGGCGAATGGCGGAACTGGTAGACGCGCACGACTCAAAATCGTGTTTCGCAAGAAGTGAGAGTTCGATTCTCTCTTCGCCCACCATATTATGGAATTAAATAAGATTAACAGTTTAGTAGAACTTTTTTTTAAAAAGTATAAAGAAAAAAAAATTCAGACCAATCAATTATTTTTAAAATGGTTGAAATATGAAAATAATAATTTTCTAACTTGGGAACAAGTTGAACAAAATATTCAAATAATATCTAAGTATTTAAGAAAAAATATATCTATTGGAGATAGATGTATTTTATTGTCTGAAAATCGACCTGAATGGCTTACTTTAGATATAGCAATCATGAATGCTGGAGGTATTACAGTTCCATTATTTACAACATACTCAGATAAAGATTATGAGTATATTATAAATGATTGTAATCCTAAGATATGTATTGTTTCTAACAATAATCAATTTAAAAAGATTGAAAAGTTTATTTCAGATAAAACAAAAATTTTATCAATTGAAAATTTTAATGATAAAGTTGAAAGTATACAAAATATTTTAAAAGATTTTTCAAAAGAAAAAAATACATCTCCCAATATTGATTATAATCAAAAAATTAAGAGAGAAGATCTTGCTTGTATTATTTATACATCTGGAACTACTGGTAATCCTAAAGGAGTAATGCTTAGCCATGGAGGTATTTTATCTAACTGCGAAGGAGCACAAGAAATTTTGAAACCATTAGTAAAAAATAATAAACCAGTTTTTTTAACTTGGCTGCCATTATCTCATTCATATGAACATACCGTTCAATATGTACAAATTTCACTTGGAGCAAAAATTTTTTACGCTGAGAGCTTAGAAAAATTATTACCTAATATGTCTATTGCAAAACCAACTATCATGACTGCAGTGCCAAGATTTTATCAAAATTTGTATAGTAAAATTTCTCTAAATTTTTCAAAACAAAAGGGTTTTAAGAAAAAACTTATTGAAAATACAATTTTGTTAGGGACAAAGATATTAAATAAAGAAAAGTTAAATTTTATTGAAAAAATTAATAATTTTATTTGTGAAATATTAGTAAGAAGAAAAATTAAAAACCAGTTTGGAGGTAAATTAAAAGCCTTCGTTTCTGGAGGTGGTGCTTTAGATCAAAAAATTGGTGAATTTTTGAATTCTATAGGCCTACCAACTCTTCAAGGATATGGGTTAACAGAAACTTCGCCAGTGGTGAGTTGCAATATCCCTGAAGAAATCAAAATCGAGACAGTAGGACCACCTTTTAAAACTAATCAGGTAAGAATAGCTGATGATGGTGAAATTTTGGTCAAAGGTGAAAATGTAATGCTTGGTTATTGGAATATGAAAAAAGAGACAGATGAGATTATCAAAAATGGATGGCTACATACTGGTGATATAGGAGAAATAACAAAAGAAGGAAATTTAAAAATAACTGATAGAAAAAAAGAAATAATTGTCAATCTTGGAGGTGATAATATTTCTCCCTCTAAAATTGAAAACTTATTGTGTCTTAATCAAAAAATTAAACAAAGTTTTGTTTATGGGGATAAAAAAAATTATTTAGTAGCTTTAGTTGTAAGCGAAAGTGATG
>QCHE01000005.1 GCA_003278065.1 Pelagibacteraceae bacterium AG-390-O04
CAAACTTAAAAAAAGCTCTAGAGGCTATACTAAAAGAAATTGATATAGATGACAGGAAAATGAAAACTATATTATTTAGTCCATCTGCAGCTTCTTTTGATACCTTTAAAAACTTTGAATATAGAGGGTCTTATTTTAATAAACTTATAAAAAAGAATTTTTAAAAAGATTAAATTGGTATTATCAACAAATTCTTAAAATAGTTTTTATTTTGAATAATAAAATATGCCAAACTAATAATTTAATTTTGTGGGATGCTGATACTCTCATTCTTAAAAAAATAAATTTTTTCAATGATAATTATAGTATAAATTATTCTAATGTGTTTGAATATCATAGATCCTATTTTTTAACTTCCCAAAAATTACTTAATATAAAAATTCCAATAAATTATTTATCATCAATCAATCAATTTATTGCTATTAACTCTAAAGAAAATAAGTTTATAAAATCAAAATTAATGGGTATTTCTAATCAAAAGGTAAATGCAAATAATATTTCTCAAAAAATTTTTAAATCAATTTTTTTAGGTAATATTAATTTTAATCATTCTATGTTTTCTGAATATGAAACTATTGGTCTATGTAAATATCTTAAAAATCCAAATTTTAAACAAAAAATTATATTTTTTTTGAGATATAAAATTTCTGGAAAATTGTCAAATTTTCAAAAAAAAATTTGCATATTTTTTAATTGTTTCCATGTCAGCTATGAAGAACACAATAACAATAAATATAAGAAAAAAATTCTATCTAAAAAACAAAATTTTTTTTCATTTATTAAAATTTTTTTTAAACAATATGTAAAATATAATGGAAGAAAAATTAAATATTTATTTACCTATAAATTTAATTAATTTTGATTTGTAAGAGCTCTAGTTAAATATTTGTCATCCAATCCACAATTTTTATAACCTCGTTTAACTATATTCAAATATCTTTCTGTGGGATATCTAAAAGAAGTTTTTTTAACCATGGTATATGTCATTACTTTCTTTCCATAATAAAAAAAATAATATTTTTTATAAAGTTTTGGGTAATCTTCATAGACATCAAGTTTTTTTTCATCACTATTTGATATTTCAAATAGTCCACCTGGTACAATTGAATTTTTTTTAATTTCTATATCTGCAGCCCTATATTTACTTCTGAAAGTTAATCTAAAATTTTTAAGTTTAATTTTTTTTAAAAAAACACTATCCTTACATCTTCTTTTCATTTGAAAATGATGAAGATTACTCCCATAAGCAAAATAAAGCATTTATCTCTCTACAACTTCAATTTTTTTTTCATCGACAAATTTTAAAATTTGTAAATTACATTCATTTATTTTTGACTGATTTTCTGACCGAATAACTATTGATACTCCTAGTTTACCCGCGTGAAAAAAAGGATAGCTACCTATTTCTACATCTTTATTTTGTTCCTGTACTTGAGTTAATGAATTAGCAATTTCACTTTCTACAGTTCTTAAACTTATCGTAAGACTTAATATTGGTTCTCCTCCCACAATTTTATTTTTTAATCCACCTAACATTGATTTTAATATTGAAGGAACTCCTGGTAAACAAAATACATTTTCAATACTAAAACCTGGTGCCCCACTCGTTGGATTTAATATTAATTCAGCATTCTCAGGCATCCAAACCATTTTTTGTCTTCCTTCATTAAATTCACCAGGTTTATAATATGCTTCTAATATTCTATATGCTTCCTTGTGTATTTCGTATTTTCGATTAAATGCTTTTGAAACTGATTGTGCTGTAATATCATCATGTGTAGGTCCAATGCCTCCTGTTGTAAAAACATAATTATGATTTTTTCTTAATAGATTTAATGTATCAATTATAATTTTTTCTTCATCTGGAACAACTCTGACCTCACAGACTTTTACACCAATAGAGTTTAACCAAGAAGCCAAGGTACTAGTATTAGTGTCTTGCGTTCTACCTGAAAGAATTTCATTACCAATAATTAATATGGCAGCATTTACTTTTGTTTTTTTTGTCATTTTATATGTATAATTTGAAAATGAAATTTACCAAGTCTTTAATTAAAGGCAAATTAATCAAAAGATATAAACGATTTTTTGCTGATGTTAAATTAAATAAAGAAATTGTAACAACCCATTGTCCAAATACTGGCTCAATGAAGGGGCTTCTTGATAAAGGTAATGACGTTTATATTTCAAAAAGTGACAATCCTAAAAGAAAATTGAAATATGGCTTAGAATTAATTAAAGCTCAAAAAAATTTAGTTGGTGTTAATACTCATATGGCTAACAAAATTGTAAATCATGGATTAAACAATAATCTAATTAGTGAATTAAAGAATTGTGATAAAGTAAAACCAGAAGTTTTTTTTAATAAAGAAACTAGATTTGATTTCCAGGTAGAGAAAAAAAAACAAAAAAGCTTCATAGAAGTTAAAAATGTTACTCTCTTTAGAGAAAAAAAAACTGCAGAATTTCCTGATGCGGTTACATCAAGAGGCTCAAAGCATTTGCTTGCCCTTATTGATGCCATAAAAGAAGGGTATAAAGCTTACTTAATATTTTTAGTTCAAATTCAAAATATGGAATATTTTAAGATAGCGAAAGACATAGACATTGATTATTATGAAAATTATAAAATAGCAAAAAAAGCAGGAGTTAATTTTTTAGCATACAGGTGTAAAATAACTTCAAAAGAAATTTATATAGAAAAAAAAATTAATATCATTGATGAGTAATTATACTGAAAAATTTGAAAAAATGAGAATAGCAGGTAATCTCGCTGCTAGAACGCTAGATATGTTAACTGAAAATATCAAAGAAGGTATATCAACTGATTATATAGATAAACTTGGATATGAATTTATAAGAGACAATGGTGGTTTCTCCGCACCTTTATATTACAGAGGATTTAAAAACTCGTTATGTACATCGCTTAATCATGTCGTTTGTCACGGTATACCAAATAAAGATAGAATTTTAAGAGATGGAGATGCATTAAATGTTGATGTAACAGCTATAATTAATGAACATTATGGTGATACAAGTCGAATGTTTTGTATTGGTAAAACCTCAGTTAAATTAAACAATCTTATTGATGCTACATATGAATCTTTGATGAGGGCAATTAAAATTTTAAAACCTGGAATTAAGCTTGGTGATATTGGAAATGAAATTCAATCTTATGTTGAAGAGAAAGGATTTTCTGTTGTCAGAGATTTTTGTGGTCATGGAATAAGTACTACTTTTCATGAGTCTCCCAATATATTGCATTATGGAACTAAAAATACTGGAATGGAATTAAAATCTGGAATGACTTTTACAATTGAACCGATGATTAATGCTGGAAAATTTGAGGTAAAAATGCTTAATGATGGTTGGACTGCAGTTACAAAGGATAAATCTTTATCTGCACAATTTGAACATACATTAGGAATTACAGAAAATGGTTATGAAATCTTTACAGAATCTGCTAAAGGTTATTCAAAGCCTCCATACTTATAATTAATGATTAAAAGATATTCGCGAAAAGAACTTACTGATATTTGGTCAGAAGAAAATAAATATAAAATCTGGTTAGATGTTGAAGTAGCTGCAGCACAAGCTATGGAGAAACTTGGAGAAATACCTAGAGGTGTATCAACAATTGTAAGAAAAAAAGCTAAAATTAATGTAAAAAGGATCCATAAAATAGAGACGAAAGTAAAACATGATGTTATTGCTTTTTTGACTTCTGTAACAGAAAAAGCTGGCATTAAAGCCAGATATCTTCATCAAGGAATGACATCTTCAGATGTACTTGATACAAGTTTTAATATTCAATTGATTCAATCTGGAAAAATAATTATTAAAGATTTAGATCAAATTCTAAAAGTACTGAAAAAACAAGCCAGAAAATATAAATTCACTCCATGTATGGGGAGAAGTCATGGTATTCATGCTGAACCAATTACATTTGGTTTAAAATTAGCATCCTTTTACGAAGAATTTAAAAGAAACAAAAAAAGATTATTAAATGCAATCGATGAAATTTCAACATGTGCGATTTCAGGTGCTGTTGGAACTTTTGCTAATATTTCTCCAAACGTAGAAAAACATGTGGCAAAAAAACTTAATTTAAAAGTTGAGCCAATATCAACGCAAATAATTCCTAGAGATAGACATGCTTTTTATTTTTCTGTTTTAGGAATAATAGCTGGATCTATTGAGAGAGTTGCTACTGAAATAAGACATTTACAAAGAACAGAAGTTTATGAATTACAGGAATATTTCTCAAAAAATCAAAAAGGTTCCTCTGCAATGCCTCATAAAAAGAATCCTATTTTAAGTGAAAACCTAACAGGGCTAGCGAGGATAGTTAGAAGCTCAGTCAGCCCCGCTTTAGAAAATATTGCTCTTTGGCATGAAAGAGATATTTCACATTCAAGTGTTGAGAGGCAAATAGGACCAGATGCAAATATTACTCTAGATTTTGCTTTAGTTAGGCTTACAAATATTATTGATAATATGATTGTTTATCCAAAAAAAATGTTAGAAAATTTAAATTTAACTAAAGGGCTTATTTTTTCACAAGAACTTATGCTTGAACTTACAAAAACTGGCTTAAGTAGAGAAAAATCTTATAAAATGGTTCAAACATATGCTAAAAAATGTTTTGCTGAAAATTTAGATTTATTCAAAATTATTCAATCTGATAAATATATAACAAATAACATTTCTCAAAAAAAATTAAAAACTATATTTAGTTATTCAAAACATTTTAAAAATGTGAATTTAATTTTTAGAAGGGTATTTAAATAATGAAAAAAGGAAAAAAACTTTATGAAGGAAAGGCTAAAATTATTTTTGCTACAAATGATAAAAATTTAGTTATTCAATATTTTAAAGATGATGCTACAGCATTTAATAATCAAAAAAAAAGTACGATAGAAGGTAAGGGAGTCTTAAATAATAGAATATCTGAATATATTCTCTCAAATTTAAATCAAATAGGAATTAAAAATCATTTAGTAAAAAGACTTAATATGAGAGAACAACTTGTTATGCTTGTTGAAATTATACCTATAGAATTTATTGTAAGAAATATTGCTACTGGTTCCTTGACCAAAAGATTAGGTATTGAAGATGGAACTACACTTGAAAGACCTTTAATAGAATATTGTCTTAAAAATGATAAATTAGGTGATCCAAATATAAGTAGAGAACATATTTTGGCATTTAAATGGCTTGATGATATTCAGCTTGATTTGATAGATGAAAAATTAAAAAGACTTAATGATTTTTTACTTGGTTTATTTAGGGGTGTTGGGATCAAATTAGTTGATTTTAAAGTTGAATTTGGTTTCACACATGAAAGTGGAAAAAATGATATAATTTTAGCTGATGAAATAAGTCCAGATACTTGTAGGTTATGGGACTCAATTACTGAAAAAAAATTAGATAAAGATAGATTCAGGAAAGATCTTGGTGATTTAATTCCAGCTTATACCGAAGTTGCAAAAAGATTAGGCATTCTTCACGAACAATCAAATGTATCGGCAGTTAATGTAACAAAATTATCGTCTGTAAAAAAAAAAAATAAATGAAAATTTCTGCAATAATAACTTTAAAAAATGATGTTTTAGATCCGCAAGGAAAAGTGATCCATCAAACATTAGATGGCATGGGTTTTGATAATGTTAATGAAGTGAGGCAAGGAAAATATTTTGAAATTGATGTTAAAGAAAATGATCCTAAAAAAGCCAAAGAGATTGTTGAAAATATGTGTTCAAAACTTTTAGCAAACCTTGTTATTGAAAATTATAAGATTATTGAAACACAATAATTAATGAAATCATCAGTAATAACCTTTCCTGGTTCAAATTGTGATAGAGACATGGATGTTGCTCTAAAAAAATTTGGATTTAATAATAAAATGGTTTGGCATAATGATAGCGAACTCCCTAAAAGCGATCTAATTGTTTTACCTGGTGGTTTTTCTTATGGTGATTATTTACGTTGTGGAAGTATGGCCTCTAAATCTAAAATAATGCAATCAGTAATAAATTTTGCAAAATCTGGTGGACTAGTAATGGGAGTTTGCAATGGGTTTCAGATTTTAGTTGAGGCTGGTTTAGTACCTGGAGTTTTGTTAAGAAATAAATATTTACAGTTTATCTGTAAAAATGTTTTTGTAAAATTAGAGAACAAAGAAAATTCATACTTTAAAAATCTTGATAAAAATATCTTAGAATTTCACATAGCTCATAATGAGGGAAATTATTTTTGTACCAATGATCAGCTAAAGGAGATAGAGGATAATAACCAAATTGCTCTATACTATTGTGATAACGAAGGTCAAATAAATGAAAATTTTAATCCCAATGGATCAATAAAGAATATTGCGGGTATCTTCAATAAGAATAAAAATGTTTTAGGAATGATGCCACATCCAGAAAGAATGATTGATCAAAGTTTATCTGGAGAAGATGGCTCTCTTTTTTTTAAAAATTTAATTAATAATATAAGATAATGTTAGTAAACCAAAAAGTAGCTGTAGAACATGGTTTAAAAGCAGAAGAATATGAGAAAATATGTAAACTTTTAAAAAGAACTCCTAACATTACAGAACTTGGAATTTTTTCTGCCATGTGGAATGAACATTGTTCATATAAATCATCAAGACTTCATTTAAAAAAAATGCCAACAAAAGGAAAAAAGGTTATTCAAGGGCCAGGTGAAAATGCAGGTGTAATAGATATTGAAGATGGTGATGCAATAGTTTTTAAAATTGAAAGTCACAATCACCCATCGTTTATAGAACCATATCAAGGTGCTGCTACAGGAGTTGGTGGTATAATGAGAGATGTTTTTACAATGGGAGCTAGACCAATAGCAAACTTAAATTCAATCCATTTTGGATCACCTCAACATAAAAAAACAAAAAATTTATTAAGAGGAGTTGTTCATGGAATTGGTGGTTATGGTAATTGCATGGGTGTTCCTACTATTGCCGGACAAACCTCATTTGATAGTTCATATAATGGAAATATTTTAGTAAATGCTATGACTTTAGGTTTAGTTAAAAAGAATAAGATATTTTATTCAAAGGCTGCTGGTTTAAATAAACCTGTAATTTATGTCGGATCAAAAACTGGAAGAGATGGAATTCATGGAGCAAGCATGGCCTCGGCTAGCTTTGATGAAAAAATTGAGGAAAAAAAACCTACAGTTCAAGTTGGTGATCCATTTACAGAAAAACTTTTACTTGAAGCCTGTTTAGAACTTATGTCAGGAGATTCAATTATAGCAATCCAAGATATGGGTGCAGCTGGCTTAACATCCTCTAGTATTGAAATGGCATCAAAAGGAAATTTAGGAATTGAAATTAATTTAAACAAAGTTCCTTGCAGGGAATTAAAAATGACCCCCTATGAAATTATGCTTTCTGAAAGCCAAGAAAGAATGTTGATAGTTCTTGAAAATGGAAAAGAAGAATTAGCAAAAAAAATATTTGATAAATGGAACTTAGATTTTGCAATTATTGGAAAAACAACAAATACAAAAAATATAGAATTATTTTTTGATAATAAACAAGTAGCAAATATACCTGTTAATACATTAGTTGAGAATTCACCAATGTATGATCGAAAATGGAAAAAGGCTAAATTACCAAAAAAAAATAAATTAAAAAAAGAAGTTTTTACCAAACTTAAAATTAAAAATGTTTTACAGAAAATTTTATCAAATCAAAATATTTGTAGTAAAGAATGGATTTGGCAACAATACGATCATACTGTGATGGGTGATACTATTCAAAAACCTGGTGGAGACTCAGGTGTAGTTAGAGTACATGGAACTGATAAGGCAGTAGCAGCATCAGTTGACTCATCAGCTGTTTATTGTTGGGCTCACCCTTTAACAGGTGGAAAACAAGTTGTTGCAGAAAGTTGGAGAAATTTAATTTCTGTAGGAGCAACTCCAACTGCGATCACAAATTGTTTAAATTTTGGAAGTCCAGAAAACGAAGACAACATGGGTGAATTTGTTGAATGTGTAGAAGGAATTAGTGAAGCAAGTGAATACTTAGACTTTCCTGTCGTTTCTGGAAATGTATCTTTTTATAATCAAACGAAAGAAGTTGGAATCAAACCAACTCCTTCGATAGGTGGTGTTGGATTGATAAAAAACTATAAAAAAATGATTACAATGGACCTTAAAGAAATTAATAATCTAATATTAGTTATTGGTAAAACTGAAGGGCATATTGATCAAAGTTTATTTGCTAGAACAATTTTGGATGAAAAAAATGGCCCTCCCCCAGAAGTAAATCTTTTTAATGAAAAAAATAATGGTGAATCCTTACTTAGTTTAATTGAAAAAGACTATATTAAGAGTGCACATGACATATCTTTAGGTGGATTGCTTACAGCTATAAGTAAAATGTGTATTAAAGGAAATAAAGGCATCAAATTTAGAAAATTGAAAAATTTATTAAATAAATTTGAGTATTTTTTTGCTGAAGATCAAGGAAGATATTTGATTGAAATTAATTTAAAAGATTTGGTTAATGTTAAAAAAATTTTGGATAAAAATTCAGTTTTTCATGAAGAATTAGGGGTTATTATTGAAAAAGAAATGATTATTGATGAAAAGACAAAACTTACAATTGACGAATTGAGATCTTATAATACAAATTGGTTAGAAAACTATATGGATTCTTAATGTCGATGGATTTAAAAGAAATTGAAAAATATATAAAAGAAGCTATGCCTGATGCTGTAATTGAAATACAAGATTTAGCTGGAGATGGCAATCACTACTCGGCAACTGTAACTTCCTCGCAATTTTCAGGTAAAAGTAAAATTGAACAACATAAAATGGTTTATAACTCTTTAAAAGGTAAAATGGGAAACGAACTTCACGCTTTAGCAATTAAAACAAAGGAACGATAATGGATAATCAAACAAAAGATTTAATTCAAAATCATATTAATACTAACGATGTATGTTTATTTATGAAAGGAACACCAGACGCACCGCAGTGTGGTTTTTCAATGGCAGTTACCAATATGTTAAAAATTCTGGAAGTTGATTTTAAAAGTATTAATGTTTTAGAGGATCAATCAATAAGGGAAGGTATTAAAATTTATAGTGATTGGCCTACAATTCCTCAACTATATATAAAAAAAGAATTTGTTGGAGGGTGTGATATTGTTAAAGAAATGTACGAAAGTGGTGAACTTAAAAAAATTTTTGACGATAAAGGAATTAAATATAAAAAGTAATTACTATCTAGAATAGTATTCAATTACTAAATTTGGTTCCATAATCACTGGATAAGGAACTTCATCAAATTTTGGTATTCTAATAAACTTAAATTTTTTATTTTTTTCATCCATTTGGATATATTCTGGGGTTTCTCTCTCTTTATTAGCTAATGCAATATCAATTATAGCTAACTGTTTTGATTTATCTCTTATTTCAATAGAGTCCTCTTCCTTAACCAAATAAGATGAAATATTTACTTTTTTACCATTAACTTTTACATGATTGTGATTTATTAATTGCCTTGCTGAAAAAATTGTAGTCGCAAACTTAGCTCTATATATCACTGCATCTAACCTTCTCTCTAAAAGTCCAATTAAATTTTCACTAGTATTTCCTTTAAGCATAGTGGCTTTTTTATAAATATTTCTAAATTGTCTTTCATTGATATTACCATAATAAGCTTTTAATTTTTGTTTTGCCTGAAGTTGAATTCCGTAATCTGAAGGTTTAGAAGTTTTTGTTTGACCGTGTTGACCTGGTCCATATGCTCTCGTATTGAATGGGCTTTTTGGCCTTCCCCAAAGGTTTACCTTTAATCTTCTGTCTACTTTATGTTTAGAGTTTAATCTTTTTGTCATTTAATAGAGGGCTTTATAAACTTACTCCTTATTTTGTCAATCAACGTTTTTTACCTAAACTTGCAAATACCCCAGATAATATACGTGTTTCTTTATCGGATAAGTCCATTTTATAAAAAATATTTCTTAAGTTCTCGAGCATTTTTGGTCTCTTTTCTTTGGGTCTAAAGAAACTTATTTCATCTAAATTTTTGACACAAAGACTTAACATGGCTTGTATTTCTTTTTTGCTTGCAGATTTAACTTTTTTTGATCTTTTAAAAGTAACTCCTCTTAATTTAATAATATTGGCAACAAATTGAGCAACAATAATTAAACTATGAGATAAATTTAGGGACTTAAAGTCAGGGTTAGTAGGTATTTGTAAGGTGTAATTAGCATAACTAATCTCATCATTAGATAAACCTGATGCTTCTGAGCCAAATAAAAAACCAATTTTCTTTTTAAAATTAATTTTTTTTAAATCATCTAAGTTTATGTGTTTAATATTTTTATTTCTAAACCTTGCAGATGTGGCAATGACTACGTCAATTTTACTAAGAGCTTTCTCTAAATTATCATATATTTGACTTTGTTTAATAATGTCTTTAGCTCCAACAGATGTAGCTAAAATTTTATCATTTGGATAAACTGGCTTTGGATTGATCAAAATTAATTTCCTAAAACTAAAATTTTTAATTGCTCTAGCACAAGCACCAATATTTTCAGATAATTGAGGTTTGTTTAAAATAAAATAGATATTGCTTTTACTCATTTACTTGCTTGCGGGGGCATTATCTTTAAACAGTTTATAATCTAAACTATCAATTAATGCTTTAAATGAAGCATCAATTATGTTTGTAGATACACCAATAGTAAACCAATTTTTTCCTCTAGAGTCTGTGCTTTCAATTGATACTCTAGTAACAGCTTCAGTACCTGTATTTAAAATTCTAACTTTATAATCAACTAATTTTAAATCTTTTAGGTACTTTGAATATTTTGCCAATCTATCAACATTTTGTCTGATTGCATTATCTAAAGCATTTACTGGTCCATTACCCTCACCTTCACAAATAATTTTTTCTCCATCGACTTCTAATTGGGCTTTTGCAGATGATATGATTTCTCCAGATTTATTTTTTTTTACTGAAACGTCATATTCATTTATAGATATATATCTCGGTATTTCTCCAATAATTCTTCTAGCCAATAACTCAAATGATGCATCTGCTCCATCGTAACTATATCCAATAAATTCTCTATCTTTAACTTCATCTAGTAATTTTTTAATTTTAGGATCATTTTCTTCAATATCAATTTTTATACTTTTTAATCTTGAGATTATGTTTGATTTACCAGACTGGTCAGAGACAACAATATTTCTTGAATTACCAACTTCTTCAGGATTTATGTGTTCATAGGTTTTTGGATCCTTTTGAACAGCAGATACATGTAATCCACCTTTATGAGAAAAAGCTGCTGCACCAACATACGGTAGATGTTGATTTGGTTTTCTATTCAAAATTTCATCTAATAATCTCGAACAATCTGTTAAATTTTTAATATTTTTAGAATTTATCCCAACTTCAAATTTAGATGAAAAATCTTTCTTTAAAAAAAGTGTTGGTATCAAAGACATTAAATTTGCATTTCCACATCTTTCACCTAATCCGTTTATAGTCCCTTGGATTTGACGAACACCAGATAAAACTGCGGCTAAAGAATTTGCAACAGCATTTCCAGTATCATTGTGAGCATGAATACCTAAATTTTTTCCAGGAATAATTTTTGATACCTCAAATACTATTTTTGAAACTTCATGAGGAAGTGTTCCTCCATTTGTATCACATAAAACAATCCATCTTGCTCCTTGATCATAAGCAGCTTTAATACAAGAAAGAGCATATTTTGAATTTGTTTTATAGCCATCAAAAAAATGTTCTGCGTCAAACATAAATTCTTTTTTCGCTTTAACAAAATGTTTTGCACTCTCACTAATATTTTCTAAATTTTCTTCATTAGATATACCTAGAGCAACATCAACATGAAAATCCCATGATTTTCCAACAAGACATACTGCGGGGGTATTTGAATTCATTAGAGCTGATAATCCAGTATCGTTTTCTGCACTTCGACCTGATCTTTTTGTCATTCCAAAACATGTAAGTTTTGAATTTTTTAAATTATGTTTTTTTTGAAAAAACTCAGTATCAGTTGGATTAGCTCCAGGCCAACCAGCTTCAATGTAATCAACACCAAGATTATCTAAGGCAAATGCAATTTTTTCTTTATCTTCAATAGAAAAATCTACTCCTTGCGTTTGAGCACCATCTCTTAATGTTGTATCAAAAATATATAACCGCTCTCTACTCATTTAAATTTCCACAATGTTTTACCATCTTTGTCTTCTATTAAAACACCTTTATCATAAAGTTCATCTCTAATTTTATCAGCTTCCTTATAATCTTTATTTTCCCTAGCTATATTTCTTAGTTCAATCTTGTTATTTATCTCTGTCTCATTAATTGAAACTTTATTTTTTTTATATTTTTCCCATTGTTCTTTATCTTCATTAAAAAGACCAATAAATTTACATGCAGATACAAATAATTCTTTACTCTCCCCTTTATTAGCTTTTTCATAAAGTTGATGTAAATTTGCTATGTAACCTGGGGTATTTAAGTCTTCGTATAAAGGTTTTAAAACTTCTTCTGATACTTTAACAAATTTGATATTTGATGAATAAAGACGATACCATTTATCTAAGGTATTTTGGCAATCGTCAATTAGTTTATCATTCCAGTCTAATGGCTGTCTGTAATGAGAACTAATTAATGCTAATCTAATAACTTGTCCACTTACCTTATTTCTAAAATTTTTTATCTTTAAAATATTTCCTTGAGACTTAGCCATTTTTTCATTAGACATTGTAATAAATGCATTATGAATCCAATATCTTGCAAAAACTTTTGACTCATTTGCACATCTAGATTGAGCTATTTCATTTTCGTGATGAGGAAATATCAAATCTATTCCTCCACCATGGATATCAAATTCATTACCCAAAAATTTTTTTGACATCGCGGAACATTCTAAATGCCAACCTGGTCTACCCTTTCCCCAAGGTGAGTCCCATGAGGGTTCATCTTTGTTTGATGGTTTCCATAATACAAAGTCCTCTGGATTTTTTTTGTTTTCACTAACTTCTACTCGAGACCCTGCAATTAAATCTTCTAATTTTTTGTTTGATAATTCCCCATAATCAGAAAATTTTTTAACTTCAAAATACACATGATTATTAATTGCATAGGCAAAACCTTTTTTGATAAGTTCATTTATCATCTCAATCATTAAGTCAATATGTTCAGTAGCTTTAGGTTGATAAGTGGGATTTTCACAATTTAAAAACTTACAATCCTCATTAAAACTTGTTGTTATTTTTTCAGCTAATTTTTTTGTAGATATTTTTTGATCTTGAGAAGATTTAATAATCTTATCATCGATATCAGTAATATTTCTTACATAAGTAACTTTTGAAAAACTATTTTTAAGTAGTTTAAAAAGAATATCAAAAATAACTAATGGTCTAGCATTACCAATATGTGGATCATCATAAACAGTCGGTCCACAAACATACATTCCAATGTTTTTCTTATCCTTTGGAATAAATTGTTCTTTTTTATTAGTTAAATTATTTGTTAAAAAAATATCCATATTAATTGATTAAGAAATATACCTTATTTGTTGATTTGTTAATCTAATTGATTAACTAGGAATTTTGCATACTGGAATTGGCTCCATTTTATGCAAATTTTGTTTTCTAATTTTTTCGTACTCTGCTTTATGAGGTGAGTCGGGATTAACCATAGCATCTTCTAAATCACTATATTTAAAACCTAGTTGTCCCTCATCAGTTCTCCCATCATCCCAAAGACCATCTGTTGGAGGAGCATCAATTATTTCTTTTAATATGCCAAGTTCTTTTCCAATTTCCCAAACTTCCGATTTATTACAATCAGCTATAGGTGAAATATCTACTCCACCATCACCATATTTTGTATAAAAACCAACTCCAAAATCTTCTACTTTATTACCTGTTCCAACCACTATTCCATTATTTGCTGCTGCGACTTGATAAAGTGTAGCCATTCTTAATCTTGCTCTAGAGTTAGCAAATCCATGTTCATTATTAAATTTATTTAAAGTTGAGAAAAAAGACTTAAATAATTCATCTAAATTAATTGTATGAGCTTCAACATTTTTAAATTTTTCAACTAACCATTTTTGATGTTTCAAACTAAGATCGTGCTGATTTTCTTTTTGTTTTATTGGCATCGATAAAACAATTGTCTTTATGCCTGTCATTGCACTTAAAGTACTTGATACTGAAGAGTCTATACCACCAGAAATTCCTACAACCAAAGACTCTGCTTTACTTGGCATTTGATCAACATAAGATTTGATCCAATTTGATATATATTTTACTTTTTCTGAAGGATTCATACTTTATATTTAATCACCTTGTAATTTAAAACAATGGCTTAAGATGCCGCTTGAATAGCATTTTTAGAATAGCTGCTATTCTTTTTTATCTCATCTGAAATCAAAAATGCTAATTCTAAGGCTTGATCTGAATTTAATCTAGGATCACAATGAGTATGATACCTGCTTGACAAATCAGCATCAGATATTTTTCTTGCACCTCCTGTACACTCTGTCACGTCTTGTCCAGTCATTTCAACATGAAGTCCACCTGCATAAGATCCCTCTGACTGGTGAACTCCAAAAACATTTTTAACCTCTTTTACTACATCATTAAAAGGTCTAGTTTTAAAACCAGTAGTTGATTTAATAGTATTACCATGCATTGGATCACACGACCATACAACATTAAGTCCTTCTTTTTTAATTCCTCTTATTAGTTTAGGTAAAAACTTTTCAACATTCTGATGACCAAATCTCGATATTAAAGTAATTTTGCCTTTTTCATTTTTAGGATTTAAGATTTCACAAATTTTCGCTATCTCATCAGGTTTTGAAGTTGGTCCACATTTAATTCCGATTGGATTTTCAATTCCTTTACAAAATTCAACATGGCCACCATCTAATTGTCTAGTTCTATCACCAATCCAAACAAAATGTGCAGACGTAGCATGATATTCACCAGTTGTAGAATCTACTCTGGTCATACTCTCTTCAAATGGTAGGTGTAGAGCTTCGTGTGATGTCCAAAAATTTACAGTGTATAATCTATTATTAAAATCTGAAGTTATTCCGCAAGCATCCATGAATGCTAATGCGTCAGCAATCTTGTCCTCTAAATCTTTAAATTTTTTAGCTTGGGGGCTTTTTCTAATATAGTCTAAATTCCATAAATGAACTTTATTTAAATCTGCAAAACCACCTTTAGAAAATGCTCTTAAGAGATTAAGTGTTGAAGCAGATTGTGAATAAGCTTTAAACATTCTTTTTGGATCTGGTCTTCTTGCTTTTTCAGTAAAATCTATTCCATTAATGTTATCACCTAAATAACTTGGTAATTCTTTATCACCAACTTTTTCTGTTGGAGCGCTTCTAGGTTTTGAAAATTGACCCGCTATTCTTCCTAATTTAACAATAGGTACTGAAGCTGAATAAGTCATTACTAAAGCCATTTGAAGAATAACTTTAAAAGTATCTCTTATATTATCAGGATTGAATTCAGCAAAACTCTCTGCACAGTCACCACCCTGTAATAAAAAAGCTTTACCATCAACAACTTTAGCCAATTGTTCTTTTAGATGTCTTGTTTCACCAGCAAAAACAAGTGGTGGAAATGTTTTAAGTTTATTTAAAACATTATTAAGTTCCTTTTCATCATCATACTTAGGTATATGTTTGACAGGGTACTTTCTCCAACTATTTATTTTCCAATTTTTCATATTCAACTCAAGATTGTTTTATCAGAGTTTTATAAGTAATCAACTTAGAATTAAAACTTCTTAAATGTTGCTAAAAATCTAATTCTTTTAATGTTTCCTCAGACACATACCAGGCATCAAATGAAGTAAGTTTGTTGAAAACTCTTTTGTAATTATGTGTTTTCATTAAACTATCTATTTGTTTTTGGTAATCTGTAAAATTATGCTCAATTGTAAACAATTTTGGTCTATAGATATCTAAATTAAAAAATTTTAAAATTTCATATTCAGATCCTTCAGTATCTATAGAAATATATGAAGGAGAAATATTATTAAAATATTCTTTAATTACATCATTTAATGAAATTGTTTCTACTGAAATTATTTTACCACCCTTTTTCCTTTCAGTAGTATTTCCTGGCATTGAGTTTTTATCACTTTCTATAAAATCATTAATAGTTGATAAAACACCAACATCTGACATAAAGAAATCTAAACTTTTACCACTATGAGACCAAATACATTTAGTGATTATATTGCTCATTTTTCTATTTTTTTTTAAGGCTTCATGCCATTGTATACTTGGCTCAGACAATACACCTTTCCAACCTTCAAAAGCTTCTAATGAAAATGAATTAGATAAATCTAAACCATCAGTAGCGCCAAATTCTAAAAATGTTTTTTCATACTTATTAGCAATAATAAATGATGCAAAAGCATCTTGATATAACTGAGATTTAACATTTTTAAATGAATTAAAGCTATTAATAAACTTCTCTAATAATTTTTTATTATCTTCAATCAAAACATTTTTCTCAAATGCTTGTTTTAGTAATAAATAATTATCAAAATTTTTAGCTTTAGAAAATGAAGCTAATTCCCAAAAATTTACATTTTTTTTAAAATTTATTTTAGTCAATTTTATTCGACAGTAACTGATTTTGCTAAATTTCTTGGTTTGTCTATATCAAATCCTTTTTTAAGCGCAGAATAATACGCTAGTTTTTGTAATGGTATTGTTAAAAGAAAAGGTAAAAGATCTTCATTAGTGTTTTCAACTTCTATTTTTTCCCAAATATTTTCTGAAACGATTTCATCTTTATTTTTATTTGTAATTAATAAAACTTTTGCACCTCTAGCAATTACCTCCTGCATATTTGAAATAGTTTTTTTATAATAATTATCTCTAGGGGCCAATACAACAACTGGCATTCCCTCCTCAATCAAAGCTAAAGGTCCATGTTTCATTTCACCTGCTGGGTATCCTTCGGCATGAATATATGACAACTCTTTAAGTTTTAAAGCACCCTCGAGTGCTATTGGATACGAAAAACCTCTACCTAAAAACATAGAACCTTTAGCTTCATTAAATGTATTAGATATATTTTGTATTTTATTGTCAATTGTTAATGTTTTTTTAACTTGTTCAGGAAGATTTTTAAGATCTTGGAGTTTTTCAATAAATAAGTTTTTTTTTAAATCTTTCTTCAAAAATCCTATTTTTAAAGCCAAAATATATAAAATTAATATTTGTCCTAAAAAAGCTTTTGTTGAAGCTACACCAATTTCGGTTCCACAATGAATTGGTAAAACAAATTCTGAGTCTCTGGCAATTGAGCTCTCAATTACGTTAACTACAGCACATGTTTTCATTTTATTTTTATTGCATAAATCTAAAGCTGCATAAGTATCAGCAGTTTCTCCAGATTGAGAAACAAATACATATAGAGTATCTTTTTTAAATCTATTTTTTCTATACCTAAACTCAGACGCAATATCTATGTTTACATCAAGTGATGTCAATTCCTCAAACCAGTATTTTGCCATTAAACATGAATGGTATGCAGTACCGCAGCCTACTAAAGTTATTGAATTTATATCATCAATTTTCCAAGGAAAATTATAAATATTTATATCGTTATTAGACATATCGATATATTCTTTAATTCCATTTTTTAATGTAGTGGGCTGTTCCTCAATTTCTTTTGCCATAAAATGCTTATAGTCACCTTTGTCATATTTTTCTTCTTCTGATGATAATTCTAAAACTTTTTTATTTATCTTAACTCCATCATCATTAAAGAATTCAATATGATCTTTTTTAATAATACAAAATTCGCCATCATTTAAGTAAGTTATTTTGTTTGTCATAGATTTTAAGGCATATGAGTCAGATCCTAAATAATTTTCATTAGGACCATAACCAACTGCTAAAGGTGATCCTCTTCTAGCTCCAATTATTAAATCTGGTTGATCTTTAAATAAAATACCAAGGGCAAAACTTCCATGAAGTGATTTTAAAGTTTTCTTGATTGAATTCACAATGTTCTCAGATTTTAAATTTTCTGTTATCAAATGTACTATTACCTCAGTATCTGTTTGTGATTTAAATTTATGACCTTTTCCAACCAAAAATTTTTTTAATAAAGTTGAGTTTTCAATTATTCCATTATGAACAACAGAGACATTTTGGGATGAATGAGGATGAGCATTAATACTGTTAGGTAAACCATGCGTAGCCCATCTTACATGACCAATTCCTATAGTACCTTCCATGCTTTGTATTAAAGAATTTTTTTCAAGATTATCTACTCTGCCTTCTGATTTAACTTCATGAATTAATCCATTGGAGAGGGTTGCAATCCCTGCTGAATCATAACCTCTATACTCTAATTTTTTAAGTGAATTGATAATTGTTGCTGAAACAGGTTTGTTACTATTAATTCCAATTATTCCACACATGATTATTTTGATTTCCTTTTATAATTTCGAATTTCAGTTTGTAAACTTCTCGTAAGCGCTAGAGATTTTTTCTTTACATTTTTTGTAATAACCGAGCCAGCACCAATAACGCTGTTTTCTTCGATAGTTATAGGAGCTACCAATGATGAATTAGAACCTATAAAAACATTATCTTTAATTTTAGTTTTACTTTTTTTAACACCATCATAATTACAAGTGATTGTTCCTGCGCCGACATTAACTGATTTACCGATCATACTATCGCCAATATAAGCTAAATGATTTACTTTAGATTTTTTTCCAAGAGTGCTTTTTTTTATCTCTACAAAATTTCCTATTTTTGATCCCTCTTTTAATATGGTTCCAGGTCTAATTCGGGCGTATGGTCCAATCTCAACCTTATTTTCTATTTTACAATTTTCTAGATGCGAAAAGGATTTGATGGTTACGTTATTTCCAATTTTAACTTTTTCTCCAAATACTACATAAGGTTCGATTGTTACGTTCTTACCTAACTTGGTATCTTTGGAAAAATAAATTGTCTCAGGACCAACCATTTTTACTCCCATCTTTAAAAATTTATGCCTAAGGTGATTTTGGAGTTTTTGTAAATTTAACTGTTTCATCTATGAAATTCTTTATATTAAGTATATATGTTTCTTAATTCACAAAATATTTCTTAAAAATACTTTTGAAAATGAAACAAAAATTTACAATTCTTTTTGATTTAGATGGAACTTTGGTAGATACAGCACCTGATTTAATGCGCGCTCATAACCATGTAATGGAGAAATTTGGTTATCCTACAAAGTCAACTAATGAAATCAGAAATCTTGTTGGTCAAGGCGCTGGGGCAATGCTTGGAAGATCTATTTGGGGACAAGCAAAAAAGGAATTTGGAAAAGTACAGGATGAAAGATTAAAAAAAGAAATGGTGAAAGATTTTATAGATTTTTACGGAAAAAATATTGTTAATGAAAGCACACTAATAAACGGTGTCAAAGATTTTTTAATATGGTCTAAAGATAATAATATTTCTATGGCGGTTTGTACAAATAAACAGGAACATTTAGCTGTAGATCTTTTAAAAAAAATTGGCATTTATGATTTTTTTGAGTATGTGGCTGGCCACAATACTTTCAATTACTGCAAACCAGATCCGAGACACTTAACTTCAGTCATTGAAATATTAGATGGAGATATAAAAAAATCATTGATGATAGGAGATAGTGAAACCGATGCTAATGCAGCTAAAGCTGCTAATATTCCAGTTATTTTACTTGAAGATGGATATACTGAAAAAAATACAACTGAAATTTACCACAATCACCTTATAAAAGACTTTATAGGTATTGAAAAAATAGTATCAAAATATCTTTAATATTGATTATTTTTTTTTAACTATTAAAAACAAATTCGTTAATTAGGAGTTATTTTGATATTACATAATGTAAAAGTTTATCCATCTAAAATTCATTTACCTAAAACAAAACAACTTGCATGGAAAATAGCTGAAATCGCAAGTGATAATGCTAGACTAGATAAAGATGCTATTGAAATGGCAATCAACAGAATTATTGACAATGCATCTGTTGCTATTGCCTCTCTTAACAGAAGGCCTGTAGTTTCATCAAGAGAGATGGCTTTGAAACATTCAAGGAAAAATGGTGCCACACTATTTGGTGTTAATAGTAAATTAAAATTTGATTGTGAGTGGGCAGCATGGTCAAATGGTACAGCTGTTAGGGAACTTGATTTTCATGATACTTTTTTAGCTGCAGATTATAGTCATCCAGGAGACAATATTCCTCCGCTCATTAGTGTTGCACAACAAAATAAAAAAAATGGTTTAGATCTTTTAAGAGGAATTATAACTGCTTATGAAGTTCAAGTTAATTTAGTTAAAGGAATTTGTTTACATAAACATAAGGTTGATCATATAGCTCACTTAGGTCCAAGTGTTGCTGCAGGAATAGGATCGATGCTAAAACTAAATATAGAAACTATTTATCAAGCAGTACAGCAAGCATTACATACAACAATTTCAACAAGACAATCTCGAAAAGGTGAAATTTCAAGTTGGAAAGCATATGCTCCTGCACACGCTGGAAAACTTGCCATAGAAGCTGTCGATAGAGTAATGCGTGGTGAGGGTGCCCCTAGTCCAATTTATGAAGGTGAAGATAGTGTGATTGCAAGAATTCTTGATGGAAAAAAAGCACTATATAAAGTTCCTCTTCCAAAAAAGGGTGAAATAAAGAAAGCAATTCTTGAAACTTATACAAAAGAATATTCAGCCGAGTATCAATCTCAAGCATTAATTGATTTAGCAAAAAAATTGAAAAAAAAAGTACAAAATCTAAATCAAATAAAAAAAATTGATATTTATACTAGTCATCACACACATTACGTTATTGGTACCGGTGCTAATGATCCTCAAAAGATGGATCCAAACGCATCAAGAGAAACATTGGATCATTCAATTATGTATATATTTGCTGTAGCGTTAGAAGATGGGAATTGGCACCACGTAAAATCTTACTCAAAATCAAGAACTAAAAGAAGAAGCACAATTAGAATTTGGAGATCAATAAAAACTCATGAAGACAAAAAATGGACGAAAAGATATCATGATCCAAATCCTAAAAAAAAAGCATTTGGCGCAAAAGTCATAATTACCCTAAAAAATGGAAAAAAAATTGTTGAAGAGCAAGGTGTTGCTGATGCCCATCCTTATGGCTCACGTCCTTTTAAGAGAAAAAATTATATCAATAAATTTTTAACTTTGACTGAAAATATATTGAGTAAAAAAGAGAGTGATAGATTTCTAAAAATAGTACAAAATCTAAGAAAAATTAAATCAGGTCAATTAGATAAATTGAATATAGAAATTAAAAAAAGTAAACTTAAGAGAAATTTAAGAAAGGGAATTTTTTAGTGCATTTTATAGAAAAAGATCCAAGTCAAAAAAGAGAAGATTTTGCTAAAAAATTAGAGTCTAATAAAATTTTAAGAGTCCCAGGTGCTTATAATCCTCTTACAGCAAAATTAATTGAAGAAATTGGTTACGACGCTGTCTATGTTTCTGGCGGGGTAATGGCAAACGATCTTGGATTTCCAGATATTGGTTTAACTACTCTTCAAGATGTAAGCACTCGATCTTATCTTATTTCAAGAGTAACTAATCTCCCAACTATTGTTGACATAGATACTGGTTTCAATTCTTGTAAAGAAACAATTGAAACTTTTGAAGAATTTGGAATATCTGCAGTACATCTGGAAGATCAAATAGAGAGAAAAAGGTGTGGACACTTAGATAACAAAGAACTTATTTCAACAGATGCAATGGTAAAAAAAATAAAAGAGTGTGTTGCTGCCAAAAAAGATAAAAATTTTAAAATCATTGCGAGATCTGATGCAAAAAGTGTTGAAGGTATAGATAAAATGATTGAAAGATGTAAGGCATATATAGATGCAGGTGCTGAGATAATTTTTCCAGAAGCTTTGCATGACGAAAAAGATTTTGAAAAAGTTAGAAAAAAACTTTCAAGTTATTTATTAGCTAATATGACAGAATTCGGAAAAACTAAATTATTCGATTACAAAAAATTAGAGGAATTTGGATACAATATAGTCATATATCCAGTTACAACTCAAAGATTAGCTATGAAAAATGTTGAGGATGGATTAAGAGACATTTATGTAAATGGACATCAAAACAATATTATTGATAAGATGCAAACTAGAAAAAGATTGTATGAATTAGTTGATTATGAAAAATATAATAGTTTAGATGAAAAAATTTACAACTTTAGTACTGATGGACATGAATAATGACTGATGAAATTAAAAAAGGTTTACTAGGAATAATAGTGGATGAAACAGAAGTTTCAAAAGTAATGCCTGAAATTAATTCTCTAACATATAGAGGTTATGCTGCACAAGACTTATGTGCTAAATGTAAATTTGAAGAAGTAGCTTATTTAATCTTAAATGGAGAGCTACCAAATAAAAATCAATTAAAAAAATTTGAAAAACAAGAAAGAAAAGAAAGGAAACTTTCTAAAACTATTCTTGAAGATATTAAAAAATTTCCAAAGAAATCTCACCCAATGGATGTTGCAAGAACAGCTGTAAGTATATTGGGTCTCGAAGATAAAGAAACTAAAGATAATTCACCTGAGGCTAATATGCGAAAAGTGATGAGAATTTTTGCGAAAACACCTGTTGCACTAGCTGCCTTTTATAGATCTAGAAAGGGTAAAAAAATTATACCTCCAAAAAGTAATCTATCTTTTTCTGAGAATTTTTTTCATATGTGTTTTGGTAAAGTTCCCAACAAAGATATTGTAAAAGCTTTTGATGTATCTTTAATTTTATACGCAGAGCACAGCTTTAATGTTTCAACTTTTACCGCACGAACAATTACGAGTAGCTTATCAGATATTCATGGTGCTATAACAGGTGCTATAGCAAGTTTAAAAGGTCCTTTACACGGTGGTGCTAACGAGGAAGTTATGCATATGATGAATAAAATTAAAAAACCAGAAAATGCGTTAAAATGGATTAACAAAGCTTTAGATAATAAAGATGTTGTAATGGGATTTGGTCATAGAGTCTATAAAAGTGGAGATTCTAGAGTTCCTACAATGAGAGAATATTTTGGAAAAGTTGCAAAAATTAAAAAAGATAAAAAATTTGAAAAGATCTATGACATAGTTGAAAAAGTTATGATCGAAAGAAAAAATATTCATCCTAATGTCGATTATCCTACGGGACCTACTTACCATTTGATGGGTTTCGATACTGATTTTTTTACACCAATTTTTGTTATATCTAGAATTACTGGATGGTCTGCACACATTATTGAACAACATGCAGCAAATAAATTAATAAGACCACTAGCAAGCTATAAAGGAAATCAACACAGAAAAGTTGTTCAATTGAATCAAAGGTAATTTTAATTTTTTTCTATCTTTGCAAATCTAGAATTTAGCAATATATCGCATTTAAAATTCTTTTCTTTAACATATTCATCGATGGCTTTCTTTACGCCTGGAGCATAATGCAAGTTATAATCATCACATAAAATTGTTCCATTTTTATTAATTACATCAATACAACAATTTAAATCATTTTTTACTGTTTCGTAATCGTGTCCTCCATCTAAAAAGACGTAGTCTATTTTGCTCATATCAATTTTTTTTAAAATCCTATTTGAATTGCCTTTAATTAAGTGAACATTATCTTTAAATTTTATCAATAGTTCTTCAACTGCTTCAATCGTATATGGGTCCTGTTTTTTGATGAATTTAAAATAAATTTGTTTTAATGGGTTTAAAAAATTTGTATTAGGTATTATTTCTGATTTATTTTCATCATTTTTTTCAAATAAATCAATACCTATATATTTAAAATCATTTTTGTTAATTTCAAAAAGTAATTCACAAATATTTCTAGCTGTGACACCATGAAATACACCTACTTCTAAAAACGTTTTTGGTTTTTTTTTAATTATTTCATTCAGAAAAAAATCACCAACACCTTTTTGTTTAAGACTGGTTTTTCTAAAATACTTTTTATATTTCAATTGAATTAACTAAAAGCTTCTACCCAAGTTCCTTGAGTTGATGCTTTAGAATATTCTGTTGCACGACCCTCGAAGAAGTTCATATGTTCAACTGCATTTAACATAGTGTCTAACCATCCAAGAGGATTTTTCTGCACATCATAAATTGGTTCTAAACCTAATTGGACTAATCTCCTATTTCCAATAAATCTAATGTAGTCTTTAACTTCTTGAGCTGTTAAACCTTCCATTGGGCCCATTTCAAAAGCAAGGTCAATAAATGCATCTTCGTGCTCAATTATAGTTCTACAAGCTTCATAAAGTTCTTTTTTAAGTTTAGGAGTCCAGATCTCTGGGTTTTCTTTAATGAATTCTTTAAAAATCCTTATCATTGAATTACAGTGAAGAGTTTCATCTCTAACAGACCAAGTAACTATCTGACCCATTCCTTTCATTTTGTTATGTCTTGGAAAATTTAAAAGAATTGCAAAACTTGCGAATAATTGAAGTCCTTCAGTAAAAGCACTAAATACAGCAACTGTTTTTGCAATATCTTCTTTTGAATTTACATTAAAACCTTGCATGTAATCATATTTATCTTTCATTTCTTTATATTTCATGAAAGCCGAATATTCAGACTCAGGCATACCGATAGTATCTAATAAATGAGAATATGCAGCTACATGAACTGTTTCCATTGCTGCAAAAGCTGTCATCATCATTAAAACTTCAGTAGGTTTAAATACTGTAGTGTAGTGTCTTAAATAACAGTTATTAACTTCAACATCAGCTTGTGTAAAAAATCTAAATATTTGAGTTAATAAATTTTTTTCAGGTTGAGATAAATTTTTTTGCCAATCTCTAACATCATCTCCCAAAGGCACTTCTTCAGGCAGCCAATGAATTCTTTGTTGGGTTAGCCAGGCATCATAACACCATGGATATCTAAATGGTTTATAAACAGGATTTTCAACTAATAGTCCCATTTTTTTTGGCTGAATTATTTCTTTTTTCTCTACTTTGATTTTTTCACTTACTGACATGATAGGCATTCCTCGTATTCTGGTTGTTCGTTTGATTGTTGATTTTTAGATTTATAAACATTAGCTGTAATATCTGTTGATTTTGCATCGTTAATATTTTCAGCTCTTTGGATTGATTTTGATCTACAGTAATAAAGGCTTTTAAGACCTTTTTTCCAAGCATCAAAATGAATTCTGTGAAGTTCTCTCTTATGTACGTCTGCTGGCAAAAATAAATTAACTGACTGTGCTTGAGAAATGAAAGGTGTTCGATCTCCGCTTAGTTCAATAATCCATTTTTGATTTAATTCAAAAGCAGTTTTAAAAACATCTTTTTCTAACTCACTTAAGAAATCTAAGTGTGAAACAGAGCCTTGATTAGTTGTTATTGTAGACCAAGTCTCATCGTCATTTTTACCATGACCATCTAAAATTTCTTCTAAATATCTATTTCTAACATTAAAAGATCCGGACAATGTTTTGTGTGTGTAACTATTTGCTGCTATTGGTTCTACACCCGGGGACGCTCCACCACAAATAATTGAAATTGAAGCTGTTGGAGCAATTGCAGTTTTATTTGAAAATCTTTCGTTGAATCCATATTCTGCAGCATCAGGACAAGCTCCTCTTTCCTCTGCTAATTCTTTAGAAGCTTTGTTAACTTGTTCATCAATTTGTTTAAATATCTTTTTATTCCAAGATTTAGCCATTACTGACTCAAGTGGAATTCTATTTTTTTGTAGAAACGAATGAAAACCCATTACGCCCAATCCAACACTTCTTTCTCTCTCTGCTGAATAAATTGCATCTTTAAACTGCTCAGGAGCTTTATTAATAAAATCAGATAATACATTATCTAAAAATCTCATAACATCACTAATCATGTCAGGATCATCTTTCCATTCATCATATTTTTCCAAATTTAATGATGAAAGACAACAAACAGCTGTTCTGTCTCTTCCATGTTTATCAATTCCTGTAGGCAAAGTTATTTCACTACATAGGTTAGATGTTTTAACAGTTAAGTTGGCAAGTTTATGATGTTGAGGAATTAATCGATTAACTGTATCAATATAAATAATGTACGGCTCACCCGTTTCAATTCTCGCAGTTAATAACCTTATCCATAAATTTCTAGCAGATATGGTTTGCTGAACTGTTCCGTCTGCTGGACTTTTTAGTGCCCATTGTTCATCAGTTTCGACTGCACGCATGAATGCATCTGAAACTAAAACTCCATGATGTAAGTTCAATGCTTTTCTATTTGGGTCACCACCAGTTGGTCTTCTCATTTCAATAAATTCTTCAATTTCAGGATGATCCACTGGAAGATAACAAGCGGCCGAACCTCTTCTTAAAGAACCTTGGCTAATAGCCATAGTTAAAGAATCCATAACCTTGATAAAAGGAATTATTCCAGATGTTTTTCCGACCTTACCAATTTTTTCCCCGATCGATCTTAGGTTTCCCCAATAACTTCCAATACCACCACCTTTTGCTGCAAGCCAAACATTTTCACTCCAAAGATCTAAGATTCCTCCTAAACTATCAGACGCTTCATTTAAAAAACATGAAATTGGCAATCCTCTTTTTGTTCCACCGTTTGATAAGACAGGTGTTGCTGGCATGAACCAGAGATTACTTATGTAATTATAAATTCTTTGTGCATGTAAATTATCATCTGAGTATGAGCTTGCTACTCGTGCAAACAAATCTTGAAAAGACTCATTATGACCAAGGTATCTATCTTTTAAAGTTGCTTTACCAAAATCAGTTAAGTTTGCATCTCTTGAACGATCAATCTTGATAATGATACCTTTGTCATTTTGGAAGAGTTCGGTTTCGTTATTTAATGAAAAAAGGTCGGGCCTATTAGCTTTAGGTAGTTCTTTTACTTCAGGGCTATATTCGGAGACAGCTTTCTTTAGGGCTTGTGATAGAATTTTATTCATAATATATGTATTATATTTGCTTATTTATACGAAAACAACTATATGTTGTATGCGCTTTAATTTAATATACTATATAAACAACAAATCAATAGAACATTTATAGAACGCGACAAAAAAAATATCAATAAAAAAATCAAAAAAAAGGTAAGTAATTAACAAAATGTCTGAAAATTTAAAAATAAATCCTTATGGGTTTAGAGAATATGACGCACGATGGTTGTATGAAAAAGACATTAATGGGCCTGGTATAGAGAATCTTGGTAAAGGCTTGGGTACACAAATAAAGATTCATACAAAAAAAAATGACCCTAGAGTAATCGTTGGGCACGACTATAGATCATACAGTGATGAAATCAAAAGTAATCTTAAAAAAGGATTAATATCAGCTGGTTGTTATGTAGAGGATATTGGTTTGTCATTATCTCCAATGGTTTATTTTGCACAATTTCACTTAAATGCAGATGCAGTTGCGATGGTAACTGCTAGCCATAACGAAAATGGTTGGACTGGAGTTAAAATGGGAATTAAAAAAGGTCTAACACATGCTCCTGAGGAGATGAAAGAACTAAAAGAAATTACTTTAAATAAAAGTTTTTCCAAAGGAGAGGGAAATGAAAAATTAATAAAAAATTTTAGTAAGATTTATAAGGATGATTTAATTAATAAAAATAAAATTAAAAGAAAAATAAGAACAGTTGTTGCTTGTGGCAATGGAACGGCTGGTATTTTCGCGCCAGATATTTTGAGAGGTATTGGTTGTGAAGTAATTGAATTAGACTGTAATTTAGATTGGACTTTCCCAAAATACAATCCTAATCCTGAAGATTTAAAAATGCTACATGAAATAGCTAGAGTGGTTAAAGAAAATAATGCTGATATCGGTTTTGGATTTGACGGCGATGGAGATAGAGTTGGTGTTATTGACAATAATGGAAATGAAATATTTTCTGATAAGATTGGTTTATTAATCGCAAGAAATTTATCTGTTTCTCATAAAAATTCAAAATTTATAGTCGATGTAAAATCAACTGGACTTTATACAAATGATGAAATTTTGAATAAAAATAATTGTGAAACAATCTATTGGAAAACTGGCCACTCCCATATCAAAAGAAAAGTTCACAACGAAAAAGCCTTAGCTGGATTTGAAAAAAGTGGACATTTTTTCTTTAATAAACCTTTAGGATATGGATATGATGATGGAATAAATTCTGCAATCCAAGTTTGTCATCTCTTAGATCAGCAAAATAAAAAAATAAGTGAAATGATAAAACAACTTCCTAAAACTTTTCAATCTCCTACAATGGCACCTTATTGTAAAGATAATGAAAAATATAAGGTTGTAGAAGAAATTATTATCCAAATAAAAAAAATTAAAGATGAAAAGATCAAAATAGATAATCAGGTGATAAAAGAAATATTAACTGTTAATGGTATAAGATTTTCTTTTGAAGATGGCTCTTGGGGTTTAATCAGAGCATCTTCAAATAAACCTTCATTGGTTATTGTAACAGAGAGCCCTACTTCAAATGAAAGAAAAATAAAGATATTTAAATTTATTGATGAGATGCTTCAACAAACTGAAAAAATTGGAGATTATGATCAAAAAATATAATTAAATATCTTTTTTATCCTCATTATCGTCCGTTTTGTTTTCTTGATCATTATTCTTGGATGTTCCTAAAATATTTTCATTTGATAATTGATCGCTATAAAACTTTTTAATTAAAGCCTCTTCTTTCATCTTTTGTTCTTGATCAAATTCATCTTCCCATTCTTTAATTCGTCTATTTTCCTCTATTATTCGTTCTTCCTCTTCTTCTTTATGCTTTAATGCAATCGCTTTTTCTTCTTCAATTTTTCTTTGTTTTTCCTCTTCTTTTCTCAGTTTCTCAGCTTCTTCTAGTTGTTCTTTTTCTTTTAATATTCTCTCATTTTCTGCTTCCTTAAGCTTTTTCTCTTTTAATTTTAGCTCCTCCTCTTTAGCTCTTTGTTCAGCTTGTTCTTTAAGTAATTGTCTTTCTAATTCTTGATGTCTTTGGATTTCGAGTTGTCTTAATCTATTCTCAGTTTCTCTTAATTTTTCTTCTTCATACTTTAATTTTCTAGCTGCTTCTCTTATTTTTTGTTCCTCGTCTAATCTTTTTTGTCTTTCTATTTCTTTTAATTGGTTTTGTTCCTGTCTTATTTTTTCTTTTTCTTCTCTTGCCCTTAATGCTTCTGCTTCTTTAGTTTTTAATGCCTCTTGTTTAATCTTAATTTTTTCTTCTCGAATTCTCTGTCTTTCGAGCATCTTAAGTCTTAAATCTTCCTCTTTAAGCCTTCTTGCATCTTCTCTAATTTTTTTAGTTTCTTCATCTTTAATTTTTTGTTGTTCAATCTTTATTCTTTTGGCTTCTATTTTTTTTCTTTTTTCCTCATTTTTTCTTACTTGTTTTTCGTTCTCAATAATTAATTTTTGTTGAATTAATATTTGACGTTTTTCTTCTCTAATTTTATTTAATTTTTCTTTTTGTGCTTCTCTTTTTTGTCTTTGTTCTTCTTTTTTTTCGTCTAATTTTAATTTTTTTTCTAATCTTTCTTTTTGTTTTTCTCGTTCTTTTTTAAGATCGTTGTAATAATTTCCTAATTTTTTTTTTGTGTTTTCAATAAAATTTAAAGGATTAACTTTATTAATATCTAAATTTTTTGGAACTAAAGATTGTATATTTTTTAACCCAACACTTGCTTTTTTTTTATTTTTTTTAGTTTTCATAAAAAGTTAAGCTTAACAAAATAGTTAATCATTAAAATATAAGTTGTGGTTAAATTGAGTTTAGAAAATATGATAAACAACGAAATATAAAAAAAATTTTAATAAAAGATCAAAATACAATTTCTGCGTGTAAAAAAACTTTACGTAATTTAATTAAGAATCAGCTAATAGCAGGTAATGATTAAAAAATTTAAAAAATTTTTTTTAATATCTTGTTTAATAACACTTAACAATTGTGCTGTTTCAGGATCAACTTTTTTAGGACCAATATATACTGGTGCTAAAACTGGTAGTGTTTATCAAGCTTCTTTGTCTTATGGCACTGGAAAAATTATTAACAATTTTAAATCTGATACTTTTTCTCAAAAGACAAATCTTCAAAATGAGAAATTATATAAAAAAACTCATATTTCTTTTCCTGACATTCCTTATGTTGATAAGGATCCTATTATTTTAGCATCTTATAAAGTTGATGAAATAAAATTTTCAGAAATTATAGAACCTGAACATCTCCCTTAGAGAACTATTAAATTCAATTATTACGGGTTTTACTATCTTTTACGAATCAATTAATTAATAACTAAGGGTGGTAGAGGGAGACTGAAACCGCCCTTTTTTATTTCTTATAATTTATAAAATTCGTAAAAAAATTTAATTGAAACTATTAAAAGAAAAAAGCCAAAAAACTTACTTATTTTATTCTTATCTATACTATGTACTGTCTTAGCTCCAACTCTAGCCATGATAGTTGTTATTGGAATGAATATTAAAAAAGCTGGAATATTTATAAATCCAATGCTTAGTGGCAAATTAGCTTTTAAATAATTACCTGAAATTAAAAAACCTATTGCTCCAAATAAAGCAATCATAAAACCTATTGCAGCAGCGCTACCAATAGCTTTATTAATTGAATAACCAAAAAATTTAAGTATCGGTACATTCATTACTGCTCCACCTATACCCATAATAGCAGAAATAAAACCTACCACAAAACCAAGAATAATCTTTAAATGAAGTTTCATTTCAATAATTATATTTTTTTCTTTTTCTTTAATTAAGAGCAAGTAAATACCTAATAATAAAATGACTACTGAAAAAAATAAAACTAATGATTTAGTTTTTAAAGATGCTGCAAATATTGCTCCAAAAACAACGCCTGTAATTACAAATAATCCATAATTTTTTACAATATTAAAATCTACTGCATTAAATTTATGATGGGTTAAAACTGAAACAGTAGATGTAGGTATTATTATTGCAAAAGATGTTCCTACAGCTAAATGCATTATATATCCTTGATCAATTCCTAAAGAGCCAAAAATATAATATAGAAATGGAACAGTGATTAAACCACCACCAATACCAAATAAGCCAGCAACAAAACCTACTGGAATAGCTGTCAAAGCCATCAATAAAACAATATAACTATACTCGTTTGTTAAAATAGAGTTAAGCAGATTGTCCTACACTTGTATCAACATTATTATATTTAATTTTATCCATAATATGATCAATTTTTTTAATATCAGCGTTTCTTACACACATATTTTCACTTAAATATCGTTTCCAATAACTAGAGCCTGTCTGTCCGTGAAACAGTCCCAGGGTATGTCTCATAATTTGATTTAACCGTGTTCCTTTTTTTAACTCTTTTTTTACGTAAGGAATTAATTGTTGAATTACATCTTGTCTACTTGGCACATTATTATTTATAAATATTTCTTTTTCTATTTCAGCCAATAAATAAGGGGTATGATAAGCTGCTCTCCCAATCATTACTCCATCTGTTTTTTCTAAATGAGGTTTTATTTGATCTACAGATGTTATTCCTCCATTTATAATTATTTCTTCATTAGGAAAATCTTCTTTTAGTTTATAAACATAATCATATTTAAGTGGTGGAATATTTAAATTTTGTTTAGGTGTAAATTTACCTAACATTGCTTTTCTAGCATGGATAATAAAAGTCTTAACTCCTGTTGATTTTAAAGTTGAAACAAATTCATATAAATTTTCATAATCCTCAACTTCGTCATATCCTATTCGAGTTTTGATCGTTACTGGTAATTTAGTTACTGATTGCATTTTGCTCAAACAATCTGCAACTAATGCAGGCTCTTTCATTAAACAAGCACCAAATCTATTTTTTTCAACTTTTCTACTTGGACAACCCAAATTGAGATTAATTTCATCATAACCAAAATCCTCTCCTATTTTACTAGCTTCAGCTAACAGTTTTGGCGAAGATCCGCCTAATTGCAATGCAACTGGTTTTTCATTGATATTAAATTCTAATAATTTTTTTTTATCACCCCTACTTATCGCTTCATCTACCACCATCTCTGTATATAAAAGAACATTTTTAGAGATTAGTCTTAGAAAAAATCTCTCATGACGGTCTGTGCAATCCATCATAGGAGCAACTGACACTTTCCTATTCATAGATATAGACTTTATATTATTTTGTTATGAGTTTGAAGCTTCTGTATCGTCTGAATTTACTTCTGTCTCTTGGCTATCTTGTTCTGAAACTTCATCTAAAGATACTTCTCCTTGATCATTTAAGTTTTCATCAATAGAAGGTTCAATATCTGGTTTTGCAGTTTCAGATAACTCTGCTAAATCCTCTTTTGATACTTGTATTTTTTCAGGAGTTTTTCTTGCTCTTTTTGATGGTAAAATAGGTGTTCCACTTTTTGAAATTTCGCCCTTATATAAACTTTCAAAGTCATCTCCTACTTCTTCATCATCTTCTGCCCCATCATCTACTTGTTCTACATGTTTTCTTAACTTGTAAACTGCACTTTCAGTTAAATCAGGAACTTTGATATTTTCTTCAGCTATTTCTCTAAGAGCAATGACGGTATTTTTGTCATTATCTCTATCTAAAGTTGGTTCAATCCCAGAGTTTAATTGAGTAGCTCTTTCTTTAGCAACTAAAACTAACTCGTAAGGACTATCAACTTTATCAATACAATCTTCTACAGTAACTCTAGCCATGCGCAGTATCTATACAGTGACATGTAAAAAATCAAGGAGATTTTTCAAATAATTTGTGGATTTAGCTTATTTCTTACAAAAAAAAGAAGTGTCAAAGAGATCAAAATATAAGTAAATGAAATTAGAGCAATTGATTCAATTGAGTATCCCCTGTCTATTAAAAAACCAAATAAAGCAGTTCCAAATGCTGTTGAAAATACCATCAATGCTGTAGTTAGAGCCTTAATAGATCCAATGTATCTTACTCCATAAATTTCAGCCCAAGTAGACGAACCTAATACATTAGCTAATCCATTAGAAACACCTATCAATCCAAGGAAAATAAATGATGTAATAGAGGTATCAAAATAAAATAAAACTAATGTTGAAAGTAATAAAGGTATGTTCATAAAAACCAATAACTTTCTACTTGTGAACTTATCAATCAAAAAACCAGAAATTAATAAAGTCAATACAGATAAAATTGAATAAGCCATAAATGATTGTGCTATTATAAATGAACCCCATTCTTTAGACTCTGTAATAAAAGATTGATAAACAAATACCCCGGTAGCAATCCATGGCATTGCCAACATATTTAAGCAAATTATATAAAATCTGTAATCTTTTAAAACTTCAATTCTTCTCCATTGCCTAATTTCTTTTATTTCAGAATTAATTGTGTCTACTTGTTCTCTTGTATCAAAATCTAATTTCCTAATTAAAAAGAAAGAGGCGAATGGTAAAAAGATTAAAGTTAAAATAGATATTGATATCCAAATATTTTGCCAAGCAGTAATTGTTAACAAATAAACAATTAATACAGGTAAAATAAATTCTGCTGTTGAAAGACCAAACCATCCAGCACTTAGAGCTTTACCTCTCGATTTAGTAAAATACCTTGTGATGGTTGTTGTTGCAGTATGGGACATCAGGCCTTGACCAGAAAATCTCATCAAAAAAACAGCAATAAATAAAAAAGCTATGGATGATATCTTTGAAAAGAAAAAACAAGAAAACGATAGAAGTAAAGTTACATAAAAAGCAAATTTAAAAATATTGATATCATCAATTTTTTTTCCAACCCAAATTAAAAGAAAGCTACTTAATAATGTTGCTGAAGCATAGATTGAGCCAAATTGTCCATGTGTGATTGAAAGTGTTTCTCTGATACTCGAATTAAACAAACCAAGAAAAAAACTCTGTCCAAAACTTGAAAAAAATGTAAAAATAAAACCAAATATGATTACTTTTAAACTTAAACTATTAAACATAAAAAATTATGAGTTGTAATGTAGCGTTCATAGGTCTTGGTGTCATGGGTTATCCGATGGCTGGTTATATATCAAAAGGTGGACATAATGTAACTGTTTTTAATAGAACAAAATCAAAAGCAGAGAAATGGATTAAAGAATACAAAGGTAAAATGACAGAGACTCCTGCAGAAGCTGCGAAAGATGCAGAGTATATCTTTACCTGTGTTGGAAATGATAATGATTTAAGAGAAGTTACTTTTGGTGATAATGGTGCATTTAAAACTATTAAAAAGGGTGCAATTTATATTGATAACACTACAGCATCAGCAACAATTGCAAGAGAAATTTATGAGCACGCAAAGAAAAATGGATTTGGTGCATTAGATGCACCCGTATCTGGCGGACAAGCTGGTGCGGAGAATGGTGCATTAACAGTGATGATTGGTGGTGACCAAGCAGACTTTGATAAAGCGAAAGATAAAATTGATTGCTACAGTAAAAAAATGAAACTACTTGGTAAAGCTGGATGCGGACAATTAGCAAAGATGGTTAATCAAATTTGTATAGCAGGATTAGTTCAAGGATTGTCTGAGGGAATTAATTTTGGAATGAAGGCTGGATTAAACATGGAAGATGTTATTGAAGTAATTTCAAAAGGTGCTGCACAATCTTGGCAAATGGAAAATAGATACAAAACTATGATTGATGATAAATTTGATTTTGGTTTTGCAGTTGACTGGATGAGAAAAGATTTAAAAATTGCAATGGATGAAGCTAAGAATAATGGTTCATTGTTACCGGTCACAGAACTTGTTGATAAATTTTACGGAGAAGTTCAAGGTTTAGGTGGAAATCGTTGGGATACTTCAAGCTTAATAAAAAGATTTAGAAAGTAATGTATGCAACCAGCATACTATGAAAACCTAGAAGAAATTCAGAATAAGTACTGGTCTATGTTAGATGATGCAGTGACTAACAGAGCCTCACCTTTTAGAATTCCAGTTTTTATGTGTACTCATCAAGATGAAGTTGATGGCAGAATAGTAGTTTTGAGAAAATCAGATAGAGAAAATAATTTATTACAATTCCATACTGATCTGAGATCTCCAAAAGTAGATATATTAAAGAAAAATAATAAAGCCTCCCTACTTTTCTATGATAAAGAAGAAAAAATACAATTAAGAGTGAAGGTTGAGTGTGAAGTTAATAATCAAAATTACACTACAGAAGAGTCATGGAAAAAAACTCAACATATAAGCAGACGTTGTTATTTAACTGATAGTCCACCAGGAACTGTATCAGAAAATCCAACATCTGGTATGATATCTAAATTAGAAGATTTTGATTACACTATGGAACAAAGTGAAGATGGTTATAAAAACTTTACTGTAATAAAATGTAAGATTAAATCTACTGAATGGCTTTATCTTGCAGCAAAAGGACATCGAAGAGCAAAGTTTGATTTAGAAACTAATAAGAATGATTGGTTAGTTCCTTAAAAAATTGATTTAGAATATTTTTTCCAATTATCTTGATAATGTTTTGTATTTTCTGCTACAGCTTTTTTTTCTTCCTCAGTAACTTCTCTGACAACTTTACCAGGAGAACCAATCACTAAAGAGTTATCTGGTATCTCTTTATTCTCTGTAATTAAAGCTTTTGCACCAATGATACAATTTTTTCCAATCTTAGCGTTATTAAGAATCACTGCGCCAATTCCAATAAGACTATTGTCTCCTATAGTGCAACCATGAAGCATAACCATATGTCCGACAGTTACATTCTTTCCAATTTTTAATGGATAACCAGGATCTGTATGTAAAACACTTCCATCTTGAATATTAGATCCCTCACCTACATATATATTTTCAATATCTCCTCTTAAGGTTGCATTGAACCAAATGCTTGAATTCTTTTCTAAAGTAACATCACCTATTATAGTTGCATTAGGTGCTACCCAATTTTCGCCAGAGTTTTTTGTTTTTTTATCTTTTAAATCATAAAACATAATTTATATATTATTACATTATGCCAATACAAACTCCAATATGTGATTTCGGCCAAAAGGCACACGACTTTAAGCTTAAATCTACAGACAATAAAATAATTTCTCTTGATGATGTTAAGGGCGAAAATGGAACTTTGATAATGTTTATCTGCAACCATTGTCCTTATGTTAAAGCAGTTACCAAAGATATTGTTGAGGATTGTAAAAAATTAAAAGATCTAGGTGTTAATTCGGTTGCTATATGTGCAAATGATGCTGAAAACTATCCAGAAGATTCATTCGATAACATGATTTTATTTGCAAAAAAAAATCAGTTTGATTTTCCTTATCTAGTAGATGAAACACAAGAGATTGCTAAAACTTATGATGCGGTATGTACACCAGATTTCTTTGGTTATAATAAAGAATTAGAACTTCAATACAGAGGTAGATTAAGAGAGCTTAAAAATTTAGTACCAGTAAGAGATGGTGAAAGTGATTTGTTTAAAGCAATGAAAGAAATTTCAGAGACTGGTAAAGGACCAGAACAACAAACTCCAAGTGCTGGATGTAGTATCAAGTGGAAAAATAATTAATGTATTTAATTGCAACAAGATCTTTCCCACCTGAGTTAGGCGGAATGCAAAGCTTAATGTGGGGTCTTGCTAAAGAAATGTCTAAAAACTTTATGATTAAAGTTTTTGCAGATTATCAAGAAAATCACAAAGAGTTTGATAAAGAGGTTAGCTTTTCAATTGAAAGAGTAGGAGGAATTAAGTTTTTACGTAAAATAAGAAAAGCCCAATTAATAAATGAATTTTTAAAAGAAAATAAAGTCCAAGGAATTATAGCTGACCACTGGAAAAGCTTAGAGTTAATAAAAACTACTAAGAATAAATATTGCTTAATTCATGGAAAAGAAATCAATCATCCTAAAGGAAGTTTTCAAAATAAAAAAATAGTAAAAGTTTTAAATGATGTTGAAAAAGTAATTGCTAATTCAGAGTATACAAAAAATTTAGCAATTGATATTGGTGTTGATCAAGCTAGAATAATAGTGATAAATCCTGGAGTTAATCCTGCTAAAGAACTAAATAAAAAATCATTAGATAAAGTTGAAAATTTATTGAAAATAAAAACACCACGATTAATTACTGTCTCAAGATTTGATAAAAGAAAAAATCACGAAAAAGTCTTAATGGCACTAAGAAATTTAAAACAGATGTATCCAGATATTGTTTATATTTGTATTGGTTATGGAGAAGAGGAAGAAAATATTAAAGAATTAGTTAATGAACTTGACCTAGGAACACAAGTTATGTTTTTTAAAGATATCGGTGATGATTTAAAAAATGCTTTAATTGCTAAATCTAATATTTTTGTCATGCCATCCATTATACATAAAAAATCTGTTGAGGGATTTGGAATAGCTTATGTTGAAGCTGCTCAATATGGTGTTACATCTCTTGGAGGAAAAGATGGTGGTGCATCTGATGCTATTCAACATGATATAACAGGATTAATTTGTGATGGAAATAATCTTGAAGATATTTATTCTTCACTCAATTCAATGATAGAGGATAAAAAATATTTAGCACTCGGAAAAAATGCAAAAGAACTATCTTCAAAATTTAATTGGTCTAATGTAATTGAAAAATATAAAAAATTACTTCAATAAATTAATCAATCTCTCAAAAACTTTTTCAGCACTTAAGTTATTTAGATCACTTACTTCAATTGCTTTAAAATTCTCTCTCTCAATACTTACTTTATAAGCTGTTGTATGTTTGCCAAATAATGTAAGACCTTTTGTTCCTGTATGAGCAGTTATATGTGCGGGACCAGTGTCATTAGCAATTACACACGAACTACCTTTTATCAAAGAAGTTAATTGGGATATATCTAATGCTCTTCCATTATCCAATAATGCAATTGCATTTATCTCTTTTGCATCTTTAATTTCTGTAGGACCAGGTGCAGTTACAATTTTATAGTCGTCTCCATATTTGTTAGAAATTTTTTGAATAAGATCGTTGTAATAAGGCCATTTTTTAATTGTTAAATGAGGAGAGCAAAAAGGAAATAATAAAATATATCTATCTAGCTTATAAAAATTTTTAATTTCACTAATGTCAGTAGAAGCCCAACTAAAATCAGGTTTTAAAGTATTTAATGTATTTAAGCCAGACTCTTGCAATTGGTAATCAAATCTTTCAAGTACCGATATTTTATCAAATTCTTCTTTATTTTTATCTGATGGTAATGTTGTAATTGAACTAGACCAAACTATTTTATCAGCTTTTGGAAAAAGAATGTTTTTATAAAAATTAGTTCTTGATGAATTTTGAAGATCAAAAACTTTAGAAAAGTTGTGCTTCTTTAATTCTCGCATTAAAAAATATAAATAAATTAAATTATATCTAGGTAATCTCTTATCCAAAATCACTTCATGAACAAAAGGATTTTTCTTAAATAAATGAAAGTAAGGTTTGGTTGTAAGCAGAAATATATGATCATTTTTATTGTTTTCAGATATATCTTGAATTGCACCACTTGCTTGGGCTATATCTCCTAATGAACCGTGTTTAATAATTAAAATATTAGACATATTTATAACAAGATAGCACAGTATTAGATTTTATGAATAAAATTATAGTAGAAGTTTCAATTGGAGAACTTTTAGACAAAATTTCAATTTTAGAGATTAAACAGGAAAAAATAAAAGATCCTGAAAAGTTAAAATTTATCAACCACGAGCACTCTATTTTAAAAGATCAACTTGGAAAAAATGTTAAGTCCGATGACAAGCTAGACAATCTTTATCAATCACTTAAAGAAATAAACGCTAAACTTTGGATTATTGAAGACGATAAAAGACAATGTGAGAAAGATAAAGACTTTGGGGAAAAGTTTATCAAGCTTTCTAGAGACGTACATTTTTTAAATGATGATCGTGCAAAAATTAAGTTAGAGATAAACAATCATACCGGATCGATCATCAAAGAAATAAAAGAATATACTAGTTATTAAATCATTTAATGGGACTTCATTTTTCAAAAGAAGAATTCAAATCTAGGAAATCTAAAGTTTTAAATACAATGAAAGAGCAAAATATAGATGCTCTACTTATGTTCAGACAAGAGTCAATGTATTGGTTAACAGGATACGACACCTTTGGATACGTCTTTTTTCAAACATTAATTTTAGATAAAAATGGAGACACAATTTTACTAACCAGAGCTCCCGATTTAAGACAAGCTCAAAATACCTCGAACATAGAGGATATTAGAATTTGGGTTGATAAAGACGGATCAAACCCAACTGATGATCTTAAAATTATTTTGGATGAGCTAAATCTTAAAGGAAAAAAATTAGGAGTAGAATATGAAGCTTACGGTTTAACGGGTCGTAATGCACTTCGACTTAACAAATCTTTAGAAAATTATTCTAGTGTCGAAGATAAATCTGACTTAATAACAAAATTAAGAGTAGTTAAATCTAAAGAAGAAATTGTTTATGTAAAAAAAGCTGCTGAACTTGCTGATAAAGCTTTAGATGAAGTATGGAAATTTGCAAAAGCTGGTGTAAGTGAATCAAAAATATTAGCTGAAATGAATAAAGTTATATTTGAAGGAGGTGGCGATTATCCTGCAAATGAATTCATTATTGGTTCTGGTAAAAATGCTTTACTTTGCCGTTATCAAGCAGAAAAACAAATCTTGAATGATCAAGATCAATTAACTGTAGAATGGGCTGGTACTTACAGACATTATCATTCAGCTATGTTTAGAACTATTCCTATTGGAAAAGCTGATCCTAAACATCATAAAATGCATGAAGCTTGTGTTGAAGCATTAAAAAATTGTGAAAATAAACTTAAACCAGGTAATAAGATCGGAGAAGTTTTTAATGCTCATGCAAAAACTTTTGATGATCTTGGTTTTAATAAAGCAAGAATGAATGCGTGTGGTTATTCTTTGGGAACTACATTCTCTCCTAATTGGATGGATTGGCCAATGTTATATACCGGCAATCCCTATGTAATTAAGCCTGGAAATGTGTTCTTTATGCATATGATTTTAATGGACTCTGAAAATCAATTAGCAATGAACCTTGGTGAAACCTACTTGGTAACTGAAAATGGAAATGAAAGACTTGGAAAACAAAAACTAGATCTTGTTATTCTTTAAAATTTTTTGTGAACTAATTTCATCCAATTATGATCTCTATGAATAGATAAAATTGCAATTATTTTATTATTCTCAAAATCGATTGTAATATTTTGTCCGCCAAAACCATCTAGTATAAAGATTGGTTTATCTCTTTTTCCAGAGATCCCTATGTGAAACTGACCACCATAATGTTTTGGATTTGAAAAACCCTCTCTTGTATTCTTATTATTAACATTTCCTTTTTTTATTCTATTTTCAAACAAAGATTTTAAATATTGTCCTTCACATGTATTATTGTTCCAATCATCAAGCATTGCAACAGCTATTCTAAGATAATCATATCTCGTGACATGCATTCCATAAGTTAAAGATGCTTGACTTCGACTTGCTTTTGGTTGTTGTTTTATCACCATGTCATATTCAATTCCAACTTTGTCTATAAAAATTTCATTCAATATTTTTTTAAAATCTTTTCTACCCATCTTATACAAAACATAACTTCCTATCAGATTAGTATTTAGATTTGAGTAATGATATTTATTTTTACCAGGTGTTGTATTTTTCATTTCATTTTTCATAAAACTTTGAACAGAATATTCATTGACCCATCTACTTGAGTTTTTGAATTCACCTCCACCTTTAGATTTTATATACTTATAATCTCCTGAGGCCATATTTAAGAGATTGATTATTGGTTGATCATAATAAAGGGTGTTCTCTAAAATAGGCCAGTCATTTAATCTATGATTAATTCCAGTGATATAACCTCTACAAACTGCATGACCAGTGATATAGGAAATTATTGATTTTCCCATTGAGTTAGAGACATATTTGGAATTATTTTTGAAGATCTTACCAAATCTATCTTTGGGTGTTATTTCATCTACTACAACCTTTCCATTTACATATTCTAGATAACTTAAAAGAGCTGTTTTATTTAATTGTTTAATTACATATTCATCTTTTCTTAAATTAAATTGAAATTTTTTAAAATTTTTTGATTTCTTTATTTTAAATCCAGGTCTATTTTCTAATTTAGAATAGCTAATATATTTTTTTAGATAATGTTTTAAAATTTTTTCATCAGGTTTTGCATCCTCTGGAATTTCACCTGAATTATATGGATAACCTTTCCAAGGATTGTTCTTTCCTTTTTTTAAATGAGACTTAATCGGTTTTTGATCTGTGGATTGTAAAATATTCCCATCACAATTATTGTAATACCAGGCCTGACTATATTTCTCTTCTTTTTCACAAATATCACTTGCTTTTAACTCTGTTATTAACACAGAGATAAAAGATATGGTAACAATGATTAGTGAAATGAATTTATTCATTTAAGAGTTAAAGCCATATTTTTTTTCTAAAAATTTAATCATATTATGGATTATAAAAGTCATAAATAGATAAATACCACCAGCAACAATAAATACCTCTATTGGTTTAAAAGTTGTAGAAATTATATATTTTGCAACACCAGTTAAATCCATTATTGTAACCGTACTTGCTAGAGAAGTGCCTTTCATCATCAAAATTATTTCATTTCCGTATGCTGGAAGTGATTGTCTAATAGCTATTGGAATTTGTATTTTGTAAAAAATAATCTTGCTAGATATACCTAAGCTTTGACCAGCCTCAATTATACCTGGTTTAATTGTTTGGAATGCTGATCTTAAAATTTCTGAAGTGTAGGCTCCAGTATTAAGAGCAAAAGCAATAATTGCACACCAATATGGTTCTTTCAAAATGACCCATAAAAATGTAGTTCGTAAATATTCAATTTGTCCTAAGCCAAAATAAATAATAAATATTTGAACTAATAAAGGTGTGCCTCTAAATATATAAGAGTATCCATATGCAAATTTATTAATTATGATATTTTTGTTTAACCTCAAAATTGCAAATAATAATCCAATAAACAAACCTATAATTAATGAAACTGACAAAAGTTTTAAAGTTATAACAGCAGCGTTAAGTAATTTTGGAAAACTATTGATCATCAATTCAAAATCCATTAATACCCCTTGCTATATTTAACTTCTAATTTATTAATTAATTTCATACTTACAAAAGTGAGTAATAAATATAAAACCGCTGCGAATGAGTAAAAGAATAATGGATCTCTTGTTGACCCAGCTGCAATATACGATTGTCTCATAATTTCAACTAAACCAGTGACTGATATTAAAGATGTGTCTTTAAGAGTTATTTGCCAAACATTGCTTAAATTGGGTATAGCCAATCTTAAAGTTTGAGGTAAAATAATTTTAAAAAATTTACCAAATTTACTTAAACCCAAAACATTGGCAGCCTCAAACTGACCTTTGTCTATTGATTGAACTGCTCCCCTAAAAACTTCAGTTGAATAAGCTCCAGAAATAATTCCTATTGCAAATGCGCCAGTTATAAATGCATTTATTTCAATATACTCATTATAACCAAATATAGAAGCAACATACATAACAGCCCCGGTACCTCCAAAAAAGAAAAGGTAGATTACTAATAATTCTGGAACACCTCTGATTACAGTTGTGTAAGAATTTGCTATGAAATTTAATAATTTATTTTTTGAGAGTTTAAGTGGAGTAAAAATTGCTGCAAAACTAAAACCAATTATCATTGCTGTAATAGATACAGCAATCGTCATTAGGGTTGCATAAAACAGCTCATCACCCCAACCAGTTTTTCCAAATGCTAGAAGTTCCATAAAGATTGGCGACTATATATTATAGTCGCCAAATCTAAAATTAATTACATAGAAGCGTCAAAACCGAACCATTTAGTAGCAATTCTACTTATGTCTCCGTTCTTTCTTGCTTTCTCAATTGCTTTATTAAATGCTTTTAAAAGTTCAGTATCATCTTTTCTGATACCAACTCCAACACCATTACCAAACGCACCACCTGAAAAAGTTGGTCCAGTTAAAACAACTGGCTTACCAGATTTTTCTGCATAATCACTAAATGCTACTGCAGCAGCTAATGCGGCATCACATCTTCCTGAAGCTAAATCTAAGTTAACTTCATCTTGGGTTTTGTATGTTCTTACATTTACTTTCCCAACATCACCAGAGTCTAAAAAATTTTGGTGAATTGTTGCAGTTTGTACACAAACTGTTTTTCCAGCTAAAGCTGCAGTAAGAGTTTTTAATGCTTTTTTTGCATCAGCATTAGGTTTAGTTAGATTGATTCCTGCAGGTGTATCTAATCCTTCTAAGCTCGAACCTTTCATGACTGCTAACGAAGCAACTTCATCAGCATAACCTTGAGAAAAACTTATTGCTTTTTGTCTTTCAGCTGTAATTGACATCCCAGCCATAATTGCATCAAATTTTCTCATGATTAAAGCTGGTATCATTCCATCCCAATCCTGTTCAACGATCACACACTGTTTACCCATGTATCTACATAATGAGTAAGCCAACTCAACCTCAAATCCAATCAATTTACCTGATGCATCTTTTGAATTCCATGGAGGATAAGCTCCTTCAGTTCCTATTTTGATTTTATCTGCTGCATTAACATTTCCAATAATCAAAAATGAGGCAAGAACTGAAAAAATAGTTTTTTTAAGTATATTCATTATTTTCTCCTTTAATAATTATCTAATAAGTATTTCACAAATTAAAGTATTTAAAAAGAAAAAATTAGTGATTTATTGAGGAAGAAAAATTCCAAGAACAGTCAAAACTTGGTATGTAAACTCTTGATAAATTAGTATTTCCAAAATGATGGTTAAAAACATTTAACCAATTTTCAACTTGAAGAGGTTTTTTATCTTGACTACCTACTTGAGCAGTAATTACACCTTTTGGTTTCAAAATTCTCACAAGTGAATCCATATTCTTTGCTGCCAGATCAATGCAAAATTGATCATCATTTAAATCAACAAATATATGGTCATATGTATCTTCTTTAACAGATTTAATACTTTCAAATGCATCTCCCCAAACACATTTAACTGAATTTTTTTCAGTCGCTTTTTTACCTATTTCACCTAGATGTTTTTTGCAAACTTCTACTACTTCAGGATCAAGTTCATACCAATCTATAAAATTAAATTTTTTAGAGATACACTCTCTCGCGACCCCTCCATCTCCACCACCAATTATGGCTGCTTTTTCATTTGATTTGTTTAGTTTTAATCCTGATCCAACAAAAGTTGAGCTATAAAGATGTTCGTCTGTTGATGCTACCTGAATTTCACCATCAATAAATAATGATTTTCCAAACTGTTCTAAATCAAGAATTTCAATATGTTGCCCTACTTTAGATTTAAAATCTTCAAGAACATCATTAACTACGTAAGATTTTTGTAAACCTGGTGAGCTATAAATATCATGATAAAGAGCTCTAGTGTCCCTGTTAAACTCTTTTCTGACAATTCTTTTGTGTTTGAATTCTTTTTTAACAATGTCGATTGCAACAGATGGAGTAATTTTTCCACAAGTAAAAAAATCAAAACTAATGATACCTTTTTCGGGAAAGGTGTGAAAACTAATATGACTTTCAGCTAATAAAGCTAAAATTGTAAAGCCTTGAGGTTCAAATTTATATTTTGATATATTTAAAATAGTAACTTTAGCTGCTTTTGCAATTTCGTTAATTACTTTTTCAAATATTAAAGGATCATATTCTCTATCAGTCCCAATAATATCTAAAGTGATGTGCTCCCCAACTTTTATCATAAAAATTATCCACTTTTATAATTTTTAACTTTCTCCAAAATTTTTTTCATTTCTGCAAACGAAAGATTCTTTGGCTCTCCCATCTTTAAAGCAATAACATATTGTTGGCAAATATTTTCTACTTCTTGTGCAAGCTCAAATGCTTTTGATAAATTATCACCAAATGCAACCTGTCCGTGGTTTGACATCAAACATGCTTTTCTATCTTTTAAAGCTTTAACAATATTCATTGAAAGTTCATATGTTCCAAAGGTTGCATACTCAGCACATCTAATATCTTCACCTCCTGCTAGAGCAATCATGTAATGAAATGGAGGAATTGATTTACCGTGAGTCGAAACTGCTGAAGCATTAGGAGAATGCGCATGTACAATGGCTTTTGCCTCCCATTTATTCTTATAAATATCCTGATGAAATCTCCACTCTGAAGAGGGATTTTTTCCAGAATTAAACCAAGATAAAAAGTCTTTTTCTTCAGTTAGAGATAAAAAGACAATATCTTCTGGTTTAAGTGATTCGTATTTTTTTCCTGAAGGTGTAATAAAAAAACCCTCAATACCATCCTCAATACCTCTAACCGAAATATTTCCTGATCTTAAAGGAGATAAATTTGTAGTATTAAGTTTGATAGAGTATTCAATTACTTCCTCCCTTTCTCTCAAATTTTTCATTTAAATAACTTCTTTAATCCATCTTTTGATGCTTTACATATCCCTTTTTCAGTAATCAAACCTGTAACATATTTGGCAGGTGTAACATCAAAAGCCAAATTCACAGCTTTACTTTTTTTCGGGTATATTTGTACTTTTGTAACATTACCTTTTTCATCAATACCTTCTATATGAGATAATTCTTCTGAATTTCTCTCTTCAATAGGAATATCATTATGGTCTTTTATATTCCAATCAATTGTTGAACTTGGCAGTGCAACATAAAAAGGAATTTTGTTATCATGAGCTGCTAGTGCTTTTAAGTAAGTTCCAACTTTATTACAAACATCTCCATTAGCTAAAGTTCGATCTGTACCGACAATACACATATCAACCTCACCTCTTTGCATTAAAATTCCACCAGTATTATCTGCAATGATTGTATTTTTAATCCCCTCTTCATTTAACTCATAAGAAGTTAAATTAGCTCCTTGATTTCTTGGTCTAGTTTCATCTGCCCACACATGAACAGGAATACCTTTTTTATGTGCATGATATATTGGTGAAGTTGCAGTCCCCCAATTTATTGTTGCCAACCAACCTGCATTACAATGTGTGAGAATATTAACTGTATCTTTTTTTTTATTATAGATTTCTTCGATAATTTTAAGTCCATTTAATCCTATATTTTCACAAAATTTAACATCTTCTTCACATATATCTTTTGCTTCATTCAAAGCAATTTCTAAAATTTTATCACTATTAACACCTGATAATTTTTTTATCATTCTATCAACAGCCCACTTCAAATTTATTGCTGTTGGTCTCGAACTAATTAAATCCTCAGCAGATTTTTTTAAAAATGATTGATCATTATTTTCAAAAATAGCTAAAACCAATCCATAAGCTGCGGTCGCTCCTATTAAAGGAGCACCTCTTACTTCCATTACTTTTATTGCATTTATTGCATCATTTACTGTTTTAAGATCTTTAACAATAAATTGGTGTGGAAGTTTTGTTTGATCAATAATTTTTACAACATTGTTTTCAAACCAGATTGTGCGGTATTCTTTACCTTCAATTTTCATTTATTTAAAACCCTACCTGCAACTGTTTTTAATTTATCTTTAGTTTTTTGTGTTCTTTTTTCAGGTGCTGTGATAATAGCAACGTCTAAACAATTGTTAGTTGGGTCTTTATGATCAATATGATTTTCAAAATTTTCTATTAAATTTTTAATCATATTTTTTGCTTTAGCAGCATTACCTAATAAGACTTTTATTACTTGTTGAACATCAACATTTTCATGATCAGGATGCCAACAATCATAATCTGTAACCATTGATATAGATGCATATCTAATTTCTGCTTCTCTAGCTAATTTAGCTTCAGGCATATTAGTCATCCCAATAACATCCGCTTTCCAAGATCTGTATAAATTTGACTCTGCCAATGTTGAAAATTGAGGCCCTTCCATAACAACATATGTACCATTTCTTTGATATTCAATTTTTTCTTTTTTAATTGACTCCTCACATGCATTCATTAATCCATTAGATGTAGGATGAGCCATAGAAACATGAGCAACAATTTCGTCATCAAAAAATGTTTTTTCTCTGGCAAATGTTCGATCAATAAACTGATCAACAATAACAAATTTTCCAGGGGGCAAATCCTCTTTTAGAGACCCAACTGCTGAAACTGACACAATATCAGTTACACCTAACTGTTTAAGAGCATCAATATTTGCTCTAAAATTTATTTTTGAGGGAGAAACAAAGTGTCCTCTTCCATGTCTTGGTAAGAAGTAAACTTCTTTATTATTATAATTAGTTTTTAAAATTTGGTCTGAAGGTTTTCCCCATGGAGTATTTAAATCAATTAATTCTCTATTTTCAAATTCTTCAACATCGTATAGTCCACTTCCACCGATTATTGCTAATTTATTAATTGCCATATCCTAAAAATAATCTAATTATTTATATAACTCAAATTATTATGGATTTAAAAGAATATATAAGATCTATACCTGATTATCCCAAAAAAGGAATTCTCTTTAGAGATATCACTACTTTGATTAAAAATGAAAAAGCGTTTGCAGAATGTATTAATCAAATAGTCGATAAATGTAAGAAATATGATGTAGATAAGATAGCAGCTATAGAATCTAGAGGTTTTGTTTTTGCATCAGCTGTGTCTTATATCCTAAAAAAACCATTCATTATGTTGAGAAAAAAAAATAAATTACCTGCAGATGTCCATTCTGTAGATTTTCAACTCGAGTATGGAACAGCCACTATTGAGGTTCATAAAGATTCAATTAAAAATAATGAAAATATTTTGATTATTGACGATCTCATAGCAACTGGAGGTACTGCGGAAGCAGCTGCTCAACTTGTTGAAATGTCTAAAGGAAAGGTTGCTGCCTTTATATTTGTAATCAATTTATTTGATTTAGGTGGAAATGAAAATTTAAAGAAAAAAAATTATAAAGTTGAAAATTTAATTGAATTTCCAGGACATTAGCCAATACATAACTTATCCACAGGCTATTTATTAATTTGAAATTAATGATTTTAATTATAGTTTAGAATTAATGAGAATTGAAGAAGAACTTAAATTAGATTATTCAGATGTATTATTCAGGCCTAAGAGAAGTACTTTAAAAAGCCGTAAAGACGTAAATCTATTAAGAACATATAGATTTAAGTATAGCAAAAATGAATGGTCAGGTATTCCTATCATGGCTGCAAATATGGATGGTGTGGGAGAATTAAGCATTGCAGAAAAGTTAAACGAATATGGAATGATAACATGTTTAACTAAACAACATGACATTAAAAAGATAAAACAAAATAAAAATATTAAAAAAATTTACCCAAATATTGCTCTAAGTGTTGGTATCAAGAAAGAAGATTTTCAAAACTTGGATAAGGTTCTTAAAGAATTTAATTTCTTTAAATTTATATGTATTGATGTAGCAAATGGATACTCTGAACATTTTACGAATTTTGTAAAATCTGTAAGAGATAAATATCCTACAAAAACTATAATAGCAGGTAATGTTGTTACAGCTGACATGACTCAAGAGCTAGTTCTCAGTGGTGCAGATATTGTTAAAGTTGGGATAGGCCCCGGAAGTGTATGTACTACAAGAATACAAACTGGAGTTGGATATCCTCAGTTAAGTGCAGTAATAGAATGTGCTGATGCTGCTCATGGCCTTGGTGCGCATATAATTGCAGATGGTGGGTGCACTTGTCCAGGAGATGTTGCAAAAGGTTTTGGTGGAGGTGCAGATTTTGTAATGCTGGGTGGTATGCTAGCAGGTCATGATGAAGGCAAAGGAAAGTTAGTTAAGGCAAATGGTACTAAATATATTGAATTTTATGGATCAAGTTCTGAAGTAGCTAATAAAAAACATTATGGTGGCTTGTCTGATTATCGAAGTAGTGAAGGAAGAACTGTAAGAGTAAAATATAGAGGAAAAATAAATGATACAGTTTTAAATATCCTTGGAGGAATTAGAAGCAGTTGTACATATGTGGGTGCTCCTTCACTTAAACAGTTAAGTAAATGCACAACATTTGTAAGAGTATCAAGCCAATTTAATGATACTTTTTTAAAATAATTTTATTTGGTAGCGGGAAGTGGGATCGAACCACTGACCTCGGGCTTATGAGTCCCGCGCTCTAACCAACTGAGCTACCCCGCCAAAGAATTTAAAAAGATATATACTACTTTTAAATTTTTATGGAAACAGCTAATAATTGTATAATTAAAATATTAAAGCACCAAAAATCAAAATACTAAAAGAAGCAACAGCTGAAAACAGCAGTTTTTTTCTACTTTCTTTTTTTTGATCTAATTTCACTCTGTTAAGAAGAATGTTAATATTAGTACTTTTAGAACTAACTTGATCAGTATCTTTAGATAAATATCTAGATACCATTTTCTTTTTTACGTCTGTAAATGAATTTCTCACAATGATATTTAATCATCTATTTTATAAATTTACAAATTATTTAAATTGATAGGTAAATTCCTAATGAACCTAATGCTAAAAGAAATAAAACTAATACTATTAAATTATGCTTATGTTCTTTACTTTGGGCATCTTGTATTCTCGACTTAAGAACATTTATATCTACTCTTCGAACTCTATTTTCATTGGGATTTAAAGGCTTCTTAATATCACTATCAGTATTTGGGGTCTCTGATGCAGTGTTTTCTATCTCGAAGCCTTTACTCATAACCTATTAAAGCATACTGAGAAGTTTATAACAAATTACATAAAGTTCAAATTGGGTCATTATTTGATTGACATATGTTCATATTGGGTTTCTTATTCATCCAATTAAATTATGAGTATAGAAAAATTAGACCTATCTAAAACACTTTCTGATGAGCAGGTTTATGAGTCTATCATGAATAATTATTCTAATTTGAGTAAGGCGTGGGTTTCTCATCAATGGAATTGGATGAACGGAGTATATTGGGCTTTTAAAGATCATTATAAATATATGATTGTTATTTCTTTAGTGGAAAAAACTTTACAATTTTATGATCAGATGAATATTTTATATAGCTATGATGAATATTATGCAAAATCATACTTACAGATTGATAAATTTAGTATTATAGAACTCTGTGATAAACTTCATTTACCAAAAGAAACTGTTAGAAGAAAAGTTTTAGAACTTGAAAAATTAGGTGTTCTAGTTAGAAAAAAAAAACAAATCATTATTGACCGATCTGCTTTTAATTTAGTAAAACCCGAAAACCAAATAAAACTTTCGTCCAAATATATTTATTTAGTTTCTAAAGGTTTAAATAGAGATAAAATCTATTCAAAAAAACTTGATCAAAAAATGATTGAAAATATGATTAAGAAAAAATTTTCAATGTGTTGGAGATGGTTTTATCGAATGCAAATTCCCCTGGTAATTGGTTATGATAAATTTATGCAAGATTTAAATACATTTCATATTTGGGGAACAATAGCTATGAATCAAGTTCTGAATGCTTCTAAAAATTTTGATAATCAAAATGTGAATTCACTTCCACTAGACCATGGAGCTACTAGTAAAATTATTATCAAGAATGTTGGTTTAAGTTCAGGTGTAAGTGCTATGTCAATTTCAGAAATGACGTCAATTCCTAGAGCAACAATAATTAGAAAATGTAAATATTTAACAAAAAATAATTTAATTAAAACAAATGAAAAAAAACAATTTGTTTTATCTACTTTAAACTTTAAAAAAATATTACCTTATCAAACTGAAGCATTTTGGTTTAAAGCGAAGTTTATTCGTAAAGTTTTAAATCTTCTTGTAATTTCATAGATCTCTAATTAGATTATATTTATTAATATATTTTCAAACAGGGGTCTATGGGAATAGTAACAACGATAGCACCAATTGCATTAGCACTAATTATGTTAGCACTAGGTGCATCTTTAACAGTAAAAGATTTTACAAGAGTATTTGAAAATCCAAAAGATTTTTTAATAGGATTAATTTGTCAGTTACTTTTACTTCCAATTATTGCATATCTTTTAATAATTATTTTAAGAACACCTATTGAATTAGCATTAGGTGTAATGTTAATTGCAGCAGCTCCTGGTGGTGTAACTTCAAATGTATTAACAAAATTTGCTGAAGGAGATGTGGCCCTATCAATATCTTTAACAGCAATTACAAGTTTAATTAGTATTGTTTCTGTTCCTTACGTGGTTTTTTTATCGATTGAATTATTTGACATTACATATGTTAAAAAAGAAGTTTCAATGCTTAGTATATCTTTAAAGATGTTTTTTGTTGTAACGGTTCCAGTTTTAATCGGAATGATTATTAGAAAACTTGCGAATGATTTTATTTTAAATAATATGAATATTATCAATAAAATATCTATTACCTTATTCACAATTGTTTTTGTTGCTATCTACATTGAAGAGTGGGATAGCATTGTGATGTTCATAACAAAAGCTGGAACAATTGCTTTCACTTTAAATGTTACAATGATGATTGTAGCTTTTTATATAGCTAAATTTTTTGCAACTGGAGTTGCTCAAAGAAGATGTATATCTTTAGAAGCTGGACTCCAAAATGGAACTCTAGCAGTTTTTGTAGGAATGCAATTATTTGGTGATAATATGACATATATGGTTCCAACTGCAGCTTATGCTTTAATCATGATGACAACTTCTGTAATTTTTGTTCTTATTTTAAAAAAACAAACCTAATTATAGATTTTTATATTCTGTCCGTTTTAGGGGCTCTAATTGAATTGAGATAGGATATTTTATTTTTTCTACTTCAATGAATAAATTTTTAAACTGAAGTTCTTCATTAGATAAATTATTTTCTATATAACCAAATACTAAATTTTTTTTGAAGTTAAATGAGTAATTTCCTGAGGTTGATCTTCCTACGATTTTATCATCAATATAAATAGGTTCATCATGAAGTAACAAAGGCTTACCTGGTTCACTTTTTTTTAAAGTAAACATTGCAAATCTACTTTTTGTTTTATCTTTTTTTATTTTCTCTAATGCTTTTTTGCCTATAAAATCTAAATTCTTTTTATTGCTAATCGTGAAAGATAATCCAGCTTGATATTGATTTTCCTCAGGTGAAATATCATGTCCCCAATGTAAAAACCCACTTTCCATTCGCATAATATCCATTGCGTGCATTCCACAGTTAGAGATGTTAAAATCTTTCCCTTTATTAATAATTATTTCATAAATTTTTTTTGCATTATTTGTTTCAACATATAATTCATAACCCAATTCACCCACATAAGATAATCTTTGGGCCCAAATTTTTATCCCCTCAATTGTTATGTATTTTGCTGTCCCAAATTTAAAATCATCATTATCAAAATTATCGTTAGATATTGTTTTTATTAAATCTCTACTTTTTGGACCAAATAATCCAAATACACATAAATCATCAGTGATATCTTTTAATTTAACATCTTTTGAAAGATGTTTTTTTATGTGAAATTTATCTCTTTCTCTAGTTGCAGCTGAACTAATTATCCTAAAATGATTATTCTCAACACAAACAACTGTTAAATCTGTTTCTATTCCACCATCAAGATTAAGCATATGTGTGTAAACACATTTACCTGGTTCGTTTTTAATATTAGCTGTACAAATTCTTTGTAATTCTTGATGGGCTTTATCTGACTTGATTTCAAACTTAGAAAATGGAGTTAAATCAAATAAACCAACGTTTTTAATAGTATTATTTGTTTCATACTCTGCTGAAGGATACCAACTTTGATAATTGTAACTATATTCATATTCAGCTTTTTCTCCATCTAAAGCAAACCACATAGGTCTCTCATACCCACCCGAAACACCAAAACAAGCTCCAAAGCTTTTTAAATTATCATGATAAGGAAGAGTTTTGATATTTCTAGAAGTTTTGTGCTGTTTAAACGGCCAATGCATTCCATATAAATCACCCAATGACTCTGTAATTCTTTTTTTAATAAATCCTAATTCTGAGTGAAATTTTTGAAATCTTTTTATATCGTAACTAAAAATATCCTCATTAATATGACCAGTCATAAGCCATTCTGCAGTAACTTTACCAACACCTCCTCCACTACCTATACCAATACTATTTAGTCCACAGCATACAAAAAAGTTTTTAATCTCAGGCACTTCTCCTAATAAAGTATTTGTATCTGGTGTAAAAGACTCTGGTCCTGAAAAAAATTTTCTAATACCGGCTTTTTCTAAAACTGGAAATCTTTTAATAGCAGAAGCCAAGTAAGGCTCAAAATGTTCAAAATTTTCTTGAAATTCTCCAAATGAAAAATCTTCTGGAACTTTGTTTGTTTTATCCCAAGCAGGAATCGAATTTCCCTCAAAAATCCCTACTAATATTTTTCCAGCATCTTCTTTAATATAAGTTCGATTATCATAATCTCTAATGACGGGTAAAGTTTTTGAAAGATTTTCTATTGGTTCAGTAATAATATAAAAATGTTCTGCTGGATAAAGTGGGATACTTACTCCAGTTTTTTCTCCAATTTGTCTTGACCACATGCCTGAAGCTAAAACTATATACTCACAATCTATTTTTTTACCATTAACTTTGACTCCAGAAATTTTTCCATCTTTGGTCAAAATTTCTTCTACGGGTGATTTTTCAAAAATTTGTGCTCCATACATTCTGGCACCTTTCGCGAGCATATGAGTAACACCTGATGGATCAGCAGCACCATCTCCCGGCATTAAAATTCCACCAATAACTTCATTTGTATTTATAATTGGATAATCTTTTTTAATTTGATCTTTATCTAAAATTCTTACATCGACATCATAAAGTTGTGCAGTTGTTGCTTGTCTTTGAAGTTCTTGCCACCTTCCTTTGTTTTGAGCAATTGAAAGGGCACCGTTTAGTCTTAAACCAGCTGAACGATCAACTTTTTTTTCAAGTTCTTTATATAAATCTAAAGTATATTTTCTAATTTTGGTTATTGCAGCAGAAGGACCCAATTGACTTACAAGTCCTGCTGCATGCCAAGTTGTTCCTGATGTTAACTGATCTCTTTCTAAAAGAATTGTATCTTTCCAACCAAATTTTGCTAAGTGATAAGCAACGGAGCAGCCTACCACTCCACCTCCTATTACTACTACCTTGGTTGATTTAGGAATTTCTTTGGTCACTAATTATCTTTTTTATCAAACTCAAATTTAATCATCTTTTCAAGTGAATCATTTAAAGATCTTTTAATTTTCCATTTAGGATAATCTTTTTTGAACTTAGAGTTATCTGAAATCCACCAAATATGATCTCCAACTCTATTATTTTTTAATATTCTAAAATTACTTTTTTTAAAGCTAATTTTTTCAATCATATTTATAGCTTCTAATATAGAGCAGCTATTTTCTCTGCCTCCACCCAAATTATAAACCTTACCTCCAGATTTAGGGGATTTCAAATACTGATCAAAAGCTGTTATTACATCATAACTATTTATATTATCCCTAACTTGTTTTCCTTTATAACCAAATATTGAATATTGATTTCCATGAATTACAGATTTTACCAAGTATGATAAAAAACCATGCAACATAGCTCCGGAATGATTTTCTCCTGTTAAACAACCTCCCCTGAAACAAACAGTATTTAATTTAAAATACCGACCATACTCTTGAACTAATAAATCTGAAGATGTTTTTGATGCTCCAAATAATGAATGGGTTGTATGATCGATAGACATTTTTTCATCAATTCCATTTTTAAAATATTTGTGTGTTTTATTTATTTCAAATCTATACTTCTTTTCCGTTAATGGTAAATAATTTGGAGTATCACCGTAAACTTTATTAGTTGAAGTAAATATAAACGAAGCATCTGGGCAATATAATCTGAAAGCTTCTAAAAGATTTAAAGTACCATTAGCATTTATACTAAAATCTGTGAATGGTTCTTTAACAGCCCAGTCATGTGAAGGTTGGGCAGCAGTATGAATTATAGCTTTTATTTTTTTTGAGTTTTTTTTGAATAATTTGAATATTTTATTCTGATTTCTTATGTCTAAATTTAAATGATTATATAATTTATTCTTATTTATTATATTTTTTTTCCAATTATTTGAACTTTTTTTTCCAAAAAAATATGATCTTAAATCGTTATCAATACCAATTATTTTATGTTTTTTTTTAAGAAAATATTTACAAGTTTCATAACCAATTAATCCAAGAGATCCTGTAACAATAATCATAAGTTTAAATATTATATATATGAATTATTTCAAATTTACATAAAATATAATAGAAAACATAAAATATTTCCTATAAAAAAGGTTATTATAGTTTAAAAATTTAATGGATAAAATTTGTATTGTTTATACTCATCATAAACTAGGTGATTTAATTTGGCAATTACCTTATATTAAGGCGATTAGTGAACATCATGATAAGAAGGTTGATTTAATTGTTAGAAAAAAAACACAAGCTCATTATATTCTAAAAGATCTCAATCATATTAATAAAGTTTATTATAATGAATTCCGAAAAGGTTTGGCGTACTGGGTGGATGTCTTTAAATTAAGAAAAATATTTAATTTAGAAAAATATGATTTTGTTTATATTTTAGATAAAGTAAATAAGCCTGCAATTGCTGCAAAATTAGCAGGTATTAAAAATATAATTGCACCAGGGCTTAGAAATCAAAAAAAATGGATTACAGTTAATAATTATTTAGATGAAAAAGATTGGAATCTTAATTATTCAGAACAATCACAAAAATTTTTAAAAATAAATTCAATAAATTTAAAAGAAAAATATCCTAATCTCGAAGTTAATATTGAAAGATTAAAAGAAGGTAATGATGATCTTTTAATTGACGGAAAAAAAATTGCATTTGGTATTGACTCTTTTGAGGATTTTAAAATGTGGTATGAAGAAGATTTTTTAGAATTAGCTGATCTTCTCTATAAAAAAAAAATATTTGATTTTATTTATTTAATATGTGGCCCTGAAAAATCCTATATTGCTAAAAAGATAATTGATAACTCAAAAAACCCATATTTTATAGACTGTTCAAACAAAGATCTGGGTGGAGTAATTTTAGCAATTAAAAATTCTGATTTTTATGTGGGTAATAATTCAGGCCCATTAAATTTGTCTGCAGCATTAGGAGTAAAAACCTTTGGTCTAATTGCAACAGACCCAGTAAGTGAATTAAAATACAGCAAAATAAAACCCATTACTCCTGAAAATTATGTTGATAATATTTGGATAAGAGACAGGAAAGGTATGAAAGAACTTAAACCAATAAAGGTATTTGAGGCGATAATTAAAGATTTATAACTTTCAAAAAAGAAGCCCCCTTACGGGGGCTTAAACCAACTTTTAGAGGAAAGTTTTTTAAGGGGCTCTCCGATTTAAGTACGTTGAATACACAGAGAACGAAGAACCCCTTTATTGTTAACAATTAGTCTCGTATTGCATAAGCAATTACACCTGTCTCAGTAACATCGGTACCTTTAGTTTCACCTTCTTTACTTAACCTAAGGCCGATAGTTGCTTTAATAGCACTAAACACAATGTAAGCGACTATGAATACAAATACATTTACTGCTAATACACCGATTAACTGTGCACTAAAATTTGCTCCAGAATTTGTAGCAGGAACGATTAATGTTCCCCAAATTCCCGCAAATAAGTGTGCTGGTATTGCACCTACTACATCATCAATTTTTAATGAGAATAATAGTTTCGTACCGTAAACTACGATTAAACCACCTACAGCACCAATTAAAATTGCTGCAAAAGGTGATGGAGCTAATGGTTCAGCTGTAACTGCAACTAATCCACCGATACATCCATTTAACATTTGAATTACATCTGTTTTACCAAAATGTAATCTTGTAATTATAGCAGCACCCATTACACCACCAGCACCTGCTAAGAATGTATTCATGAAAATTGTTGATACAGCAATTGCATCGTCAGCAGTACCCATAGCTAATTGTGAACCACCGTTGAAACCAAACCAACCTAACCATAAAATAAATACTCCAATTGTAACTAACGGAATTGATGAAGCAGCAAATGGTTTAAGTGGAGCAGGAACACCTGACTTTGTAAATCTTCCAAGTCTTGGACCAATAATTATTGCTCCAGCTAAAGCAGCTGCACCTCCAGTTGAGTGTACTAAAGTCGAACCAGCAAAATCAGAAAAACCTAATTCTGCTAACCAGCCTCCACCCCACTGCCAACCCATTACGATTGGATAAATAATTCCTGATAAAATTGCAGCGAATACGAAAAACGGCCATAATTTAATTCTTTCTGCCATTGTACCTGAAACGATAGAAACTGTTGTTGCACAGAATACCATTTGGAAATACCAATCTGAACCATCTGAATAACCTGTGTCTACCGCACTGGCATCAGACCATGGTATAAATTTACCAATATATCCACCCTCTGGTATTCCGTAAGCTAGATTATAACCTACCATCCAAAACATTATTCCAGCAATTGAAAACAAACCTATGTTCTTAGCACAAATTACGGAGACACTTTTTGATGTAACCATACCAGATTCCAACATAGCGAAGCCTGCCGCCATGAACATTACAAGAAAACCACAAATTAAGAACAATAAGGTATTAAAAATAAAACCCACTTCAGCAGAAACTGTTGTCTCTGCCATACCTGCACTACTCATATTTAATAAAAATATTAAACTTATAAGTGGCGCACTTATTTTTTTTAATAATTTAGTCATAAGACCTCCCTTTTATGGGAATTCTTTTATTTCAAAAAATTTAGATAACTAACGCTGATTAAGAAAATTGGCTATGCAGTTTTTGCATATAGAAACAGCCTCAACGTTTTTTTACGTTAAGGCTGTAAAGTCTACTATTTATTAAATACTTCTTTTAAAGCTTTAGCAGGTAAGAATTTTACCTTTTGTGAAGCAGCAATTTGTATCTGCTCGCCAGTTCTAGGATTTCTTCCAACTCTAGCTTTTCTTTTAGCTACTTTATAAGTACCAAATCCAGCGATTTTAACTGAATCATCGCCTTTTAAAGCGTCTAGAATAGTGTTGGTAATTGTGTCAAAAGTTCTTTCAGCATCTGCTTTGCTTAAGTTTAAAGCCCCTGAAAGCTTGACAATTAGTTGTTTTTTGTTCATTTTAGCTCCGGTTTTATTAGGTTATTTACCATAATTATCAAAAGTATTGATAAATCAAGCCTTTTTTTAGTATCTAGCAATAATTTATACACAACATCTTGTGAAATGTTAAAAAAATGTTGATTTTATTAACTTTTTTTACTTTGAAACGATTTTTTTTATCCTAGTAAACCGATGTCTTTTAAGTCATTAAAAGTTGTAAAAATCATTAATGATAACAATAAAAACAAACCGATTCGAAAAAAACCTTCTTGGGTTTTTTGAGATAAAGGACGGCCCAAAACTTTTTCAAAAGCATAAAACATTAAATGACCACCATCTAACATTGGTATCGGAAATAAATTAATTAAACCAAGACTTATTGAAATATAAGCCATCATACTGATGAATGCTAACAAACCAAATTCTGCAACTTGCCCAGAAATTTTTGCAATTCTAATTGGTCCGCCAAGTTGGGAGGTGTCTGCCTTACCAAAAATCATGGCACCTATATATTTTAATGAAGAAATACTAACATAATAAACTTCGTGGGCAGCATGGTAAATAGCTTGAGCTGGCCCTAATTTTACATGATTTATTTCATTATTGTATGCACCTAATTTTATTCCAACCATTCTTTTATTAATCTTGTTACCAAGATTATCTTCTCCCTCAACAACATTAGGTTTAATTTTAAAAACTAAATCATCGTATGAACGTTTAACTTTAAAATTTATAAAATCATCTGTAGACATCATTATATATTTTGAGACATCCATAATACTCTTAACTTGATTTCCATCTATTTCTAAAATTATATCGTTGTCTTTTAAACCTCCAGCCATAGCAGGACTATCTTTTTGTACTTCATTTATAACAGCTGGTGTAAAATCTTTACCAACAAATGTATAAATTGAAAAAAAAATCACTAAGGCAAGTAAAAAATTTGCCAATGGTCCACCAAACACAATTAAAACTCTTTGATACAAAGGTTTAAGTACAAATAATTTTTTTCTGTCTTCTTCATTATATTTTTGAATAATTTTTTCTTGATCTGATTGAGAAAAAACATTTCTATCACCAAAAAATTTTACATAACCTCCAAGCGGTATCCAGCATATTTTCCATCTTGTGCCAGATTTATCATTCCAGCCAATTAATTCTTGACCAAAACCAATTGAAAAATCAGTAACACCAACTCCATATTTTTTTGCAAAATAGTAATGTCCATATTCATGAATAAAAACAACAACTAATATTAGAAAAATAAAAGGTATAATGTAACTAAGCATTTTAATTTTGATTTATATTAATATTATCTAACCAATTTTTTAACTCAATCATTCTTTGAGTGCTATTTGACACAGACATCTCATCTTTAATAAAAGATATGTGATTATTAATTTCATCTTCATTACTAAATGCTTTTCTATTTTGAATTAACTTATCTTTTCTAAACTCAATTAAACTTATCATTTTTTGATATGTTATTTCAGGATGATACTGCAAACCCCAAACTTTTGTATCTCCAATTTTAAAAAATAAACTTTGAATTTTATTTATTTTATTTGAAGCCAAACAAACTCCATTCTTAGGTAATGTGACAACTTCATCAAAATTAAATGCTGGAGAATTAAATTTTTCATTTTTTTCTCTATAAATTGGATGCCTTATACCCTCATTACTTAATGTGATTTCATTTGTAATTCCAATATTAGATTTTTTAGCTTTTTTTACTTCACCACCTGCAGCTGTTACTGCAACTTGCATTCCCCAACAGATAGCTAATATATTTTTTACTTTTTTTTGACATTCTTTCATAAATTCAATTTGTCTTTTAATCTCTGGGGTATCATTATAAATATTAAGGCTACTTCCACCCCAAATTAGTCCATCATATTTCAAAAGTTTTTCTTTAACAGAATTTAAATTTCTATCTGAAGAAGGATTGACAACGTCATATTTAAGATTAGTTGAAAAATGATCTAAACTATCTTTCAGACTCTCTGTATGAGTTTGGATTCCTACATTTGAAAAACTCTCATTTTCCTCTCTTAAATTACCCTCAACTATAAGTAAATTTAGAGAGTTCATTTAAATAATTCACCTGAGATACTACTTTGATACATAATTTTCATATCTTCTTTAGTAAGTTTCTTTGGATTTCCTAATGTAGAAGGGTCATTTATTGCCATCATTGATAATTTATCAATATCTAAATCTTTTTCATCAATAACATTAGATAATTTATGTGGAATATTAATTTTTTTTCTTAGATCTAGCACCCAATTAATGAATCCATCAAATGTACTATCTTCTAGTTCAATGTAATTTGAGACTTTAATTATTTTATCTTCTATAACATCTTTATTAAAAGTTAAAACGTATGGCATAAAAATTGCATTAGATAAACCATGATGAACGTTATTTAATGCATTAACAGGATGGCTAAGAGAGTGAATTGCTCCTAAACCTTTTTGAAATGCAGTTGAACCCATACTAGCTGCAGTCAACATATTCATTCTTGCTTCAAGATTGTTTCCGTTACTAACAGCTTCAACTAACCAATCTTTTATTAATTTCATTCCCTCTAGGGCTATTCCATCTGCCATTGGATGATATCCAGAAGCACAAAAAGCTTCTAGGTTGTGAGCTAAAGCGTCCATACCTGTTGCTGCAGTTATATTTGAAGGTAAACTAATTGTTAGAACTGGATCAAGTATAACAATTGAGGGTAAAAATTTTGGATGAAAAATAATTTTTTTTACTCCCGTCTCTTCATTTAAGATTACAGATGCTCTTCCAGTTTCAGACCCTGTGCCTGCTGTTGTGGGAATGGCTATAATTGGTGCAATCTTATCTGAATTAGCTTTGGTCCAATTATCTCCTATATCTTCAAATTCCCATATTGATAATACTTGACCAGACATAAATGCAACGGCTTTACCTACATCTAAAGCGCTTCCACCTCCAAAAGCAATTACACCATCACATTTTTTTTTGTTGTAATATAATACTCCCTCCTTAACATTTGTGCCAGTTGGATTTCCTTTAACATTTGAATATATTTCTATAGAGAATTTACTGTCTTTTAAGTCTTTAATTGCATTCTTAATTATATTTGATTGAGCTAAACTACTATCAGTTACTAATAAAGGTCTTTTTATATTAAGTCCTTCACAAGCTAAAGTAAGATCTTTAATTCTATCTTTCCCAATCCACATAGTTGTTGGATAGTTCCAATTATAATATTTCATTTTTTAAATTGACTCTCTTTTAATTAATTCCTCTATCTCTTTTATCATAATTTTAGGAGATTTCATTGTAGGATATATTTTTTGGACTTTTTCATAACTTCTAATAGCCTTTTCATAATTCTTTAATCTAATATTTACTAAACCTTGACCTGCAAGTGCACCAAAATGTCTTTCTTCAAGTTCTAAAACTTTATCTATATCTTCTTGGGACTTTTGAAATTCACCAATTAAATAAAAAACAGTTGCACGTTTATTCCATGCTTCTGCCCAATAAGGATCTAAATTTATAACTTGTGTAAATATGTTTATAGCTCTATTTAATTGTTGTTGATTAACTAACTCAGAACCCTCCATTAACATTGAAGTTAATTTTTTATTTTTTGGATGTGTACTCCATATTTTCCAGATTTTTTGCTCAATTTCAAATGTCAAACCATCATTATTGTTTTTTAATTCATAAAATAATTTATTTAATTCAATTTCCCTTTCATTAGCTGTTGATGAGAAAACAAATAATAGATTAAATAAAATAATAATTAAAAGATGAATAGAGTAAGTTTTTAGGAGATTTTTCATCAATATTGGCCCATTATGAACAAGATTAATTATATACTTTATGTACTTAATGCTCTACCGTCTACAAGTTGAATCAACACAGGGAGAAATATGAGTAGATCAAAATCGCTCTACAACGCAGATTTAGCTCCAACTCCGTCTAATAAAAAGAATTGGGGATGGTTCGAAATCTTTAACGTATGGGCAAACGATGTGCAAAGTTTATTCGGATATACTTTAGCAGCATCATTATTTCTAGCTTCAGGATTAAATGGCTGGGCAGTATTTTTAGCTCTAATACTCGCAGGCTTTTTTATCATGTGGTTAGTTAATTTATCTGGAAAACCAAGTGTAAAACATGGGATTCCATATCCAGTATTCGCTCGAGTCAGTATGGGTGTTTTTGGTGCAAATTTTCCTGCAATGGCAAGGGGATTAGTAGCAATGTTTTGGTATGGAGCTCAAACTTACGCTGCGTCAACAGCTGTTGCACTTTTAATAACTGGTATTACTGGTAATCCAGGCACAGAAATGTTCTTAGGAATGACAGGTGTGATGTGGGTATCATTTATTTTTGTATCAGCATTTCAAGTTTACCTATTCTGGCAAGGTGTAGATCTAGTAAAAAAATTCTTAAATTTTGCTGGTCCAGCAGTTTATGTTGTTATGGTTTTACTAATGATTGTTATCTGGTTCAAAGCTGGTGGAGGTCTTTTATCAGAAGTTGGAGAAATATTTTCTGGTGGAGAACGTTCAGGAGGATTTGAAGGCTTAGGTTCTTTTGGAGCTTTTTTAGCAGTATTTTCTATCATGGTAGGATACTTTGCTGCTGTAGTAATCAACTTTGGTGACTTTGCTAGATTTGTCAAAGATGAAGATGAGATGAAAAAAGGAAACCTATGGGGATTAGTAGGTAATGTTATTTTCTTCTCATTTATCACACTAATGATTACTGGTGGAACAATTGCTATCTTTGGAGAGTATGTTGCAAATCCGACTGACATGGTAGCTAAGGTAGATAATATTGTATTAACTATTGTTGCCGCATTTGCATTTTTCGCAGCAACAGTTGGTATTAATATGGTAGCTAACTTTATACCTCCTGCATATGACCTTGCAAACTTAATGCCAAGCAAAATCAATTTTAGAACTGGTGGTTTAATAACTGCTGCTTTTGGTTTTGTTATCGGTGGAATGTGGGTTGCAGTTATTACACAGATGGGATTATTTCCATTCGTAAACACTTTAGGTGCAATTTTAGCACCAGTGTTTGGTATAATGATTGTTGACTACTATGTAATCAAAAAACAAAAATTAGATGTCGATGATTTATTTAGTGACTCACCTAGTGGTAAGTATCACTATAATGGCGGTTTCAATGGTAAAGGAATGTTAGCTTGGGTGCTATCAGGATATATTGCTGTTGGTACAGTATGGCCAAACATACTATTCATGGGATTAGATGATTTCTTTGCTAACCTTGGTGGTGGTGGAGGTTATGCTTGGATAATTGGAGCATCATTAGGTGCTGTAATTCATTTAGCAATATCATCAAGAAAATAATTTAATTTTAAATTAAAGCCCATCAATTTTTATTGGTGGGCTTTTTTTTTATGTTTGGAATTCTAAAGTGACATTTTCTTTATCTAAATTATGAAGAACAAGATTGTTTCCGTCACCTAATCTATCTACAACTAAAAAATTCATATCTTCTGTTGAAATTAAAGGAAAATGCCAAATCCCAGGATTATAATTTATGCCTATTCCTTTTGGAATAATAAAGGACTCAACTTTACTTAAGTCTGGACTGTCACCCTCTGGAGCAACAAATGCTAAAAATATTGTCTCTTTCATTGGAATAAAAGCTTGGCTACCAAGTGGATGTTTTTCCATCATATCTATTTTCATAGGAAAAGATCTTTTTAAAGCAGAAAAAATGCTAATGGTAGACTCTCCATTGTTTTTTTTTGTATTTAGGTTTGCAATACCATCATATCTTTTTGCATAACCATTATTAATTTCTATTGGTTTGATATCCGCTGTTGTAATCATATCTCCAAATATTCTAAAGTTTTCTTTAGTTATTGGTTTTGGTTTGATAATTAAATTTGTCATATTTTTTTTCCAAAGATTTTAAATCTAGAAATACCGCCATCAGGAAATATATTAATCTTTATGTGATTTATCTTTTCTTTTTTCATTAAAGAATTTTTAAATATATGAGTTTTATTAGGTGATAATTTTGTATTCTTTAATAAATATTTCCATTTAATTGAGGAGTTTACAATTTGATTAGAATTTCTCTTTGATATAAAAGCACCTTGTAAAGTACAATAACTAGGAAAATTTCCCTTAAAATGATGAGTAGAAATTTCAATTTTATCTATAGATCTTCCATCAATCGAATTTAAAATTAACCAATCATGACCTTTATTTCTTCTTCTTCTTGTCTCCCACCCATCACCCATATTTTTTGCTTTTCCTGGTGCCAAAATATTTTCAGCTTTTCCAAAGTGTTCATTATTACAAGCGATCACTGAAGCTCCATCAAGAAGAGAGGCAAGATTAATTTTTTTGTTTTTATTTTTTTTTGATTTTGCAATAAACCCGTATAATCTTAATCTAGCAACTCCACCATCAGGAAAGATATTAAATTTAATATGAGAAAATATATTTTTATTTTTTACTGAATAAAAATGATGCGAATTAGCCTTTGTCTTCTTTTTTGGAAGAATAGTTCTCCATTTTAATTGACTAGTTTTATTTGAGTTTGAGTAAGCACCTTCAATTGAGACCATCGCTGGTTGATTGCCATTAAAGTGTGTCGTATCTACATCAATCTTAGAAATTTTACCTGGCTTACCAAGTTTTAAAATGATGTAATCATGACCTGGCGTTCTTTTTCTTCTAGATTCCCAGCCATCCATCCATTTTCCATGTTTATCAAATACACCTTCCTTAAAAATAGGAGCAGATGGACTTATAATTCTATTAGCTGATGCAAAAAAATCATCAGTTTTATAAATTACTCTTGTACCTAATCTCGGCTGAGCTAAATCTATTAATCCGTTAGTAAATATTATCTTTTCTTTCATTGTGAATAATTTTTAATCCAATACTTAGCTATATCAATTCTTTTACAAATCCAGACATCTTTAAACTTAAGAACATAATCTAAAAATCTTTTTAATGATTGAATTCTACCAGGTCTACCAATAAGTCTACAATGTAGGCCAATAGACATCATCTTTGGACTTATTTTTCCTTCTTCATATAAAGCATCAAAGCTATCTTTTAAGTAATTATAAAAATGGTCACCAGTGTTAAATCCTTGATTAGTTGCGAATCTCATATCATTGTTGTCTAAAGTATATGGAATTATAAGTTGTTTCTTTTTACCTCTTTGTTCCCAATATGGCAGATCATCACTATAACTATCACTATCATATAAAAAACCTCCATCTTCAAAAACTAAGTCTCTAGTATTTGGGCTGCATCGACCTGTATACCAACCTAACGGTCTTGAACCAAAAATATCTTTGATTGTTTTGATTGCTTTCTGCATATGTTTTTTTTCAACTGATTTTTTAATATTTTGGTAATCAATCCATCTATATCCATGAGCTGCAACTTCATAATTTCCTTTTTTGATCGCCTCACATACTTCAAGGTTTTGTTCTAACGCTAGTCCCACTCCAAATATAGTGATCGGAATGTTCTTTTCTCTAAAAAGTTTATGTAATCTCCAAAAACCTACTCTTGAACCATACTCATAAATACTTTCCATGCTTATGTGTCTTCCTGAAATAGCTTTTGCACCAATAATTTCTGATAAAAATGTCTCTGAATATTTATCACCATTTAAAGTGCAATTTTCACCACCTTCCTCGTAATTAAGAACAATTTGTAATGCTAGTTTTGCGTTATTTGGCCATGAAATTTTTTTTCCATTAGCGCCATACCCGATCATATTTCTTAAATTTTTTTTTACCATTCTATTAAATTATATTTTTTTAATGATTCTAAAACAATTAGTTAATTATCTCTTTTATTAAAGATATTTGACCAATTTTGAAAATTAAAGCCTCATCCTTATTAAATCCATATTTCTCAGCATTATTTTTAAATCTTATTGGGGGTTCCATAATAGGTTCAAGAGATAGAACAAAAGTACCCCAATGTGTTCCTAAAACTTTTTTACTTTTTAAATCTTTTGCTACTTGAAGAGCTTCTTCAGGATTTGTATGAAAAGCAGATTTATCTTTATAAGGTGAGATTGGGTAAAAATTATAAGCACCAATATTAATCATTGTAAGATCTATTGGTCCATATTTTTCCCCTAAATCTTTATAAATATTTCCAACACCAGTATCACATGCAAACAATATTTTTTTTTCCTCATATTCAATTAAAAAATTTCCCCATAATGATTTATTAGTATCAGTCAGACTTCTTTTTGACCAATGCACAGCAGGTAAAAATGTTATCTTTAATTTTTCATTTATCTTTATCTCATCATACCAATCCATTTCATTTACATCTTTGTAGCCATTTCTAGTAAAATATTTACCTAACTTAAGCGGTAATAAAACTTTTGAATTTTTATTGGGAAATTTTCTTATAGTCATCATGTCTTGATGATCGTAATGATTATGTGTGAGTAAAAATAAATCAACTTTTGGAATTTCTCGAAGATTTAAGGCAGG
>QCHE01000006.1:0-40000 GCA_003278065.1 Pelagibacteraceae bacterium AG-390-O04
GGCATTTTTCTAGTAATATTTTTATTATTAAAACAAAGAAGAAATAAGGATGATCAAAACAAGAGTAAAGAGGCTGAGGAAATAGCCAATTTAAAAACAGAAATAGTCACATTAAAAGATACATTAAATAATACTATCAATACTTCACTTGGCACAATGTCGACTTCCTTTAACGCTCTTTCAACAGGAGTAACAAAGGATATGACAGAGGCTCTAACCAAAGTTGATGAGAAGGTTGGTAATTTTAACCAACAAGTACAATTATTAAATCAAAGCCAAGAGGGGATTACTAAAATTTTAGCAGGGGTTAAAAAGTATGGAACACTTGCAGAGTATTCTTTAGATGCTTTAATAAAAGATTTATTACCCGCATCTCAATTCATGACAAATGTGAAGATGAAAGAGGATACAAGCGAAAACGTAGAATTTGCGATTAAACTTCAAGGAGATGTTTTAGTTCCAGTAGACTCTCATTTTCCAGTAGAAAAATTTAAAGCAATCACAGATGCTTATGATGTAGATGATAAAAAAGCCGTTGCTGATGCTAGAACCAAATTAGCAAGTGCATTTAAGGCTAAAGCAAAAAGTGTTATGGAAAAATATATTGTTCCACCTAAGACAACTGATTTTGCAATAGTATATGCCCCAACTGAAAGCCTTTATAAAGAATTAACAGAATATCAAGATCCAAGCACTAAAGAATTGTTAACCCAAGAATTAATGAAAAAATATAAAATAGTAATTTGTGGCCCTAATACTCTTTCAGCTTATTTACAGTCATTACATATGGGCTTTCAATCACTGAAAGTACAAAAAGGAGCTACAGAAATATACAATCATCTTAAAACAATCACCACAAGATTTGGAAAACATTTTGATAATATAATTACTCTTAGAAAAAAATTAGAAGAAGCAATGAGCGTGGTAGACAAGTTTGGTACTGATGCAAGATCCAAAAGCAGAACGTTAGAAAATATAAAAGATCCCGAGCAGGTTGAGAAAGCTGTTCAAACAGAAAATGTAGAAAAATTTGTTGAAAGAAATAAACAGCTCAAAAATTAATTTCTTTTTTCCAAAAATACCGATTATAAGAAATCACATGCAGTGGAATAAGAAATATAATTATCCAACATCATCAAGAGCAACAGAAGATGGAATTAGAAGATATTTATTAGGAGAGAAAAAATTACCTAGTGTTACCTCTATTCTTGATGCCACAAAATCTGAGGAGGATAAAGCCGCATTAGCAAACTGGAAAGAAAGAACTGGACATAAAGAAGCTGAAGCGATTACAAAAGCTGCAAGTAGCAGAGGTTCACAGATGCACAACTATTTAGAGTCATTTTTGTTAGGAAGAGAAAATTTAAGTTTTTTTGATGATAAAGAACAATACAAGATGATGGCTAAAGAAATAATTGAGAAAGGTTTAAAAAATAGACTAGAAGAAATATATGGGACTGAGTGCACGCTTTATTACCCAGAAAAGTATGCAGGTACCGCTGATTGTGTTGGGGTATATGAAGGCAAAGAAACAATAATTGATTTTAAACAATCCAACAAACCTAAAAAAGTTGAGTACATAGATTCTTGGCTGTTACAAACTGCTGCTTATTCTTTAGCTCATAATGTTGTGTATAAATCAAATATCACCGCTTGTGTTATACTTGTTTGCACAGTAGATAATTTATTTCAAGAATTTAAAATTCAAGGCCCTGAGTTGATAACTTATCAAAATTTATTTTTGGGAAGATTAAAAAAATTTAATGAAATGAATAATTTATATTAATAAAAATGGATAAAATTGTAATTTACGATACTGAAACAACTAATAGTACTATTTGGGGATCTATAATTGAAGTTGGGGCAGTTGTTGTTGATAAAAATCTTAAAGAGATAGGAAAATTAAATATCAGGGGCCGAATGCCAGAGGGTGAGGTGCCAAGTGCAAAAGCCCTACTAGTAAATTCAACTAGTATTGATTTACTTACAAAGGGTAATTATTCTCATTATGATTTTTTAGGAGCTGTTGAGAACTTTTTCTCAAAATGTGCACCAGCAATGTTTATGGGTTGGTCAAACTTAAATTTTGATCGAAGAATGTTTCATTTTAATTTTTTTAAAGGAAATCGATATCCATATGCTACTCATTCATCACCTAACCAAGAACATGATGGCCTTCATATTGCAAGAGCAGCTCAAACATTAAACCCTGAAACTTTGAAAACAGAATTAACAGAAGCAGGTAACCCAAGTCTTGCATTAGAGTCATTATCTAGAATGCAGGGTTTTGACACCTCAGCTAGTCATACAGCTTATGTTGATGCTTTAAATTCATTACGAGTTCTTAGAATTATAAAAGACAAACACAAAGAAAATTGGGAAAGATTTTTGAAAACATCAACAAAATCGAGCGTTGAAACACTTTTAACTAATGAAGGTATTTATTCTATATTTGAAAATGTGAAGGGAAGAAATATGATGTACTTAGTCTCTACTTTACACCCAAAACACACTTTTCACCCCTCATATGTTTCATGGGGGTATCTTTGGGATTTAAGAAGGGATCCAGAACCCTTATTAAATTTATCAGTCAATCAATTAAGAGATACATTAAAAAAAATCAGCCCAAAAGCGTTAAGAGTTTTAAAAACAAATAAAGCACCAGTGGTTTTGGATAAAGAGTTTGCTTTGAAACAAAAACCCTATTCAGATTTAGATTTAGAGACAATTAAAAAGAGAGCACATTTAGTGAGAAATAGTGAAAATTTTTGCAAGAATATTCAAATTATAAATAGGGAAGCTGCAGAGGAAAAAGAGCAAACTAAAACCCAAGAGGATTTATTACCTGAGGAAACCCTATATGAAAAATTTATTCCAAACAAAGATACAGCTCTATTTAAAACTTGGCATAGCTCATCGTGGGAAGACAAATTAAGATTATTAGACAAATTTCAAGATAAAAGATGTAGCTGGTTTGGACAAAAAATTATTTATCAAGAAGCTCCGCAAATTTTACCTCCTGATTTATATAAAAATATAAAGAGTGAAATAGCTAGACGGATTTTAAGTAAAAATAAAGAAAAATGGCAAACAGTAAATATGGCTTATACTGAAATTGATTATTTAAGAGATCAAGCTTCAAATAAAGATGACGAAGAAGAATTGAAAAAATTAGATGAAATAAATCAATTTATTATGTCAATTGAAAAAAAATATGAAATTGCATAGTTGACATTAATAATAATAATTATAAATAACCATTATGCTAATAAATTTTAAAGATGAAGATTTTGAAAATAAAATAAAAAACGAAGATGTGAGCGTTTTACAATTTTCAGCTGCTTGGTGCAAACCTTGCCAAGTTATGCGACCTCTTCTTGAAAAATTAAGTGAAGAATATAAAGATAAAGCTAATTTTTATTATGCAGATATAGAAGATGGTGGAATTAATTTGGGTTCTCAAGCTGGTGTTCGAGGAGTTCCAACTTTTGTAATTTATAAAAAGGGTGTTGAAGTAGATAGAAAAGTTGGCGGAGTTCCTGAAAGTCACTTAAAAGAATTTTTAGAAAAAAATATCTAATTTAAATTTAACATTTCACCAGCTAAATATAAAGATCCAGTTATAATCACTAAATCGTTTTCTTCTAATGGTATAGATTCAATTGCTTGTTTAATACTTTTTTTATATTCAACTTTTGGGATACTTTTGAATTTTTCTTTTAAATCTTTTCCACTTAGAGAATTTGGTTGCCCAGGAATATCTATAGTAGTTAAGGAAGATATATCTTTAAAATAACTTATATATTTTTCATGATCTTTGTTTGCCATCATTCCTATAACAACATGCTTTTTACAATCAAGAGTTTGAAGGTATTCATTCAAAACTCTTGAACCGTCCTCATTATGACTTCCATCTAATAATAATCGATTATTTTTAACTAAGTTTTTAAGTTTTCCGGATTTTATTTCTTGCAATCTAGCAATACTTTTAATTTTCATTATTCCATTTTTAATGTTTTCTTCATTAATATTTATATTTAATAATCTTAAAGTTGCTAATGCTGTTGAAATATTTTCTAGTTGAAACCGTCCTAAAATTTTTTGGTAATGGGAGCTTTAAACCACCAAATTTATCCTCATAATAGAAAAAGGCGTTTTCATTACTAGAGAAACAATAGTCATCATTAAAAAATAATTTTTTAGATTTATTTTTAGAAATTGTTTTTTTTATGCACTCAGTTGTTTCATTTGAATTTTGTTTAGAAACTATGATATTCGATTTTAAAAGAGATGAAGTTTTTTCAAATACAATTTTCTTAATTGTTTGTTGGTCTTTTGGTAACCAGTCAAAATGGTCTCTACTTATTGAACATACAACACTAGCTAAATTTTTTTTTAAGATATTAGTTGCATCAAATCTATGAAATAAACCTGACTCAATCAAATTTATATTATCAGGGTATTGTGCTGCTTTATGAAAATAACATGCTGTTAATATTTCAAAAAAAGTAATAGGCTGGCTGTCATTAACTGTTTCAACTTCTTCAAAAAGATCAGCTAACTCATTATCCTCTAACTCTTTATTATTAAAAATAAATCTTTCATTTATTTTTTGGATATGTGGACTTGTATAAACATTAGATTGAATATTTGCTTCTTTTAAAATTGAATAAATCGCATTTATTGTAGAGTACTTACCGTTAGTACCAACCACCGATATTGCTTTAATTTTGTTTTGTGGGTTACCAAGTTTTTTACAAAGATCAGTAATTCTATTTAAACTAAGATCAATCTTTTTAGGATGCAGCTTTTGTAAGCGATTGATTATTTTCTGAAGTTTCATTTTCTCCAGTGCTTATAGCAGAATTTTTCTTTAACAATATTGATAATAAATTTCCAATTTTTTCAGCTAGATCTTTTCTTTCCACAATTAGATCGACAAAACCTGTTTTCTTAACATATTCACTTGTTTGAAAGTTCTCAGGAAGTTCTTCTTTCACAGTTCCTTGAATAACACGTTTTCCAGCAAACGCGATTAATGATCCTGGTTCAGCTATATGTATATCTCCTAACATTGCATAGGACGCGGTAATTCCTCCTGCAGTTGGGTCAGTTATAAGAACTATGTAAGGTAAATTATTTTTTTTAAGTTCATTGATTGCAACTGTTGTTCTTGTCATTTGGGATAATGAGATTAAACTTTCCATCATTCTCATTCCTCCACCAGCACTAACACATACAAATGGAGTTTGATTTTCTATTGCATGTTGTACGCCATATAAAAAAGCCTCTCCTTCTGCCGATGCCATAGATGCACCTAAAAATTCAAAATCTGAGGCAACAGAGGTAACTTTAATATTCTTTATATTCCCACAAGCAACTGCCATACCACAGTCTAGACCAGTTTTTTTTCGAGCAATTTTTAATCTGTCTTTATATGATTTTGAATCTTTCCATTCAAGAGGATCATCATTTGGAATTGGCGTTTTGAATATTTCATAGTTTTCTTTTCCAAACAAAATATCAAATCTTTGTTTAGGAGTTATTCTGTGGTGTTTATTACAATCAGGACAAACCCATAAATTTTTTTCAAGATCTTTTTTTAAAATTGGACCTTTGCAACATGACGTCCAATCACTTTTAGCAATATCATCTTTTGATGCTCTTTTATGTATTGCAGTTTTTATTTTTTCACCTGCTTTAATTATTTTAGTAATCCAATTCATTTAATTTTATTTTTTAATCGTTTTACAATATTATTAACATTTGTGACTATATTTTGTCTTTTTTTTATTGATTTAGTTATTTCGTTACAAATTGCACTCCCTACTACTAATCCATCTGCTTTATTTAATGATTTGATTGTTTTTTCAGTTATTCCAAATCCAATAACAACATTTTTTGATTTATCTTGATTTTTTATTCTAGAATAATTTGCAAGAATTTTTTTTGGAGAAACTTTAAGTTTACCACCTGTCGTCGATAACATACTTATATAATAAATCATATCATGAGAATCTTTGATAATTTTTTTTAATCTTATATCTGAAGTTGTAGGAGATACTAATTGAATAAAATTAACTCCATTTTTTTTACATTTATGAGCAAATTTCTTATTTTCTGGATAAGGTAAATCTACAACAATTAAACCATCTATTTTTGAGTTTTTACATTTTTTTAAAAACTTATTTTCATTGTATTGAAAAATCATATTATAATAACCCATTAAAATAATTGGTTTATTTCTTCTGAATATTTTAAACTTTTTGGCAATTGAAAAAACATCATTTATTTTAATACCGTTTTTGATAGCACGATAAGAGCTAGTTTGTATTTGTCCCCCATCTGCGATAGGAGTGTTATGAGGAAAGCCTAATTCACATATGTCAGCATAATTTGAAATTGATTTAAGAATTTCTAAAGATTTTTTTTTGGTATTATCGCCAGCAACTGTATAAGTTAATAACGCAGGTCTATTTTCATTTCTTGATTTAAGGAAAGCTTTATTAATTAAAGAGGTCATTGATTTTTACCAAGTCTTTCTTTTAATATGTCACGATCTTTTTTGGCATCACCACAAGAGTTCACAATAATAATTGTATCTTTACTTAATCTTGGTGCAATTTTAATTGCTTCAGCGAATGCATGACTAGGTTCTAAACTTGGATTTAAATTTTCAAACTTAGTCACCATAACATGAGCTTTTAATGCTTCTTCATCAGTTGCATAAGTATATCTTGCTCTTTTTGTGTCTTTTAAAAAACAATGAATAGGGCTTACACCCGGATAATCTAGTCCAGCACTTATAGATTCTGTTTCATTAATTTGACCCTCTTTGTTTTGGCAAACATATGACGCGGCGCCATGTAAAATTCCAATTTTGGCATTTCTACTTAAAGGAGCTGCATGAAGTTTAGATCTTTTAGGTCCTCCTGCTTCAACCCCAATTAACTCAATTTGTTTTTTGTTAAAGTCAATAAATTCACTCCAAAAACCATAAGCTGAACTTCCTCCGCCTACACAATTTATCAATTTAATCTTACTTGGTATTTTTTTGAATTTTGATTTTAATTGTATTTTCAATTCTTTTGATATTTGAGCTGTACTCCAACCACATATTTTTACAAATATATTTGGACCGACAGTACTACCAACAGCCATATGACAGTCTTGACAATTTGAAACCCAATATCTCATACATTCACTAACTGCATCTACTAGGGTTTGACTACCAGAATAAACAGGAACAATCTCTGCACCATTTTTTCTCATTGCATCACAGTTGGGTTTTTGTCTTTTAATATCTTTTGCACCCATAAATATTTTACATTTAAGACCAAATTTTTTAGCAGCCATACTGAGCATTTTTCCAGCATATCCAGCACCAGTGTCGCCAACAATATATTTTTTACCCATAGCTTTACAAATAAGAGCATGAACTGTTGCATTATAAATTTTATGAGCACCTCCATTAGCTTCAGATACTACTTTTGCCCATATTTGAGCACCCCCCAAATGAGAAGATAAATTTTCTAGTTTTACAAATGATGTTGGAGAACCTATGTAATTTTTAAAATAAAAATCTCTTTTTTTAAGAAATTTTTTATCTTTTCTCAGTTTTTCAAACTCTTTTGTCAAATCTTCAACTGGTTTTTTTAGAGTTTCGGGTATATAGCTTCCTCCAAATTTTCCTCCCCAAAAACCCAAGTGATCGTGCTGATCAATTAATGGAATACCTTTCCTAAGTTTCATTTTTAACCCTTTTTACATTATTTAAAAAAAAATTTATTTTGGATAGATCTTTTAATCCAGAAGTTTCTAAGCCTCCAGATAAATCTATAAAATCAGCTATTTTTCCATAATTTTCAATTTTATCATTGTAATTAATCTTACCTGCTATCATTAATTCTTTATCTAATTTTATATCTCTTATTAAATTATGGTCAAATTTCTCACTTTTTTCGTAACCTTTACTATCAAAAAGGTAAATATCCGTTATCCCTGAAAATAAATGAAATTTATCTACATCTGATTTTTCTTTAATAGTAAAAGCAGTAATTATTTTTTTATTATAAGATTCTTTAATTGAGTTTACTTCCTCGGGGGTACAATCATATAATTGGTAATAATCAAAAGGAAGATCTTTAATTTTTTCTAAAATTTCTTCATTAGGTTTGACTAATACAGATACAAATTTAATTTTATTTTTATTTATTTTTAATAGTTTTTTTAAATTTTTAAAATCTACAAATCTTGGGCTTTTGGGGTAGTTACAAATAAAACCAATAAAATTAGGTGGATGAGGATGATTTACTATATAATTTAATGTATCAAAATCAGATACTCCACAGATTTTACAACCTTTGATCATTGACTCAAATGATCGATTAATCTTTTTACATTTTTTTTTATGTTTCCTGATACTAAAGAACGACCGATCACAATTGCAGAAACTTTATTTTCAAATGCCTTTTTGGGCGTCATAACTCTTGCTTGATCATTCTTATCATCACCTGGCAATCTAATTCCAGGTGTAACAATGTAAAAATTTTTAAATTTTTTTCTGATTATCTTAGCTTCTTTGGCAGAGCATATACATCCAGCTGCTCCAGACTTTTTTATTAGAGATGCCTGTTTTAATACTAATTGCTCCACTGTTTTGGTATAACCAATTTCTTTTACAGATTTATTGTCAAGACTTGTTAGTATTGTAACTCCTAATACTTTTATTTTTTTATTTATAGCTTTTGCTTTTTTTGTAACAGCCTTTAGCATTTGAAGACCACCGCTTGTATGGACGGTAATATATCTTAAGTTTTTTAAATCAGATAAACTATCCATAGTAGATAAGGCTGTTTGGTAAATGTCGTTAATTTTGACATCAAGAAAAAATTCTGATTTAAAATTTTCTAAAAATTTTCTTCCGTGTTTTGAATAAAAGAATTGTAGTCCAAATTTTGGAATAATATTTAATTTATTAGTTTTAGTATTTTTGATTATTTGTTTAATTTGATTTAGTTTTGATGTGTCACAAGCAACAAAAATATTTCTATTATTCATTATTATTTAGCTTTTTAAACAATTCTTTAGCTTGTTTAAAATGAATTGTTTTTTTTTCTGGAGTATGGACCTTTTCGCCAGTTTTAGGATTTCTTGAAATCCTTGCTTTTTGCGTTCTGGTTGAAAAGACCCCAAATCCTCTCAGCTCAACCCTTTCACCTCTTTTAAGAGTTTTTTTTATCTCATTTAATATTATATTTGAAAATTTTTCGAGATCTTTTTTTAAAAAGTTTGGGTAGTTTTCTGAAAGTTGTTTTAAAATCTTTGATTTTACAATTGCCAAATTAATCTACTTTTATTTAATATTTAATCGTTTTCCTTATCTTTTTTTTTAAGATCTTCAGAAAGTGATGAGAAAGGCAAGTTTTTACCTGATCCTTCTGATCCATATTTTTCTAAAGCTTCTTTCTTTTCTATTTCTTCAAGAAGCCTTATACTTAATACTACTTTTCGTTTATTAAAATCTAACTCAGCTATTGCACAATCAATTCTTTCACCCCCTGTAAATCTTGACGGTCTAGCATCTGCTGCATTGATTGCTATCTGCGATTTTTTAATCTGGAAATCCATTTCACAACCTTCAGGTCTTACAATTAAACCTTTATTATCTGTTGAAATAATTTTAACAGTAATAGTTTGTTCAACTTTTTTGTTATTAAACCAATCAAAAGGATCTGGCTGTGTCTGTTTTAAACCAACTCTAATTTTTTGCTCAGAAACTTTAATTTCTAAAACTTTGACATTAATCTTATCACCTTTTTTTATATTTAGTTAATTCCTCTTCTCCATTGTTTAGATAAGTCAAATCATTACAATGTAAAAAAGTATCAACATCTATATCGTCAGCTTTTACGAATAACGAGTAATCATTTTTATTTACTACACTTCCCTCAAAATTTGATCCTATAGGATATTTCTTTTCAAAAGAGTTAAAAGGATTTTCCTGAGTTAATCTGTGAGAAATTGCTACTCGTCTTTTGTCTTTATCGATTTCTGTTATTACACAATCAATTTCGTCTCCAACTTTAAACATTTTTTTTGCAGAAACATTTTTTTTGGTCCAACTAAGTTCACTTGAGTGCAATAAAGTTGTCAATCCTGGTTCTAATTCACAAAAAGCACCAAAGTCCATAATTTTAACTACTTTTGCTTTATATGATTTTTTAAGTTCATAATTTTCAATATGTTCAAAAGGATCAGGAGATAATTGTTTTACTGAACACCCTACTTGTAATTTTTCTTTATCAACTGTGATTACTTTAAGATCGTGCTTTTCTCCAATATTAAACACTTCATCAGGATGATTCACTCTTGAATATGAAATCTCTTGTAAATGGACTAAAACATCTAATTCATTATTTGCATTAAAAAAACATCCAAAAGAACTATAACCTTTTACCTCTGCATTTTTAATTACATCACCAACTTTATATTTTTCAATTATTTTAGCTTTGTCTTCTTTTTTAAATGATGAGATAATTTCTCTTCTTGATACACAAGCATTTCCTCTAACTTTATCTAATTTAATTAATGCAAATTTTTGTGGTTCATTCATTAAATGACTTATGTCTTTAAGAGGTTTATCACTTATCTGAGATCCGGGTAAAAACATTAATGATCCAGTATCGATATGTTCAACAATACAACCACCCTTACATTTTGAAGTTATTTTTCCCATTATTGGTTCATTTTTTTCGTAAGCCTCAACAAGTGTGTCCCAACCTTTTATTTTCTGAGCTTTACTTGCTGAAACTAAAACTTCACCATTTTTATCTTCTATTTTTTCTAATAAAACTGGTATCGATTCTCCAATCTTAATTTTTTCTCCTAGCCCCATACTTTTTAGTTCATTAATATCTAAAACAGGCTCACTTTTTAATCCTTCTATAAATAAAAAAACAAATTTCTCAGTAATTTTATTAATTTTACCATTAATAATCTTACCTTCTTCAATATTGACTTTAGAAAGTTGGCTGTTTAATAATTTTTCAAATTCTTTGGAGGCTGGACTTGATAAATCTTTAAATATTTCCATTAATTAGTTAATTTCCTATCTGTTTTTATAAAAAACAGGCTCTTTTAGATAAATTTATCAATATAATCAATAGAAAATCTTAGTCTAATTAGTTAAAAATATTAGTATTTTTCTTAATATTTTATGAAGTTTTAATTTTTATAGTAATTTTAGTATTAAGTTCTTAAGCAGATTTCTTCTTTATTTTGTTTAAAATTTTAAAGAAAGAGGGAAAAGACGATTTGATTGAATCTTGATCATAAATTTTCCATTCTCCACCAAAAGATAAAGCAGCTATGACACTTGTCATGAAGACCCTATGATCTTTAAAATAATTTTTTATTACAATTCTTTTTTTAATATTTAAATTTGGGTTACCAAATATCTTAATTGAATTTTTTTTAGTGATATTTTTAATTCCCATTGAATTAAGGATTTTTGAACCCCATTTTAATCGAGGACTTTCTTTTTGATTTAATTCTGACAAATCATTAAAGAATGATGTTCCTTTAGCTTTAGCGGCTAGTAAAAAAATAACCAAAAACTCATCTATCGCACCAGCATTCAAACTAGTGGGACAATTAATAGGTTTTAAAATCTTAGGACTTTTAATGTATATATTTGCAATTTTTTCACCTTTATAGATCTTCTTTTTTTTAAATTTAATTACTACACCCATTTTTTTTAAAATAGTGATTACCCCAATTCTTGAAGGGTTTATATTTACATTTTCGACAATCAATTCAGAATTTTTAATTAATGCTGTCAAAACAATAAAAAAAGATGCTGAACTTATATCTGCAGGAATATTGTAATTTAAAGGATTAATTTTTTTTACTTTATTTATTTTAATTAAATCAAAATTTTTTTTATTTTTTATATTTATTGGCAATTTTAAATACTTAGCTAAAAGTTCTGTATGATTTCTTGATTTTTTTGCTTTAATCAATGTTTTACCTTTAGTTTTCATGCCAGCAAAAATAACACTACTTTTACATTGTGCTGATCCTTTTTTTTCAAAGTACTTAATTGGTAAAAGATTTTTTGATCCAAAGATTTTTAGAGGAAGACTACCATTTCTATTCAAAATAAATTTTGCACCAAATTTTGATAAAGGTCTTGCGATTCTTTTAAAATCTCTTCTAGATAAACTTTTATCACCAATTATTTTTATTGGATAAGGGGTGTTTACTAATAATCCTAGAATTAATCTTGCAAGTGTACCTGAATTTCTTGCATCTATAATAATATTCTTTTTATATTTAAATCCATCAATTCCTTTACCAAAAATTTTACAATATCTTTTATTCAAAATTACTTTGACACCTAATTTTTTAATTGCGTTAATAGCTGAAATTACATCATCCGAAATTAATAAATTATAAGCTTTAGATGTACCTGATGCTATTGCAGAAAATAATACAAAACGAATACTTAGACTTTTATCCCCAGGAACTAAAATTTTTTTTTTAAAAGATTTTATTTTTTTATTAATAATTATAAAATTTGACATTTATTATTAGTTAAATTTAAAGCTGTTTCCAAAATATGCATTTTGAGCATTAATATTTTTAACTAAATTTGAGGGGGTATCTTGTGCTATAATTTTACTATTGCTTAAAATCATTGCAACATCTACACAAGCTAATAAATCTCTTGCCTGATGATCACAAATACAAATGGTTATTCGATTTTCTTGCTGAAGATTGACAATTATTTCTTGAAGCATTTTAATTGTTAAAACATCTAGTGCAGCAAAACACTCATCAAGTAATAGAACCTTTGGATCACTTAGTAATGACAATGCTATAACTAATTTTTTTTTTTGTCCTCCAGATAAAAATTTACCTTTGACGTCTTTAACATTTTCAAGTTCAAATCTTGATAATAAGTAATCAATTTTTTCTTGTCTTAAATTTTTATTTTCAATTACAATTTCACTAATTGCTTTTAAATTATCTAACAAGGTAAGGTCATTGAAATATCCCCCATATTGAGGAACATATCCAACTTTAAATTTTCTAGTTCTTAAATAAACAGGATATTGAGAAACATCATCACCATTAATTTTTATCTTTCCTTGACCGGGCGATATGAGTCCTGTGATGAGATTAAAAATTGTTGATTTACCAACTCCATTAGGTCCCAACATTCCAAATATTTGTCCCTCATTAATTTTAAAATTTATATTATCTAAAATTAATCTATTTCCATAAGCAAGGGAAACATTTTCAAATTCTATTATTGAGTTTTGATTTTTAAAGGACTTTATTCTAAATTTTTTAATTATTGCCATTATAATTTATTGATCTAATATTCACTTTTTTATTTTCTTCAAGCATAAAAATTTTTGTATCCTTAGTCTGAATATTAACTTCAGCTACATCAGCATATAAAGTATTTTCTAAATTCTGATAAACTACATTTTTTGATATAATCATAGAGTTTCTGGCCATTGAAAAATCCACATAATCACCTGTAATTTTGTTATCTAAATAAGTAATTATTACATTTTTTGAAAAAATTGTATCATAATTGTTTATATTATATTTTCCAAAATCAGACACAATATAAATATTATTTGAATTATTTAGTTTTACTATTGATTTAACATTTGTTAAAAAAATTGTATTACTATCTGTTAAATCGATTTCCCCTTCTTTTGAATTTATAATATACTCATTTCCTTTAACATCAACTGAAGTGTAATTAACATCTTTAATTATATTTGTACTATATACACTTTCCTCTTCTTTAGTTTCTTCATTTTGAACAATTGTTTCTTTTTTAAGAAATTTTGAATATATAAATATAGATATTAATAAAAAGGATAATAAAAATAATGAATTAACTAAATTTTTTTTAGTCATTTACGAAATATTATAATTCAAGAGATTATGAATATGCACAACTCCTATAGTTTTTTTTTTATTTTTTTTGTCATAAACACATAAAGATGTAATCTTATTTGAATTCATCAGTGATAATGCTTTTACTGCAAGTGAATTTTTATCAATTCCTATAGGGTTTTTAGTCATTATATTTTTTACCAGCTCTGAATGTAAGTTTCTATTTTTTAGATTAAATCTTCTAATTTGACCGTCTGTGATAATACCTTTTGTTTGATTTTTTTTATTTCTTATTATCAATACCCCAAGTTTTTTTTGCGTTAATATTTTTAATGCTCGAGTCATTTCTAGGTTTTCATCAACAAAAGGAATTTTATCACCTGTTAACATTATATCTTCTACAGTTTTTAGTTGAGCTCCTAAACTTCCTGCTGGATGAATCTTTTTAAAGTCTAACTTACCAAATTTTTTCTTTTTCATTACAGCTATTGCTAAAGCATCACCTAAAGCAAGTTGGGATGTAGTACTTGAGGTTGGCACTATCCCTGCTGACTCAATTACTTGTGGTATTAACAATTTAATATCTGAGGCTTTATATAGTAGAGAGTCTTTTTTTGAGACAATTCCAATTAATAATATTTTATTTCTGTTTGCATATTGTATAATATTTTTAAGTTCGTTACTTTTTCCTGAATAACTAATTAATATCAATATATCTTTTCTTGTTATAGATCCTAAATCACCATGCGAAGAGTCATTTGCAGATAAATAGAATGATGGTGAACCAACAGATGACATGGTGGCTGCAATTTTATTTGCAATTAAACCACTTTTTCCAACTCCGGATAAAATTATTTTAGACTGACATCTGGTAATTTTTTCTACAGCTAAATTAAATGAATTATTTATACTTTTTTTAAGTTTTTCTAGTGCTTTAATTTCTAAATTAATAACTTCTTTAGCAGTTTTAATATAATTAATTTTTTTCATTTAATGAGACCAAATATCCTCTTTGAATAATGCTAAATCTAGATCAACTCTTGTTTTTAAAAATTTTAAACAATCTTTATAGAGGTCAATCCTTTTTTCTCTTTCAAGAATTTTACTCAATTCTGTGTGTATCTTATGAAGGTACACAACATCATTTGCACAATATTTAAGTTGAGCAGGAGTTAATTCACCACCAAAATCAGAACTTTGAAATTGTTTACTAATATCAATATTTATGAATTCTTTGATCAAAGTTTTTAATGAGTGACTATCAGAATAAGATCTTGCTAATTTTGATGCAATTTTTGTATCAAGTATATTGTTCGTACTTGTTTTTAGATAATATTTAATATGAGCTATATCAGCTCTTCCAAAATGAAAAATTTTTGTAATTTCTTGATTAGATAAAATTTTTATTAAATTTGGAGCTTTATAATTTGATCGGTCTAACTGGACAATATGTGCATCAGAGTTTCCAGATGATATTTGTATTAAGCATAAAGGATCTCTTCTAAGATCTAGACCCATAAATTCACAGTCGACTGCTATTACATTGCCTAAATTTAAATCATCTGGTAAATCAGTCTTGTGAAGTTTAATTTCAATATTCATTTTTAAATATATATATATGAAACCTAAAAATTGTCTAATTTTTGGCGGGAGTGGTCAAATAGGAAGATTCTTAATAAGAAAACTTACAAAAAACAATATAAGAGTTACTGTAGTTACCCGTAATATCCATCAAAAAAGTTATATTATAAAAACCCAGGGAAATGCAGGATATATAGACGTTGTCGAATCAAATATTTATGATGAGGAAAAAATTAGAGAGTTATTTGGGAAAGCAGACATATGTATAAATTTAGTTGGAATTTTATTTGAAAAAAAAAGAGGAAATACTTTTTACAATATTCACACTTTATTTCCCTCATTATTAGCGAAATTATCTAAAGAATATAAACTTAAGAATTTAATTCATTTATCAGCTTTAGGAATTAATGAAGCAATAGATAGTGAGTATGCAAAAAGTAAATTGGAGGGAGAAAAAGAAATTTTAAAGAATTTTCCTTTAGCAACAATTTTAAGACCATCAGTCGTTTATTCAGTTGATGATAATTTTACAACAAGTTTTATGACTTTATTAAATAGGTTACCTTTTTTCCCAATTTACTATTCGGGTAAAACTAAATTCACTCCTATACATTGTTCAGATTTGACTGATGTTATTTTTTTTATAATTTCAAATAATATTAATTCTAAAATAATTGAATGTATTGGCCCTGAAGTTATAAATTTTAAAGAAATTCTTCAAAGATTATTAAAATTAATTGATAAAAAAAGATTAATTATTCCTTTACCATTATTATTAGCTAATTTTTCTGCAAAAATTTTTCAATTATTTCCAAACCCATTGCTTACCGAAGATCAATTGAGACTCTTAAAGTATGATAACGTTGCGTCAGGAAGATATAAAACTAATTCAGATATAGGTATACCAAGTAAAAAAAATTTTGATGAAGAGGTCAAAAAATATTCTTACATGTGGATAGAAGGTGGTCAGTTTTCAACTGAAAAATATAATCTAAAAAATAAAGATAATGAAGAAGATTAAATTTTAATCTAAGCTGTTTGGATTTTCTTCTCTATAAATTCAGGAATTTCCTCTTTGTCTGCAACGTCCTCTTTCTTACCTTTAGGTTGATATGCATAAAGTAAGTGAAGTTTACAATATGAAAAATCTTTTAAAGATGATCTTCCACAAAAATAGAAATCATTTTCATCAGGGTGTCCAATTGGCCATTTACAAGAATTTTCATCTAGTTCTTCTAATTGTTTTGGATTTTCTGGCTCAAAGTCTTTTTCAATTATCAGTGATTTAAATTTACTTCTTCTTCCTCTATTGGATTTAATATTTTTATTTTCCATAGAGTTATTAAAATTTTGATTTGATGTCGCTGTTCTAGTTTTTATCTTTGCAGAAAGATTCAACCTATGAGCTTTTCCAATGACAGCATTTCGGCTTATACCACCAATTATTTCAGCTATTTGACTTGCAGTATTCCCTTTTCCCCAAAGTTCTTTTAATTTATTTACTTTTTCCTCATTCCAGCTCATAATTATCTATATCATGTGTTAACTTTATTAAAAAGCACAATATAGTGTTAAAACATTGTAATTAACAAGAATTTATTGATACTTATTAACAATTATTAATTTTAACTGATTAAAGTTTTCAATCGAAAATTGTAAATTATTATTTAAATTTACATTTAATTAACTATACCAAATTAGATGAGTTACTTAGCAAAAAACTATAACAGAAAAAAAATTTCATTTAAAAAGGGTAAAGGCAGCTATCTTTACACTTCAAATGGAGCAAAGTATTTAGACTTTGTGCAAGGAATAGCTGTAAATTGTTTAGGTCATGCTCATCCAAAACTAGTTGAGACAATTAAAAATCAATCAAAAAAATTATGGCATGTTTCAAATGCTTTTCAAATTCCAGAGGGAGAAAAATTAGCAAAAAAGTTGTGTAAAAAAACATTCGCCGAATCCGTAATGTTTCAAAATAGTGGTGCAGAAGCAACTGAAGCAGCAATAAAAGTAGCTAGAAGATATTTTTACTCTATCGGTAAACCCAACAAAAATAGAATTCTTTGCATTAAAAATTCTTTTCATGGAAGAACACTTGCTACAATTTTTGCTAGTGGTTCAAAAAAAATGACAGAAGGTTTTGGCCCAAAAGTTCCAGGATTTGATCATGTTATATTTAGAGATACTAAACCTAGATTTCCAAATTTAAATAATAAGATTAAAAAAAATACGGCAGCTATTATGGTAGAGACAATAATGGGTGAAGGTGGTGTAAAGCCTATTCCAGACAAATGTCTTAAATATTTAAGAAAAATTTGTAATAAAAAAAATATTCTATTAATTTTAGACGAAGTTCAATCAGGAATTTCGAGATCTGGTGATTTTTTTGCTTTTGAGCAGTCTAAGATTAAACCCGACATTGTTCCAATTGCTAAAGGAATTGGTGGTGGATTTCCTATTGGAGCGGTTTTAATGAATAAAAGAGTTGCTTCAGGAATGATACCAGGAACCCATGGTTCAACTTTTGGAGGCAATCCACTAGCTATGGCTATTGGAAACGAGGTTATGAACATAGTTTCTAATAAGAAGTTTTTAAACAGTGTAAAAAAAATGTCTAAATACTTTTTGTTAAACCTAAATATAATCAAAGAAAAATATCCTAGTATGATTAAAGAAATAAGAGGCAGAGGTTTCTTAATTGGTATACAGCTTTACAAGGATCAAACAAAATTTATCAAAAAACTTATGGATAATAAATTATTAACTATACGAGCTGCTGAAAATGTAATCCGGATCTTACCACCGCTGAATGTCAAAAAAAAAGAGATAGATAAAGCTCTTAAAATTATAAATAAGGTATGTCAAGATTTAAGCTAATATGAAACATTTTATTAATTTAAATGATATTTCAGCAATAGATCTTAGAAAAATTATAAAAGACGCAAAAAGAAGAAAAAATTTAAGAAAGAAGCTAAGCAGTCTTGAAGTTGATAAGGGGTCACCTCTTAAGGGTAAGTTATTAATACAAATGTTTGAAAAATCTAGCTTAAGAACAAGACTAAGTTTTTATCTAGCAATCAAACAGCTTGGCGGGAGCACATTAACACTTAGACCAGATGAATTGCATCTTTCCAAAGGAGGCGAGAGTATTGAAGATACAGCAAAGATATTGTCTAATTTTGGGAATGCTTTTATGCTTAGAACTGATAGTGATGAAAAATTAGAGGAATTTAAAAGATATTTATCAATCCCTATTATCAATGGATTAAGTCCGTCGTCACATCCAACACAAATATTGTCAGATGTTTTTACAGTTGAAGAAATTAAAAAAAAACCAATTTCAAAATTAAATATTTCTTGGATTGGAGACTCTAATAATGTTTTAAATTCTTTAATTACAGCATCAATTAAATTTTCTTTTAAATTAAATATTGGTTGTCCAAAAAAATATATGCCTAATAAAAAAATCTTGAATTATATTAAAAATAATAAAAATAAAATTTCTATTTATAATGATCCAAAAAAAGCAGTTGCAGGAGCTGACGTCATTTTTTCAGATAAAGTAATTTCAATGAATGATAAGGTTGATAAGATAAAAAAATTAAAACATTTTAAAAAGTTTAAAATTAATAAAAGGCTTATTAATTTTGCAAAAAGAGATTGCATTTTTCTTCATTGCTTACCTAGAGGTACAGAAGTTGATGAAAAAGTATTTTCAAGTAAAAAGTCAAAAGTTTGGCTTCAAGCTATAAATAGAGTTCATGTACAAAAATCTATTCTACTTTATTGTTTTGGAAAATTAAGGTAGTGGCAGTGGATTATCTGAATTTTGGTTTAAATATAAAATTACTGAGGCTCTATCTTTTTCTTTTCTTAAACCAGCAAAAGCCATTTTAGTTCCTTTGATCCATTTAGCAGGTTTTATTAAATAACCATTTAATTCTTCAAATGACCATTCTTTTCCATAGGCAGTAAGTGCTTTAGAGTATTTATAATCACTGATTGAACCAATCTTCCTACCGACAACGTTATATAGCGCAGGACCAATATTATTTTTTCCTCCTTTAGCGATAGAGTGGCAAGCTGCACATTTTTTGAAAACTTTTTCCCCAATAGCTAAATCTCCAGTTGCCATCAGAGCAGCAATATCAATTTTTTCTTCGGTTTCACCTGAGCTTGGTTGTGTACTAGTTGCGACTGCCTTCTCTACATTAATAGCATAACCAGGTGTTTTAGGCTTTTCTACATGAAAAATAATATTAGAAAGCTTTCCAATACCTATTACAAGTAGAGCAACTAGTAGAACTGCAGCAATTATCTTATTTAATTCAAAAGAATCCATTTTATTAAAAATTATTTTGAACGTATAACACTATAAACAAAAAATTGCTTATATATTTTAATGTACAATTTTGCCTCTACTTATATTGTGTTAGTAAATTAAAGATTAATGAAAACTCTTGTTATTATTCCTTCTAGGTTATCAGCTAAAAGATTACCCGGAAAGCCACTATTAAAAATCAATGGTTTATCAGTTATTTCACACGTTTTTAAGAAGGCAGAGGAGGCAAATATTGGTGAAGTAATAGTTGCAACTGGAGATCAAGAAATAATTGATGATGTCAAACTAAATGGTGGCCAAGCAATTTTAACTAACAAAAATCATAAGACTGGCACAGATAGAATTTATGAAGCTTTGCAAAAAATTGATAGTGTTAATATTGATTTGGTAATGAATCTTCAAGGAGACGAGCCTCTTATGAACATAGAAGATATTAAAAATTTAAATGATCAAATGAAAGACAATAATTCACAGATGGGGACTTTAGCTTCAAAAATAACAGATCAAAAATTCTATGAAAAGAGCAATGTGGTTAAAGTGATAACAAAAGAAAATTTAAATCAATCTAATTTTCCAGAAGCATTAAATTTCATGCGAAAAATTTCAGGGCAAATTGAAAAAATATATCACCATTTAGGCATATATTGTTATAATATAGAAACACTTAAAAATTTTGTTTCATTCAATCAATCCCCAAACGAGGTAAAGAATAATTTAGAACAATTGCGAGCATTAGATAATGGTATAAAAATTAATGTAGCTCTTGCAAAGTCATCTCCAATAGGAGTTGATACAGAGGAGGATTTTGTGGCTATTAAAAAAATTATGGAATATAAATCCTGATGAGTAAAATTTACTTTCAAGGGACCTTTGGTGCTTATTCTCATTTAGCATCTTTATCAATCAATCCAAAAGCAGAAATTATACCATGTAAGACTTTTGATGAATGTTTTCTCAAAGCTTCAAAAAATGATGAGTCAAGAATAGTGATCCCGGAGTCTAATAGAATTACAGGCAACATAGGTATAGAATATTTGATCTTCAAATATAGATTAAATATTTATGCAGAATATTTTCAAAAAATTGAGCATAATTTATTAGCAATTCCAGGTACAAAAATTGATAATATTAAGAATGTATATTCTCATTCTCAAGCTTTATCTCAATGTTCTAAATTTATAAAAAAATATAATTTTAATGAAAATGTAAGAGCCGATACAGCAGGATCTGCTGAAATGATATCAAGGAATAAAAATAAACAAGATGCTGCTATAGCATCGACTTTGAGTGCAGAAACATATGGCTTAGAAATAATTAAAAAAAATATAGAAAATGAAAAAGGAAATTTAACAAGATTTTTAATTATGGGAAAAAAAATTTTACAACCAGAATTTAAAAATAAAAAATATATAACTTCTTTTTTATTTAAGTTAAAAAGTAAACCCGCAGCTCTATATCAATCACTAGGAGGTTTTGCGATTAATGGAGTAAATTTAACAAAGTTGCAAAGTTATCCGGAAAAAAATTCTTTCGACTCATACTTTTTTTTGTGTGATCTTGACGGGCATATTGAAGAGCCCAAAGTTCAAAAATCTTTAGAGGAATTGGGTCTTCATTGCGAGGATTTTCATGTTCTTGGAGTTTTTGAGGCAGATCCAATAAGGGAAAAAAATTCTTAATCTTTTCTTGTAGATTAGAAAATATAACTGCTATAATACTTATGGAGGCTAGAGGTGGATGCTGCTTGAACCCGACCAGATCTTAACAGAAGCAGTCGTAAAGACAGTTATTCAGGTTCTAGTCTCCTAAATAAATATTTAAAATGAATAAAAATTCTAAAGTATTGGCTCTTAAATATAGACCAAAAACATTTGATGATTTGTTGGGTCAAGAAGTTGTTGCAGAAACAATAATTAACTCCATAAATGCAAATAAAATTCCTAATGCTTATCTCTTTACAGGAATAAGAGGCATTGGAAAAACAACAATAGCAAGAATTGTTGCTAAATCTTTAAATTGTAAAAATGGAATTGAAAATTTATGTAAAGAAAATTTTTGTGAAAATTGTGATGCCATTGCAAACTCAAGTCATATAGATGTCCTAGAAATTGACGCTGCAAGTAAAACAGGCGTGGATGATGTTAGAGATTTGATAGAATTTTCAAGATATGGGCCAACATCATCAAAATTTAAGATTTTTATAATCGACGAGGTTCACATGCTAAGTAAGCAAGCGTTTAATGCTTTATTAAAAACTTTAGAGGAACCACCAGAATATTTAAAATTCGTATTTGCAACAACTGAAATAAAAAAAATACCAATTACAGTAGTTTCAAGATGTCAAAGATTTGATTTATCAAGAATAAAATCATCAGAATTATTTAAATATATTAAAATGATCAAAGATAAAGAAAATGGAAAAATTTCTGATGATGCTCTTAAATTGATAATAAAAATTTCAGAGGGTTCTGTTAGAGATGCATTATCTTTGCTAGATAGAGCGTTGCTGAGCCTGAATAATGATGAAGAATTAGATTTAAAGACTATTCAAAAAATATTTGGATATTTTGATAAGTCTCAATTAATTGATCTTTTTGAATTAATTTTAAAAGGTGATGAAAAAAAGGTGATTGAAGTTTACAGAAAAATTTTTGACCAAGGTGTTGATCCTAAAGTTTTTATAAATGATTTTTTGGAAATTTTATATTATTTAAAGAATATAAATTTTTTGACTTTAGAAAGTACAAATTTTTCGTTAAATGATGAGGAATATAATAAAATTAAAGATATCTCGAATAACATAGATACAGGAATATTAATTTTATTTTGGCAATTTACTATAAAAACTATTGATGAACTAGATATTGTTTCTAATCAAAATTTATCAATCGAAATGTTTTTGCAAAGATTGATCTATATGAATGGAAATAAACCTAAAGATGAAATTAAAATAGAAAATATAGTTGAGAATGATAATGAAAAAAAGATAGAGCAGGCATCCTCTAAGATAATTAATAATGAAACTATAAATCAAATCAAAAATGTATCTCAAGAAAAAAAAATAAAAGTAGAGTCTCAAATTGAAACAAAATCAATAAATAAAACTTTAATAAATTCTTTCGAAAACCTAATTGAAATTTGTAATACAAATAAAGAAATGAAATTAAAATATGAATTAGAAAAAAATGTAAATCTTGTTAAATTTGAAATAGGAAGAATAGAAATTTCTTTCAATGATAATTTGGACAAAGATTTTGTTAAAGATTTATCGGCAAAACTTCTTGAATGGACAAATCAAAGATGGATTATAAGCTTAAGTAAAAATAAAGGGGAAATGTCTATTAAAGAAAAAGAAAAAAATAAACAAATAGAGATTTTGGAAAAAGCAAAAAAAACAAATCTATATAAAATTATAAGAGATTTTTTCCCAGATGCAGAACTAAAAGATATCAAAACTAACTCTAAAGATGAGGTAAAATGACAGATTTTTCAAAAATTTTGGATAAAGCTAAAGAACTCGAGACTAAAATGAAAGAAAGCCAAGAAAAAATAAAAAACATAAAAGCTGAAGGTGTATCAGGATCTAATTCGGTTAAAGTTATTTTAGATGGTGAGGGAGAAATGCATAAAATAGAAATATCTGATGATATTATGAAAGAAGATAAGTCAGTGATTGAGGATCTAATAGTAGCGGCACATAACAACGCAAAAATACAACTCAAATCTAAAACAACTGAAGAAATTTCTAAAGCCACAGGTGGTTTTGGGATTCCTGGTTTTAAATGGCCTTTATAAATAATGCGAAATATTAGTGAAATAGAGGATCTAATAAAATTAATTTCTAAATTACCAGGTTTAGGACCAAAATCAGCTAAAAGAGTAGTTCTTAAATTAATAAATAATAGAGATGAATTAGTAAAACCAATGGTAAATTCATTAGCACAGGTTTATAAAAATGTTACTCGATGTAATGCTTGTGGATCATTAAAATCAAATATTGATGGATGTATCAATTGTCATAATGCTAGTGAAAAATTTAATAAAATTTGTGTAGTAGAGGATATTGCAGATCAATGGTCTATAGAAAATTCTAACATATTTAAAGGTTATTTTCATATTCTTGGTGGAACACTTGCCTCTGTTGGTCATAGAAAAGAAGATCTATTAATAAATTCGTTAGTTGATAGAGTAGCGAAAGATAAAATTGAAGAGGTAATTTTAGCAACAAGTGCTACAGTTGAAGGGCAAACAACTGCATATTACGTCAAAGATAGTTTAAAACATACAAATGTAAAAATAACCAAGTTAGCTCAAGGACTGCCAGTTGGTGGAGAAATTGAAAGCTTAGATGATGGAACTTTATTTTCTGCTTTTAAAAATAGGTCAAATTTAAATTCTAATTCTTAATAGACTTTTTTTTAATTCTATTTAAGTGTAAAAGTGGTTCAGTGTATCCTGAAGGTTGACTTTTACCCTCAAAGATTAAATTACAAGCAGTTTGAAAAGCGATTGAATTATCAAAATCATCACTCATATTTGAGTAGTTTTTATCATTTTTATTTTGTTTATCTACTATTATGGCCATTTCTTTCATGATTTCTATAACTTGTATTTTAGTAGTAACACCATGATGTATCCAATTCGCAATATGTTGAGATGAAATTCTTAATGTAGCTCTATCTTCCATTAAACCCACATTATCTATATCAGGAACTTTTGAACAGCCTACTCCTTGATCAATCCATCTAACAACATATCCTAAAAGAGTTTGAGCAGAATTTGAAATTTCTTTATTTATTTCATCAACAGACCAATTAGGTCGATCAGCTACAGGTATTGTTAATAAATCATCAAGTTTAGCCTTATCACGTTTTAAGATTTTTTGCTGTTCATCAAAAATATTTATTTGATGGTAATGTAATGCGTGTAATGAGGCTGCGGTAGGTGAAGGCACCCATGCACAGTTTGCACCTGCCTTTAAGTGGTTAATTTTATCCTTCATCATTTCTAGCATTTTATCTGGCATAGCCCACATCCCTTTTCCGATTTGAGCTTTTCCTGAAAAACCACATCTTAGACCAATGTCCACATTATTATTTTCATAGGCCTGGATCCATTTAGATGATTTCATATCACCCTTTTTAATCATAGGTCCTGCTTCCATTGATGTATGCATTTCATCGCCAGTCCTATCTAAAAAACCTGTATTAATAAAAAATACTCGATTTTTGAGAGTTCTAATACACTCTTTAAGGTTTGCCGATGTTCTTCTTTCCTCGTCCATAATTCCAATTTTACATGTAAATTTTTTTAAATTTAAAACTTCTTCAACTTTTGTAAAAATCAAATTTGTAAACTCGGTTTCCTCAGGACCATGCATTTTTGGTTTTACTATGTAAATAGATCCTTTTCTTGAATTTTTTTTTCTTTTTAAATCATGAAGTGCAGCTATTGTTGTAAAAAAAGCATCCATAATTCCCTCGGGTATTTCAGTATCATCTTTTAAAAGAATTGAGGAGTTCGTCATTAAATGACCGACATTTCTTATCAGGAGCAAGCTTCTTCCATGTAATTTTAAACCTTTACCATCTTTTGAAATATAACTTCTGTCAGGATTTAATTTTCTCTCTAAAATTTTACCGTTTTTTTCGAACTCTATTTTTAAATTACCTTTCATTAATCCAAGCCAATTTCTATAACAAACAACTTTATCTTCAGCATCAACAGCAGCTACACTATCCTCATTGTCACAAATTGTAGAAATTGCGGACTCTGCAATAACATCACTTATTCCAGCTATATCGTGCGCAGCACTAAATGCACCTGGGTTAATTATTATTTCAAAATGAAGTTTATTATTTTTAAGTATTATGGCTTCTGGCTTTAGAGCGTTACCTCTATGTCCAATGAATTTATCAACATCTTTTAATTTATAATTATAGTCATCTTTTGTAATTATTAAATTATTATCCACTATTTTAAGAGAACTAATATTTTTCCAACTCGTTCCATCGATGGGTATATATTTATCAAAAAACTCTCTTACATATTTTATGACTTCTTGACCACGATTAGGATCATATCTTTCACTTCCCCCTTCTTCTGACTCTATTATATTTGTGCCATATAAACTGTCATATAAACTTACCCATCTAGCATTAGCAGCATTTAGAGTATATCTTGCATTCATTACCGGAACAACTAATTGTGGTCCAGCAATATTACTTATTTCATCGTCAACATGTTCAGTTTCAATTTTGAAATCTGGACCTTCTTCTTTTAGATAATCAATCTCTTTTAAAAATTTTTTATATTCATTTAAATTTATTTCTTTAGATTTATTTTCTAAATGCCATTGATCAATTTTTTTTTGAATTTCATTCCTCTTGATAATTAATTCTTTATTTTTTGGAGCAAGTTCGTGAATTACTTTATTAAAATTTTTCCAAAAATATTCAGGCGAAACTTCTGTATCTTTTAAAAGTTCATCATTTACAAATTTGAGCAATATTTCTGAAACTTTTAAGTCATTTATTTTGACGTATTTTTCTTTCATATTATTATCTTATTTCCAATCTCAGAGGTTTATACTTTATATTTAATTTTAGAAATATAACTCAAATAAACCATATTCTAATTAATAAATTTACTTGTTAAACTAATGAAGTCAAATGCTGTTTAGTCCCATTAAAAACATTTTATTGCCTTTTTTGTTTTTTAAGTAATATTCTTATTATAATGAAAAATTATCTAAATTTTGAAACAGAAATCAAAAATATTGAGAATGAGTTAGAAAAATTAAAAGACCCTTATAATCAAGAGGGATTATCAGAAGTTGATACTAAAAAAATTTCAGAGACTCAGCAAGAATTAGATAAAAAATTAAAAGATATTTATTCAAACCTTGATCATTGGCAAACAACAATGGTTGCCAGGCACGAGGATAGACCAAAATCAAAATTCTTTATAGATAATTTGTTTGATGACTTTGTTGCTCTAGCTGGTGATAGATATTATGGAGAAGATAAATCTGTAATAACTGGTTTTGCAAAATTTGATGGTCAATCAGTTTTAGTAATTGGTCAAGAGAAGGGAGAAGATTTAGATTCAAGAATTGAAAGAAATTTTGGAATGATGAGACCAGAAGGATATAGGAAAACAATCCGATTAATGAAATTAGCTGATAAGTTTAATATTCCAATTATTTCATTCATTGATACTCCAGGGGCCTATCCTGGTGTTGGTGCCGAAGAAAGAGGTCAAGCAGAGGCTATAGCAAAGTCAATTGAATGTTGCATGGAATTAAAAGTTCCAACTTTATCAATTGTAATTGGTGAAGGAGGATCTGGAGGAGCAATCGCATTAGCTTCATCAAATAAAGTTTTGATGCTTGAAAATGCTATTTATTCTGTAATTTCACCAGAAGGGTGTGCAACAATTTTATGGAGAGACCCAAAAAAAATGCTAGATGCAGCAAGCGCAATGAAATTGTCTGCAAAAGATCTTTTAGAATTAAATGTTATAGATGAAATAATTCAAGAACCATTAGGAGGAGCTCACAGAGATAAGAGTTTGATTTTAATTAATGTTAAGAAGTCAATTAGTCAGAATTTAAAAATTTTTAATGAAATGTCATCTGATGATATTTTAAATCATAGAAAAAATAAATTTTTAAAAATTGGAAGAGGTAAAGGTTTTATTTCTAACCCAGAAAACTTAACGTCTTTAGAAGTGAAAAAAAATTATATTGGTCTATTTTTAGATAATAAAAAATATTTACTACTTTTTGGATTATTTATTTCTCTGATCTCTTTATTATTATTTATTTTATAAAGAACCACAGCAATGCTTATATTTTTTTCCTGATCCACAAAAACAAGGTTCATTTCTCCTCATTTTTCTACCCTTATACTTAGGATCAATTTCTTTGTTATTGAATTTTGTTTTGTTTTCTGTTTGTTGTTCAATTATTTTTAAATTCATTAAAATAGTAATATAATCTAATTTTAATTTTTCTAATAAATTTGAAAATAAATCAAACGCTTCTTTTTTATATTCAATTAAAGGATCTCTTTGTCCATAAGATCTAAGCCCAATCACTTGTCTCAGTTGTTCTAAATACTGAATATGGGATTTCCAATTCATATCTATTGTTTGTAAAAGTATTCTTTTTTCTATTTCTTTTGATTGTTCATCATTTAAAATTTTTGTTCTTTCGTTTCTATTCTCATAAAATTTATCAGTAATTTTTTGTTTAAAATCAATATCTTTTTGTAAAACGAGCTCTTTAAATTGATTTTCATCTAAACTTTTACCCATAAGAGTTTTTAATTTCGTATCAAATTCGTTATTATTAGGATTAGACACTTTATTGATTTTTAATTTTGTTAAATTATCAAGAATTTCATTTAAAAATCCTTCCGAATAATTAAATATTTCTTTACTATTCATTGCATCATCTCTTTGAGAAAAAATAACATGTCGTTGGTCATTAAGTACATTATCGAATTTAATTAGAGTTTTTCTAATATCGAAATTTCTTGCCTCGACTTTTTGTTGGGCTCTCTCAAGGGCTTTGTTAATCCATGGATGATCTATACTTTCACCATCTTTTAATCCTAATTTTTGAAGAATATTATTCATAGATTCAGAACCAAAAATTCTCATTAAATCATCTTCAAGACTTACATAAAATATTGAATTTCCTTCGTCACCTTGTCTTCCAGATCTTCCCCTAGCTTGATTGTCAACCCTTCTTGACTCCATTCTCTCAGTACCAATTACAAACAAACCACCTAAAGACTTGATTTTTTCTTTATCTTTTTTTAGTTGTTCATTTGGTGCGGATCCTTTTTTCCCACCTAATTGAATATCCACTCCTCGTCCTGAAATACTTGTTGTAATAATTACTGAGCCTTCTTTACCTGCATTAGCAATTATTTCGGCTTCATTTTCATGGTTCTTGGCATTTAACACAACGTGCTTTATTTTTTCTTTTGAAAGTAGTTTAGAATAAATTTCAGACTTATTAATACTTGAAGTAAAAATTAGAAGAGGTTGACCAGCAGTGTGACATTCTTTTATCCGTTTAATAATGGCATGATTTTTTTCTACTTCTGTTCTAAAAATTTGATCATTATAGTCAACTCGTATCATTGGCTTATTAGTTGGAATGACAACAACTGGTAAGTTATAAATTTCAAAAAATTCTTCCGCTTCGGTAGCTGCCGTTCCTGTACAGCCTGAAATTTTTCCATAAAGTTTAAAATAATTTTGATAAGTTATAGATGCTAAAGTTTGATTTTCTGCTTGTATTTTAATTTTTTCTTTTGCTTCCAAAGCTTGGTGAAGACCATCACCAAATCTTCTACCTTCTAAAATTCTACCAGTTAACTCATCAATAATTTTTAAACTATTATCTTTAACGATATAATCTTTACCTTTTTCAAATAAATGATTGGCCCTTAAAGCCTGATTAACGTGATGAACTAAAGCTAAATTTTCAGGATCATAAAAATTATTATTTTTTAAAATTTTTGCATTAGAAAAAATATTTTCCACATTATTTATGCCATCATTTGTTAAAAGAATATTTTTATCTTTTTCATCAATTTCATAGTCATTTTTATCTAATTGTTTGATTAATTTATCAATAGCCAGATATTGATTTGTTTTGTCTTCAGCTGCACCAGATATAACCAGAGGAGTTCTTGCTTCATCAATGAGACAAGAATCTATTTCATCTACAATAGAATAATGATGACCTCTTTGTACTTTCTCAATTATAGAAAATTTCATATTGTCTCTTAAATAATCAAATCCCAATTCACTATTCGTTGCGTAAGTTATATTACAGTTATAGTTTTTTTTTCTTTCCTCATCATTTTGATTGTTATTAATAAAACCAGATGACAATCCTAAAAAATTATATATTTGTCCCATTTCTTGAGAATCCCTTTTTGCCAAGTAATCATTAACAGTCACAACGTGTACTCCTTTATCTTCAAGTGCATTTAAATACGCAGATAAAGCAATTGTTAAAGTTTTACCTTCACCAGTTCTCATCTCAGCAATTTTATTTTCATGAAGAACTATTCCACCAATTAATTGCACATCAAAGTGACGTTCATTTCTCGTTCGTTTTGAAGCTTCTCTTACAAGAGCAAAAGCCTCTGGTAAAATTGCATCTAAAGATTTACCATTTTTGATTTGCTCCTTAAATTCCATTGTTTTTTTAGGAAAGGCTTCATTTTTGAGATTGCTTAAATTTTCTTCTAGTAAATTTATTTTATCTACAATTTTAGAAATTCTGTCCAATTCTTTCTGATTGCCAGATTTGATAAATTTTGAAATAAAACTTAAAGGGTTTAGCATGCGTTTTTGATATACAAATTACTTATATCTTTTAATATAATTATTAAATAATTATTTTAAAGATTATGGGAATTAATATAAACAATTTTTTATCATCAAAATCAAAAGATCGAAAAATGATACAATTTCAAGATCTTGACCATTTAGATGGTCTTTCAATATCAACTGTTAGCGCAAATTTATATGGAAGTGATAGAGATGATTTAGTTATGTTTTATTTTAGAGATGGTGCAAATTTTGCATCAGTTTATACTCAGTCAAAAATTGTCTCTGAAAACATAAAATGGAATCTAAATCAAAAATCAAAAAAAATTTTTTCATTACTTGTTAACACTAGAAATGCTAATGCCTTTACTGGTGAACAAGGATATAAGAGTATGGAGGAAATCTCAGAAATTATTTCAAAACAATTAACTGAAAAACAAAAAGAGGATGATGAAACTCCAATAAAAATTAGACCAAATAATATTATTTTTGGATGCACAGGCACAATTGGGGAAAAGTTTCCTTCTGAAAAAATAAAAAAAAAAATTTCTGATTTAATTAAAAATATTAAATATACCCAAAATAAATATATTTGGATGAAAGCAGCACTTGGAATAATGACAACAGATACACAACCCAAAATGGCTATGGAAGAATGTTTGATAGGCAAAACTCCAATTAAAATTTATGGAATTGCGAAAGGCTCAGGAATGATACAGCCAAACATGGCTACTACTTTGGGTTATGTTTTTACAGATGCAGATATATCAAATGAAATATTAAAAAAATTATTAAAAAAAAATATTGAAAACACTTTTAATGCAATTTCATGTGATGGAGATACAAGTACAAATGATATGGTTTCAATTTTTTCTACAAGCAAAGCAAAGCACGTAAAAATAAATAATATATCTGATAAAAAATTAAAATATTTTGAAGAATCTTTAAATAAAGTTTTACTTAATTTGGCAAAAAGAGTTGTGGCAGATGGAGAGGGTGCTTCAAAGTTTATAACTATTAATATTTTAAAATCTAAATCAGAAAATGATGCAAAAAAAATTGCTTTTTCGATTGCAAATTCACCTTTAGTTAAAACTGCTATTTCAGGAGAAGATCCCAACTGGGGAAGAATAATTATGGCAATAGGTAAATCAGAGGGAGAAATTAATTTAAGTAAGTTATCAATTAAATTTGGTAATTTAATTATTGTTCACAAAGGGAAATTCTATAATCAATTTAATGAAGATGAGACAAAAGAATATATGAGAAACTCACATATCGAAATTAATGTTGATGTTGCAAGTGGAAATAAAAATTTTACTGCTTTCACAATGGATTTAACAAAAAAATATATTGATATAAACTCAGATTATAGAAGTTAATGATATTGATTTTTGAAATATCATGCTTAAATAAATTATATGATTAAATACAACTTAAAATGTAAAAACTGTAAATTAACTTTTGATAGTTGGTTTGCAGCATCTAAAGAGTTTGAAAAATTGAAAAAAAAAATCTGTTAAATTGTCATAGTTGTGGATCACTAAGGATAGAAAAAAATCTAATGGCACCAAAATTAATAAAAAAAAATTCTCATGGTAAAACCGAAAAAATATCTGAAAAATATAAATTTATACAAAAAAAAGTAAAAGAGTATAAAAAGTTTATCAAAAATAATTTTGAATATGTGGGAGAAAATTTTGCCTATGAGGCTAGATCAATTCATTATGATAGTAAAAAAAATAAAAAAAATATTTATGGAACAGCTTCGAAAGAAGATTTAAAAGAACTTAAAGAAGAAGGGATTGATACACAAACAATTCCTTGGATAGAAGATAAGAATAATTAATTTTTAATAAACTTAGCAATATAATTAATTGATTTATCTGAACTAAGACTCCAGTTGTCTGTTATTATATTGAATTTGACACCATCTAATTTATCTAGTTTAAGATTATTTTTACTTAAGATATCAATTAATTCTTCAGGCTTAACAAATTTTTCCCAATCGTGAGTTCCTATTGGAAGCCATCTTAGTATATATTCTGCTCCAACTATAGCAAAAACATACGATTTAAGTGTTTTGTTTAGTGTCGCAACAAACATAATTCCATTTTTTTTTAATAGTTTAGTACATGAATTTAAAAATATAGGTACATTTTCAACGTGTTCAATTATTTCCATATTTAGAATTACATCATATTTTAAATTAGTTTTTAATTTTTCAGGGGATGAGCAAATATATTTTATTTTTAAATTATTTTTCCTTGCATGAACTTTAGCAATATTTATATTTTTACTTGATGCATCTATTCCCGTAACATCAGCACCCATTCTACACATTGGTTCTGATAATAAGCCCCCACCACATCCAATATCTAATATTTTTACATTTTCTAGAGGTTTTTTTCCTTTTTTAAGTCTTAAAGTTTTGACTATATTATTTTTGATATATTCAATTCTAATTGGATTAAATTTGTGTAATGGTTTAAATTTTCCTACAGGATCCCACCAATCCTCTGCCATTTTTGAAAATTTTTCTATTTCTTCTTTATTAATTGTGCTATTTTTCATTAGTAATTTGACATTATAATCAAGATGTATTTTATCAATATATTTTTTATTTTAAGATAAGTATTTATCATGAAAATTGTAGTATTAAAATTTGGCGGCACATCAGTAGGATCAATAGGGAAAATCAAAAAAGTAGCTGATATTATAAATGAACATAAAAAAAAAAATTACAAAGTAATTGTTGTTTCATCAGCTATGAGTGGTGTTACTAATGAATTAGTTAAAAAATCTCAAGAAATTAGTGAAAATTTTTCAGACGAAGAATACGACGCGCTCGTTTCATCAGGAGAACAAATTGCTTGTTCTCTAATTGCAGGAAGTCTTGTTCATAAAGGTTTAAAAGCCAGATCATGGTTAGCATGGCAAATACCAATTTTTACTAAAGGCCTGCATAAGAATTCAAGAATTGTTAAAATTAATAAAAATAAGATTCTTCATTATTTAAAAGAGGGCGGAATACCAATTATAACTGGTTTTCAGGGAATAAATAATAGTCATAGAGTAACAACTATTGGAAGAGGTGGATCTGATGCTACTGCTATTTTATTAGCTAAATTTTTTAAAGCTGAAAGATGTATAATTTATACTGATGTTGAAGGTGTTTATACAACTGACCCCAACAAATTGAAAAAAGCAAAAAAAATAAAAACCATTTCTTATGAAGAAATGTTAGAAATGGCATCACTTGGAGCTAAGGTAATGCAGCCAGTTTCAATTCAAGATGCAAGATTAAATAGAATCGATATTGAAGTAAAATCTTCTTTTGTTAATAAATCTGGAACATTGATTACAAAAAGATCAAATATTATTAACAATAAAATTATTACTGGTATTTCATCAACACATAATGATTCCAAAGTCACACTGATCGGTGTTAAAGATAAGCCTGGAGTTGCAGCATCTATCTTCAAACCATTATCAAAAAATTCTATAAATGTTGATATGGTAGTTCAAAATATTTCTGCAAATGGTAAGGAGACAGATTTAACTTTTACTATCAAAAAAGATGATTTGTTTAAAACAAAAAAAATAATTAGAGAAAATAAAAATATTGAATATAGAAAATTACTTTTCACAAAGGGAGTTTCAAAAATTTCTATAATTGGGGTAGGAATGGTCACAACTCCAGGTGTAACTTTTAGAATGTTTCAAGCTTTGGCAAAAAAAAAAATAAATATTCAAGTAATTTCAACTTCTGAAATTAAAATTTCAGTATTAATTGATAAATTTGATACAAAAAAAGCTTTAGCAGTTTTGCATAAAGAGTTTAGATTAGATAAATAAAGAAATGAGCATAAGGCCTTTTAGAGATATTAAGAGAAAAAAAACAAAAGTAATTAGTGTAGGTAAAATTAAAATTGGAGGAGACAATCCAATTTCAGTTCAATCTATGACAAATACTTTAACTACAGACGTAAAAGCAACAATAAAACAAATTCACGAAATCCAAAATGAAGGTGCTGATTTAGTAAGGGTTTCTTGTCCAGATGAATCTTCATCAAAAGCCTTGAAAGAAATTGTTAAACATATTGATATTCCCTTAATCGCAGATATTCATTTTCATTTCAAAAGAGCCATTGAAGCGGCAGAGAATGGAGCAAGTTGTCTGAGAATTAATCCAGGAAATATTGGGGATAAAAAAAAAATTAATGATGTTTTAAAAGCTGCAAAAAATAATGATTGTTCAATAAGAATAGGAGTTAACGCAGGCTCACTCGAAAAAGATATACTTGAAAAATATAAAGAACCTTGTCCCGAAGCATTAGTTGAAAGTGCTTTAAGAAATATAAAAATACTAGAAGATCAAGATTTTTTTAATTTTAAGATAAGTGTAAAGTCATCAGATGTTTTTTTATCGATAAAAGCTTATCAGCAGCTTTCAAGAGTTACTGACTATCCTCTTCATCTAGGAATTACTGAGGCTGGAAGTTTTATATCAGGTAGCATCAAATCCTCTATTGGAATTGGCACCCTACTTCTTGATGGAATTGGTGATACAATTAGAATTTCTTTATCAGATGATCCCGTGAAAGAGGTCAAGGTAGGGAATGAAATATTAAAATCTTTAAATTTGAAAAATAGAGGTGTCAAAATCATCTCATGCCCATCATGTGCAAGACAAGGTTTTGAAGTAATTAAAACAGTTAAAATCTTAGAGGAAAAGCTTTCACATATTAAAATTCCTATTACGTTATCTATAATAGGTTGTGTTGTAAATGGGCCCGGAGAGGCAGCTATGACTGATGTAGGAATTACTGGAGGAGGCAAAGGAAATAATATGCTTTATTTGTCTGGTATTCAGTCGGAAAAAGTAATCACTGATGAGATAATAAATAGAGTTATTTACGAAGTTGAAAAAAAAGCTAATGAGCTTGAAAAAAATTAAATGATTCCACAAAAAACAATTGAAGAATTAATTAGTAAACATGCATCTTTAGAGAAAGATCTTTCTTCCGGAGATATAGATAAAAAATTATATGCTGAAAAGTCAAAAGAGTATTCCGATTTAAATGATATAATTGAAAATGCTAAAAAATATTTATCATTTGAGTCAGATAAATTTGAGTTAAATAAAATTTTAAATGAAAAAAACTCTGATAATGAGTTAAAAAAAATGGCTGAAAACGAATTAAATGATTTGAAACTAGAATATGAAAAAAATGAAAAAAAATTAAAGCTATTTCTTCTACCAAAAGATGAAGCGGATAAAAAAAATGCAATTATTGAAATACGAGCTGGAACAGGAGGCTTGGAAGCCAGTTTATTTGCATCTGATCTTTTTAAGATGTATGAAAAAATAAGTCATAAAAAAAAATGGAATGTTGAATTAATCTCTATATCAAGAAGTGAGGCCGGAGGACTAAAAGAAGTTATTGCCTCCATCAAAGGCAACAATATTTATTCAACATTAAAATATGAAAGTGGTGTTCATAGAGTTCAAAGAGTTCCTGACACCGAAACTCAAGGAAGAGTTCATACTTCAGCAGCAACAGTTGCAGTATTACCTGAAGCAGAAGAAGTGGATGTTAAGATTAATGAGTCAGATTTAAGAATTGATGTATTTAGAGCAGGAGGCCCAGGAGGTCAATCAGTAAATACAACTGACAGTGCAGTTAGAATTACTCATATACCCACAGGTCTAACAGTTTCTCAGCAAGATGAAAAATCTCAACATAAAAATAAAGCGAAAGGAATGAAAATTTTAAGAGCAAGGCTTTATGAATTTGAACGATCAAGAATAGATAAAGAGAGATCTCAAGATAGAAAAAACAAAATTGGAAGTGGTGATAGATCAGAGAGAATTAGAACATATAATTTTCCACAAGGGAGAGTAACTGATCATCGAATAAACTTAACTCTTCACAAGCTTGAAGAGTTTTTAGAAGGTGAGGCATTTGATGAAATGATAGAATCATTAACTTTGCAGGCACAGGAGGAGAGTCTTAACAGTTTAAATTAATTATGGATATTAGAACAGCGATAAAAGATGCTTTTCATAATTTAATAATCAATAAAATAAAAACACCTTTACTTGATTGTGAGTTGTTAATTTCAAAAGCTATTAAAAAAAATAGAGAATATGTAATTTTAAATTTAGATAAAGAAATTAAAAAGAATGAATATTCTTATTTTCAAGAATTAATTAATCAGCGCTCAAAGGGTAAACCAATAGCCTATTTAACTGGTAAAAAATACTTTTGGAAAAATGAATTCAATGTTAGTAAAGATGTTTTGATTCCAAGACCTGATACAGAGTTGATAATTGAACAAGTACTAAATAATTATAAATATAAGAATAAGATTAATTTCTTAGAAATTGGTGTTGGCTCAGGGTGTATTATGCTTTCAATTCTTAAAGAACGAAAAGATTTTTACGCAAAAGGAATTGATATTTGTCATCATTCTTTAAAAATATGTAAAATTAATGCCCATAAACTTGGTGTAAGTAATAGAATAAAATTATTTAAATCAGATATTGACAATTTTGATAAGGGCAAATATGATTTAATTATATCTAATCCTCCTTATATCAAAAAATTAGATCTTAGATATTTGGATAAAGATGTTATAAATTTTGAGCCGAAAGCAGCTCTAGATGGTGGATTAGACGGAATGTCAGAAATCAGAAAAGTTGTTAACAAGTCCTCTGAACTGATAAAAAGAAATGGAAAATTAGTTTTAGAAATTGCTTTCAACCAAAGAGAAATGGTTAGACAATTATTATTAAAGAAAGGCTTTTATATTAATAAGGTAATCAAGGATCTTGCAAAAAAAGATCGTTGTATAGTAAGCACAAAGAAATAATAAAAAAATTATGGTAACGTTTAGAAACAATAGCAATATAAGAAGAAACAACTTTCGTAGGAATGACAGAGGTTTTAAATCAAACGGGAACAGACCTAAATTTGTATCAAATTTGAATAATGAAAATTTTCAAAGAAAAATTCCTGGCAGAAATAATCACAACGCTTCTAAATTAATAGAAAAATATAATAATCTTGCAAGAGAAGCTTTGTCAAATGGCGATAAAATACTTTCAGAAAATTATTTTCAACACGCAGATTATTTTACAAGGGTATTAAATGAGCAAGAAAGTCATAGAAAAGCAAAATTTGGGGAAAACTCAACTGATGCTAATAAAAAATTGGATACAAAAAATATTGAAAATAAAGAAACTGAAGTTGTAGAGGAATCAAAAAGTAAAACAGCTGAAGTCTAAAAAGATCTCTAAGTATTTAAAAATTATTTAATCCCTATTATCTTTTCTGATTTTAAAACGTTTAGTTTTATTTTTTTCGTTTCAAATATCTTTCTCTCATCCCCTTTTAAAATTTTTCCAGAGGGTAACTTTAAAGTTTGTGAATTGACTCTTTTCCCATTTATCAAAACCTCATAATGGAGATGTGGACCCGTTGATTTACCAGTTGAACCAACGTAGCCAATTATTTGACCTTGTTTTACTCTTTTGCCATTTCTAATTCCCGTTGCAAATTTTGACATGTGTGCATATATAGTTTCATATGTTGAATTATGTCTTATCATCACACAATTACCACCACCTCCACACCATCCTGCTTTTTTAACCACTCCTGAACCTGATGCCATTATAGGTGTGCCCATCGGTGCTGCAAAATCAGTTCCACGATGCATTTTGTTAAATCCATCAATAGGATGTTTTCTCATTCCAAAAGGTGATGATAATCGTGCACCGTTAATTGGTGTTTTCATTAATGCTTTTCGAATACTTTTTCCATTTTTATCATAGTGTCCAATACTTCCTTTTTTATCGAAGTAATAAAGTGAATTATCTTCACCACTTAATATAAGATTAGCAAAAAGTATATTACCAGTTTCAATTATTTTTTCATTTTCATCCACAAAAACTTCGTACATAATTTGAAATCTATCTCTTTTTCTAATATCTCTTTGGAAGTCAACTTGAAAACCATAAACTCTCGCAAATTCAATTATTGTACTTACAGGAATTTTTTTATCTGTTGCTGATTTATATAAGCTTTGAATAATCAAATTTTCTTTATAAATAATCTTTTTATTTAGTTTAGTTAATATAATTTCTTGATTAAAATTGTCAGTATCATTGTTTCTAGTTAAAAGAATTCTTTCTTTATTAGATATTTGAAATATAAAATTTTTAACTGAATTATTTGATTGATCAATAGTAAGATAAATTTTTTGATTAGTGTTTAGTTTATTTAAATTTACTTTTTTAGAAAGTTTATTTTTAATATTTTGTATTTCATTTTTATTAATTGAATATTCATTCAAGATACTATCAAAAGTTTCTCCTATATTTATCTGATGTCTTATTTTTTTAAATTTTGGCTCCAAATTATAAAAAAAATGATTTAGAGTTTTTTTAAAATAAATATTATTAATTATACTTTTGTAGTTATCAGTAATTTTCATTTTTGTGTAATTATGGTAACTCGTTGAAATAATAGTGACTAATAAAAGTATACCTAAAGCTATAATCTCATTTTTATTTTTAAATTTGCTTTTGAATTTGTTTAACATCTATAATTTTTAAATTTTCAATTATTAGTTCACCATTATTAAAAAATCAAAAAAAACCCTTAAAAATGAAGGGTTTTTTATAGTTTTTTTACTCTTAAACGCTTGATTTCTCATAATTTTAGCCTATAAGCATCAAACTTTCTCAGTAAAATTAATGTAATTTAATAAATTAATTGAGGATTATTGGGCTTTTTTAGTTCAATTAGCTGTATAAAAAGTAAATATTTAAGAAGAGAAGTGTGGACGGTTAAGGTTACCAAAATTTGTCGTACACACTTCAACATTATATAAATTTTATTCTTAGAATTTATATAGAAGCTAGTGTGCGCCGTTTTTAAACTTGAGAGTTTGATCATGGCTCAGAACGTACGCTGGCGGCACGCCTAACACATGCAAGTCGAACGAAGTAGCAATACTTAGTGGCAGACGGGTGAGTAACATGTAGGTATCTACCCTATGGCCTGGAATAACACGAGGAAACTTGTGCTAATACCGGATAAGTCTTTACGGAGAAAGCTTTATGCACCATTGGATGAGCCTGCAATTGATTAGTTTGTTGGTAGGGTAATGGCCTACCAAGACTGTGATCAATAGCTGATTTGAGAGGATGATCAGCCACATTGGGACTGAGACACGGCCCAAACTCCTACGGGAGGCAGCAGTGGGGAATCTTGCACAATGGAGGAAACTCTGATGCAGCGATGCCGCGTGAGTGAAGAAGGCCTTTGGGTTGTAAAGCTCTTTCGTCGGGGAAGAAAATGACTGTACCCGAATAAGAAGGTCCGGCTAACTTCGTGCCAGCAGCCGCGGTAATACGAAGGGACCTAGCGTAGTTCGGAATTACTGGGCTTAAAGAGTTCGTAGGTTGTTGAAATAGTTGGTGGTGAAATCCCAGAGCTTAACTCTGGAACTGCCATCAAAACTTTTCAGCTAGAGTTTGATAGAGGAAAGCAGAATTTCTAGTGTAGAGGTGAAATTCGTAGATATTAGAAAGAATACCAATTGCGAAGGCAGCTTTCTGGATCATTACTGACACTGAGGAACGAAAGCATGGGTAGCGAAGAGGATTAGATACCCTCGTAGTCCATGCCGTAAACGATGTGTGTTAGACGTTGGAAATTTATTTTCAGTGTCGCAGCGAAAGCGATAAACACACCGCCTGGGGAGTACGACCGCAAGGTT